>DATDTD010000030.1:0-20469 GCA_035290965.1 archaeon | reverse complement strand
TGCTTGGGCTCATTATCGGAATGGTTTCTGAAATTGATTTTTCGGGATTGCAGAGCCTTGAGCTTGGAATTGAAAGCGCTTCAAGAAAAGAACTGCTTGAAACAACAATCTTTGCAAACCAGATTTATTTGGCAGAGTATGCCTTGCTTGCAAGCTTTTTCATTGCATCGCAGGAAGGAAATCCCAGAAAGGCTTTTTTGTACGCGCTTTTCCTCCTGCCTGTTTCTTTTGCGGTTAACATTGCGGCAAAAGCGCTTTTTTAGGCAATTCTGAAAACCGCCTGCGCAAGTTTTATTAACCTGTTCAGCGCTTTTGTTTACTGGTGATATTTTGAAGGTTTACATTGACAACAGCACAGTGAATTTTGTCGAAAAAAAACCCCTTGATTTGAAGGGCTTTTCGCTTATAGAGGGCTTTCCCGGCATGGGGCTTGTGGGAACAATCAGCGCAAAATATCTGGCTGAGAAGCTCAACTTCGAAGAAATGGGTTATATTGAATCAAACATGTTTCTTCCCATTATAAGAGTGCATGACGGCCTGCCTATTCATCCTTCAAGGATTTATGTTGACGAAAAAAGAAAGCTTGTGATTTTGCTTTCGGAACAGATTATTCCCCAGTTTTTCATTGAAAAGCTTTCAAAGGCAATTGTGGAATGGATTGAAAGAAAAAAAATTTCAAGAATAATTTCTCTTTCAGGGATTCGCGCAATGCCTGAAAAAGCGGGAAAGGAAATAATCTATGGAATTGCTTCGGATGACGCTTCAAAAGAAACACTCAAAGAAAACAACGTTGAAATAATAAAGGAAGGAATAACCTCGGGATTGAACGCGCTGATTCTTCTTGAATTGAAAGACAAGAACATTGACGCTTTCTCTCTGCTTGGAAACGTTGAAATTGCCGCGGATTACAAGGCAAGCGCAATGCTCATTGAAAAGCTCTGCCAAATATTGGGAGTTGAAATAGACACAAAGCCGCTTTTGAAGGAAGCAAAGGAAACAGAAAAGGCTTTGCTCGAACATCTTGAGCAGGTAAAGCAGACAGGGGAAGAAGTACAGAAGCTCGAGGACGACCAGACGCCTTCAATGTACGGTTAAAGTGATTAAAAATGCCGTGACCAGGAAGAAAGCAGATAATGAAAGTAATGAGAAAAGGAGGAAAAAAAATGCCGAGAAGACCAAGAAACAGAAAAACGCCAACAGGAGTAAATTTGCCGGGGGTTATGCTCCCTGGAAAAATTGTAAAAAACAAATATCACTTTGTCCGGGAAGGCGACGAATTTGTCGTGGATTTGCGGAAAGCCAAAAAACCAAAAGTAAGAGTAATAGAATAAAAACGCGTTTTTCCGTAATTCCTTGTAGATATTCTTTCCATATTTTTATTAAAAAATTTAAGAAATGTTTTTTATGCCAGGGAAAAGAAGAAAAGGTCCGAATCTGCCGGGAGTTAAAGTTGGCGGAACAATAGGCGGGAACCAATATCGTTTTGAGAGGCAGCCCGACGAATTTATCATAAACAACCGCAGGGTCCGCGGCGGAAATATCGGCGTGGAAGGCAGCACTACCCATGTCCATGTTCACACAGGCAGGCCGAGGAGAATTTTACGGCGAAATCCGCGCAGTGCGATTGATTTTGAGGGCGAAAGAAGGGTGCTTGCCGAGAAAATTGCGGAAAGAACAAAGCTTGCGCAGGGCCTGTTTTTAACCCGTGAAAAAGTGGATGAAAAAACAAAAGCATTTGCGGCAAACCTGCACCCTGTAAAAACTGCAATAGGCTTTTGGAATGCAGAAAAAAAAAGGCCTGCAACTTTTAAAGAAATCATACAAAGCTGGAATCCACTGAACCCAAAAGGGGCGTGGTGGCTGCATCCGATAAAAACAGTTGCCAGCGCAATTCCTTTAAAAATATTCGGGGTTGGAAGACATTCAACGGCAAAGCAGATCAGGAGATATCGGGGCAGATTTGAAAAAAGCGCAGGCAGGATCAGGGAAATTAATGCGGAAACACTGACACAGCAGGCGCTTGCACGATATTCCGAAGGGCTTGGAAATGCCCTTGTGGAATACCAGAGGACTGGAAGCAAGCTTGCTTTTGACAGGGCAGTAAAAGATGCGGAACGCGCCTTCAATGCAGAAATACACGGGACAATAGGAATAATTGGGCAGTATGTTAAGAAAAGAACTGAATGAAAAAAAATTATTCCGCAATCCTTATTTTTACAATGCTGTTTTCTTTCAGGGAAAATTTTTTGCGCAGAAAAAAAGGCGCGATTATTTCAATCATATTCTTGGGATGCTTTGTGCGCTCGGGAATAATTATTGCTCCCTGAACTCCATGAATGCTTATTCTGAATGCCTTTAAGCTGCCGAAGCTCCGCTCTTTGGTTGAAAATCCCTGGATAAAAACAGGCTTTGAATTGAGCAGAAAAGATGAAAGCGCGCGCTCTTCAACTGAAAGATTCAAAGTGCCGAAATACGGTTTGAAGCCCAACAGTTCCCTGAACTGTTCAAGATACTGCTTTCTTGAAATATAATACCTGCCTTCTCCGAAGCCGAAGGAAACCTTTCCTTCAAGCTCTCTTGTTTTTTTTCCCGATTCGAAAAAAGTTTTGAGCTCGGAAAAATGCTTCTTGATTTCTGCAATGCCTTTTTCTGAAAGCGAAATCTCGCAGCCCTGCGGAGAGGAAACAAAGGAAATCAGGCCTTTCTGCTTTAGTTCGCGGAGTTTTCTTGAAACAGTCTGCTGTGAAACCTGAAACTCCAAGGCAATTTCGCCAGTGCTTGTTTTCAATGGATTAAACAAGCCTGTTTTTTTTGCAAGGAACAGGAGCAAAAAAAAATCAAATTGTTTACGCATCTGCAGCACAAAAATAATAAAGTGCAAAGTAATTTTAAGGCTGTTTTTTCGAGATTTTTTCTATTTTTGCGCGCGCAAAAATTATTGTGCAGAGCAATAAGGCAAAAAACAAAAGCATTGCAATTCCTTCGGGCAAAGAAGGAAGATTAAAGGGAAGCCCTGTTCCTGCCCCCACATTAACTGTAAGCGGGTTTCCTCCGGGAACCTGGGAAACTTTTCCGTCAGGGCCAACCATTGAGCTGAAGCCTTTCTGCTGGAATCCCGCGTCAAGGGGAATAAGCTGTGCGTTTTCGGGATACCAGTTTCCTGATGCAGGGTCATACCAGAAGCTTCCGTTGGGGCCTGATGCGCTTTTCAGAACCTCTGCAGGCTGCCCGTTGTATGAAACAGTCGGGACTCCGTTCGGCGCGGAAAAATCAAGCGAATGAGTTTTTCCGTCCGCAGTAGTGAACTGTACTCCTGTAGGAGTTTTTTGCAGCGGCCCTGTAATTTCCTGGTCGTAAACCTCGCCAGTCTTCTTGTCAATGCTCTTGAAGAAATTCTTGCATTCCCCGCCAACCAGTTTGGAATAGAAAATATACCTGTGAGTGTCAGTATCAAAGGTCTGGAACGGCCCCTGAATCTGCATTGAATCATTGAAATTTTCAACCCTGTTTGCAATTGCGTCGCTGCCCGCCTTTGGAATAGCTTCAAGGTTTATTGCGGGCTCGGGGCAGCCTGTATCCGGGTTTGAATAGGAATCCGGGCTTGCCAATAATCCTTCAACATCGTTCTGGTTCAGGATGGATTTTTCATTGTGCTTCAGCCATATCAAAAGCTCGTTCTTTGCTGGATTGTAGACAATTACTCCGTTTGCAAACTGCACTGACTGGAGCTTTCCGACTTTTGCGTTTCCCTTGTCTCCGGAAAGTTCAACTGCGGCATCTGCCTTTATTGAGGCGACTGCATTGTCGCCGTAAACAATTTCCCTCGGAGTCCCTTCAGCTGTTATTGTCTTGCTTAATTCATCGGCAATAATATTGGGATGAGTGTCTGAAGCAATTGATTTTACTTTTCCGAATGCATCACTCAGATTGTTTGAATTCCACGCAACTCCCGACTGGTCCTTTATGCCTGTCCTAATGCAGTCGAAAACAAGGCGCGCTGTTGCAGTGTCAGCAATCAGCATGTCTGACTTTATGTTCATCTGCATAAGTATTTCAGAGGCAACGCTCGGGTCGCTCGGGAGAATTATTTTTGTTATTCTCTGCGGTATTTCCTCTGCCGCAATGTTTCCGTTGGGGGCAGTCAGCCTTGTAAGATCGGGATTTGTAATTACGGGATTTCCGTTTACTGAAATCTGCCCTGCCTGCTTGTCAATCAAAACATCTATTTTTGAATCTTCATCCTTTACAAGTGTTTTTGTTTCAGTGTCGTATTTTGAAACATTCAGCTCTCCCTTGTACCAGAAAAAGAAAAGTTTTTTTCCGAAATACAGCCCTGATGTAAAATTCTTTGACTCCACGTTTGCCTGCACGATTGAGCTGTTGCTTGCATTGCCTGAAACAGCCTGCACCTCTTCCCTTATCTTGTCTGTTGCAGTGTCCAAAAAATTCTTTGGCTGGTCGCCTGTTTTTGCAGGCCCGAGAACAGCGTCTGTAACATTCTTTACAAGCCCGGGGGCTTTTTCATTGGCAATCTGCTGGGGGCTTGAAGTTTTTTCCTTTGCCTTTGCAGAGGGCGCTGACAAATGAATGTAATATCCTTCAATGTCATCAGTGCAGTCCTTGAATTCCGGCGCAATCAGGGTTTGCTGCGCAACAGAGCCGAAAATTCCCGCCCAGCCGAAAACAGCGTATCCCATTGATTCCCCGAAGGCAAGCGCTGCTCCAACCCTTGAAGGCTTTCCATTGAAGACTTTTCCCACAAATCCCAGAACGGGAATTTTGTCAAGGACCTGCTGGCAGGTTTTTCCGTCTTTTTTGTCCTGAACCAAATCTATTTTTGTGTTAGTGGCATCTGCATCCGCGCCCTGAGTAAAATCAAGGTTTGTGTGGTGTGCATACGCAATAATAGTGCTTCCCTTTTCCTTTGCATCGTCTGTTAATGTATCTTCAAGCAGCATGCTGCTCAATCCTTCATGAGTGCTGAATCCCAAAGTTGAGTCTCCCGCGCCTGTCTGCGGGTTTATTCCAATGCCGTTGAAAGTCCAGTCGCATGTTCCGCATTCCGAACCTGTGTTTGAAAACGCGGCAATGTTTTCAACCTTTGACCTGAATCCCGCAGTGCCTCTTCCTGTCCAGGAATCAAACGTGTTTTTGACAGGCGTATAATTGTCCGCAATCTTGTTCAGGATAAGTTTCCAGGGCAGGACATTCAGCGCCTGCGCAAACAAATCGCCTTCATCGCTGCCTTCGTTTGCAAAAAAGTCAATGAATGAATCGTTGTACAAATCTGTTTCTCCCAATGAAAGCGCTGTTGTTCTCCATGTATCAGGCAGCTGGTATCCCGACCAGTTCGGCTGGCCTGCTCCGCGCTTCAATCCCCAGTAAACATATGGCACTATTGTCCATTTTGCCCCGCCCTTTATTGAAAAATAGCTTTTCAGGATGTCTTCTTCCTGCGACATTGCCTTGTCAATCAATGAGAGATAAGTCCTGTTCTGGCCTGCCCAGCCTTTTTCAATCAGGCTGTTGTACAGCCTGTCTGTATGGTTCCGCAGCTGGTTGACAAGCCTGTTTCTTACCCTGTATTGCGTGTATCTCGCGGCAAAATCATCCGGGGTTAAAGGATCTGCTTCTTTCCAGCCCAGTTCATAAACCTGTATTTTTCCCGAAGGCGCGGCTTCTTTTAAAATTAATTCAATGTTTGCAGTGTCAAGCGGGATAAATGTCCCGTCTTCAAGCTTTACCATTCTGCCCTGGAAAATTGTAAAGTGCTTCTGCAAATCTTCGGGAGAAACAGTGTCAATCAGCCTCCCTGCTGGATTCGGCTCCCAGATTTTCAGGAATCCTTCTTCAGTAGCGTCAAAGACGTGTTCCGGGCTTCCTTTTCTTGCAGCGTATGCTTCCCAGTCTGCCCAGTTTGCTTCGTTTGAAAACTTGTCCATTACTGCGCTTATGTTTGAGGAATCCTCTGAAATTTTAATATACTGCCCTGTGGCTGAATTCCTTATTGCCTTGTTGTAAAGTCCCACTGAAGAATCATGCGCCCAGAATTCGGGAAAATCAAGCTTCACTAAATTATCCAGCTCGCTCATTAGCTTTGCGCTTGTCTGCGCATATTCAATCCTTGCAGCCCTGCCCTCAAGGCTGTTTATGCCGAACTGCTTTACTACGCTGTCATATCTCTGGAAAGCGTCTTCTGCAAGCGCAGAATGCGCCTGTGCAACGCCGCGCCAGTCATTTACAAGCTTGAAAAATTCGCCTCTTCTCACAGGATCTTTTATTTCCGATTCAAGCTTTCCTCCCGCCTTTGTCCAGTCGTCCAATAATTTTCTTGTTCCGCCGCCTTTAACCGCAGCATAGCCGTCCTGCCAGCCTGCGCCTTCCCAGAACAGTTTCCTGTATTCCCCGAAGCCGTATTTGTCAATCCTTGTATTCATGCTTTTTATTCTTGCCTTTCCGAGCAGGGAACTCGGAGACAGGAAGTTTTTCCTGAACTGCTTGAGAAAGGCATTATTCGACATGTCCCAGGGCCAGCCTCTTCTTCCTAAATTGCCCAGATATCTTTTTGCCTGCCCGAAGAGAGTGGGGCCGAAATTGCTTATCACCAAATCTGCGGAATACCAGGAATTGAAATATTTGTCAAATGCGCTGTAAGTGCTTATCAAACAATCATTGGAATTGCAGTTTGAGCCAATGCTTGCGGAAAAAGACTGTGTCTTAATGCTGTTCTTAATCAAATTTCCGGGAAGCCTGCCAATCTGCTTGTAGGTTGTCTGCGAAGGATCTGGCTCGGAAGCAAGCGCAGTCTGGATTGCCTGAGTCTGCGAATCTCCAAGCTGTTCATTCATGTTCTCTCCGAATCCGACCCAGTCTCCCAAATCTGAAAAAACATTCTTGAAATCCTGGGTAATTCCCTCTCCGCTGTTTCTCAATTGCATGCGCTTGTCAGTCATTGTGCAGGAATTCTGGTCAATCTGGGTTGCAATGTCCTCGCATCTTCCAACTCTCAAAGTATCGTCCAAAGAAATTCCTATTGCAAAAGGCCCGTTTCCCTTAAGATTCAAAATCGGGGCTTCCCCCGGAGAAAACTTGCTATTGGGCATATTGCTCAGGATAGCGTCTTTTCCCACTCCAGTAGGAATAATTATCTGCGAGTTTTCAAGCTTTTCCCTGTCCTTCAAAGGGAGAGTGCTTTTGTCAGCTTCCGGAGTTGTAATTTCCTTTCCCGTAAAAGGCAGTGCTCCCTGAGTTTCGAGATTCTGGATTGCTTTTTTCAATGCGTCTACTTCCTTGGGAGCAAGAACTGTTTCATCCGGATTTGTAGAAGGATTCATGCATGCAAACTGAGTGACTTTTTCAGTTGTTGTAACCTCGGGCTGTTCTGCGGAAGGAGCGCTTCCCTCATCGGCAGCGGCATTTTCCGCATCTGCAAGCGCAAGTTTTTGTTCAAGAGCAGAATCCGCAAGCGAAAGAATGAAATTTGAACTGTCCTGGCTCTGCAGTGTTTCAGCAGGGAGAGAGCTTTGGCTTTCAGGGGTTTTGTTTTCCGCAGCGCCTGTTTCTGCAAATGCAATTGTCGAATTGAAAAGCACTGCAATAAGCAGGATGCTTAAAAAATCCAGAATCTCTTTGCGCATTTTTTATCCCCAGTAAATCAGGAATATTATTCCGTTGACTGTCCATGGAAAAATAAAAAAAACAATTATTAAAGCAAGGAGGCAGGTGCAGAAAGCCGCTGCAAATGTCTGCGCGAGCAATGGAATTTCCTTTCCGCTGATTTTTGCCTCTTTTAGTTTTTCAGCTGCAAAAACAGCGAAAAACTCGAACGGAAGCAGGAGAACAGTTAGAATCAAAGCCGTTGTAAGGATTTTTATTATTCCCAAAAAAACCGCAATTAGAATGTCCTGGGGAGTTGTCGCAAGGATTGAAGGGGCTGTTTGCCCTGCAATTTGGCTCTGGGAAAAGCCCAGAGCGTAAGGATAGAGATACAGAAAAATTAATATTATTGTTACTGCCAAATATGTTGTAATTAAGGCGCTTTGGAACCAGTTTAAACTGAATTTTTTTGCAATCCTTTCCTTTGCAAACAAGACAGGGAGAGAAACAAGGAAAACGGGAACAGTGACAAAAATTACTATTCTCAGGAAATCCAGAAGCCCGAAAACAATGGATGCGGCGTCGAAAGACATGAGTTAATTTTAAGTGAAAACTAATATAAAAACGTTATCAAATTAAGAAACATAATAATAGCCTGAAAAATTTGGTTAAAAAAGCGGTGTTTTTTTGTCTGAAGAAATCCCAAGAAGAATGAAAAGGTTTTACAGAAAACAGGGCTCTGAAGAGGAATTCAGGGAGCAGGGAACAGGGCAGAGAGAGCGCTTTGACAATCCGGAGCTCGAGCAGAATATTTTCGAGCAATCGCAGAAACAGGGCTTTGAAGAGCCATTGGACAAAAAACAGCAGGCGCTGCAGATTGCAGTAAAAAAAGTGCGGGAGTTCAGGGAAAAAGAAAAAAGGCTCCCGAGAAAGGACGAATACGAGCAGATATCAGAAAACATTTTCAGCCAGCTGCAAAAACAAGAAGCGCGCGCAACCCCCGAACAAAAACAAGGACAGGCAAGGCAGGCGGGAACAGGAAGAATCCCGCGCACAAAGGAAGCAAGGGATGCCGCAAGGCAGAAACAACCTTCGAATGCAGGAGGGCGGGGATTTGCGCAGCCTGTTCAGGAAAGCGAAACAGGCATTAAAATAAAGGAGCTTTTGAAAGAGGCAGAGGAAACAAAGCCAAGGGATTTTTCAGACGAATCTGAAGAAGAAAAGGAGGATGTTGGAGAGGAAGAGCTCGGGGATAATTTTTCGCTTTCAGACCTTGAAACAGGGGAAGGAAAGGAATCTTCAGGAGAGGGAAAATGCCCGAACTGCGGAAAAACCGCTGAGGAAATAATTTTCTGCCCGGAATGCGGGGCGGCTTTCTGCGAAAACTGCGCAAAAACAGAAAGAATCGGAAGCGAAAAAAAAATAGTCTGCCCAAAATGCGGAAAAACAATCAAAAAATAATTTTAAGTTATGCCGTGCATTTTCCCGTGCTCTGCGGCGCGTCATTGACTGTCTGCAGGCAGGGCTGCCACTTTCCATCAACTGTCTGCCAGTAGCGCTGGCAGTTCAGCGCATTGAATTCTGTTTCGGGCATTCCCTTTGAAACCCACATTGCAAGCGTTGCTTCCGCTGTCTGGGGAACAATTGTATTCAGCGGCTGCTGGAGAACAGGCAGCTGCATCTGGCTGCTCGCCCTCGGGACAGAGCCTACCTTTGAAAGAAGGGATTCCATTGTTTTGGATGCGTCGGAATTCATTGGCGGGCTGCAGAGCCAGATGCTGGTTTCGCCGGAACTTGCAGATGCGGGAAATGCCTTGTCGTGCAAAAAAAACAGGAGAAAAACAACTGGATTGCTGTGCCCGTTGCAGCCTATTACCTTCTCGTTGTTTCCGTTGTTGAAAATTAAAAATGCGTAATCAAAATTGTCCTGCAGGGGCTCCATTATCCCGACAATATTGTTTGCAAGCACTTCCCTTGTATTGTCAAGCATGCAGTTGTCCGCAAAATCCTCCTTTGCCGCTGCAAGCAGATAATCTATTTCAATTGTGGACTCTGAGTCGAGCGACTGGCCTGCGATGCGAGGAGTGCTGCTGTAAAAAATTGTCTTGAAGGCGGAAGAGGAATATTCAATGCCGAACTCGTTTTCCATCTGCTGGGAAACAGTGCCGCCGTATTTCATTGAAAAGGAAAAAAGCAGAACGCTCAGCCCGGAGACAATGAGCAGGAGATAAAGCGCGTCAGTAATCGCAGCCTGCCCTTTAGCATCCAAGGAAAATTTTTTCAGTGCCAAGTAACCACCACCAGAAGCATTGGCTTTACGAAAAACCTGCCGCCGCCGTCTGCCGCATTGCCTGTTTTTTCAAGCGCAACCGGAAAAAACCTCACTGAATAAAGCTTCGGGACATCTTCAGCGGAATTTGAGCACAAAAATCCTTCGGGATTGCCCTGCGGGGCAAAAAAGTTTTCCGAACCCGCGCCCTGAAAGTGCTCTGAACCTGTTTCCGCAAGCGGATTATTCGAGAGAGCGACAAGGCCTACTGAAAATTTTATTCTCTTTATGCTTGCCTTTGCCTTTGTGCAGTTTGCCTGGAAGGCGTCTGTTCCTCCCAGATAGGAATTGCCGCGCATTGTGGATGCAAGCTCAAGGACAGCGAGATTGTCGTTGAAGGAACTGCTTCTCTCATTGAAAATATTCCATGCAAAGGTGAAGGAATAAAAGAAAATTATGAGCGCAAAAACAAGCGGAATAAGCGAAGGAAGGTCGTCACCTATGGGGCCTAAAAAACCGCGCTTCATGGAGGGCACACTCCTGCAGGAAAGCAGCTTGACTCGTGCTGCGGCACATTTGCAACCCGCCCTGCTCTGATGCAGCCCCCGACCTGCCCCAGATTTGCCTGGCAGCTGTCGCCGCTGAAAGAGCACGCAATCGCATACAAATAATTTTCTCCGCTGTAGGTCTCCTTTACAAGCACAAAAGAGGTTATGGGAGTGACTGCCTGGGGGTCTATCACTATGCTTGTGCTCGGCTGCAGCGCAAGCTCGAAAGTCTCGGGGTCGGGAATTCCGAACAAAACTATTTCCGCGTCTGTGTCAATGCTTTTTGCCGCAATTATCTTGTCCATGTGCTGCCTGTTTGCAATTGCAAAAATCAGAGTGTTGTTTTCCCCCTCCTTTGTTATTTCCGGAATCCGTGAAATTTTCATTGCATAAAAATACTCCCTTGAGGAGCCGAAATATTTTATGGAATATGGCATGTTTATCTGGGTTGAAAAGCACTGCTTGTTTGAATTTGCAATCCCGAGCGCCTGCTCTGCCTTTGCGTTTACAATCTGCTGCGCGGAATTCGAAACAACAATGTCAGTAAGCCCGAACATGAAATAAACAATTATTGCCGCAAGCGCGGTTACAAGAATCAGGAGATTCATTTTGCTGAGAATAAAGGCAAGCAAAAAAATCCCTCTCCAATGGCACCGCAGCCGCCCGAGCCCAGCCTGCAGTAGGCGCAGATAATGGGCGAGGTGTTCGCCCCTGTCCTGTTCAGCAAATCATAAGTGCCGCGCACAATTGTCTGCTTGAAATCGACAAGGATTTTTTTGCCTGCTGCATCATCTGAAAGGTCTGTACAGGACTGCCCGGCGTTATTCTGCGGAATAAAGGCAGTGCTCGAATTTATGTTCAGGCATTTTCTGAAAGAAACCCCGTCCTTTGAATCCACGTATTCCAGCAGAGTGCAGATTGAAGAGCCGGAAGCGCAGGAATCAGAGCAGATGCGCGTGTTGTTCGACTGGCTGATTATTATGTGCTCGTTTTTCGGGTTATAGCATTCTGACTGCCTGAAATCGAGCAATTGCGGGCTTTTCTGGTTTACTACGATTTCAATTTTTGTTTTCAGGTCCTCAAGCTGGGCTTCAAGTTCGTTCGCGCATTTCTGCAGGCGCAGCTGGTTCATTGCCACTAAGCCGATTACAAGGACAAAGCCCATTGTGATTACTGCAATTAAAAGTTCGAAGGGAGCCTCCTCCTGTGCCTTACTGTTGAGCTTGAGCATAAGAAAACCGCAAAAAAAATTTTAAAAGCAAAAGCAAAAATCAAAAAAAAATTACTTTGAGGGTGCGGGCTGCGCGTTCTTTACAATGCGCTGGCTGTTCTGGAACATGGGCTTTATTATTGCTATGAGCGCTATTGCCGCAATGACAAGAATCAAAAGCATGTAAACAGAACTCCATTCGCTCTGCGCCCGCTGCTCTGAAAAAAAACTTTTCATTCAAAAAACCATTAAGAAAAAGGGCAAAAGAAGTATTTAAAGAATTAGGTTTGATTAAGAAAAAAGAAAAATCAGGAAAAAAGCAGGCATTGCCTGCTTTCAAAAAAAAGAAAAGAATTTATGCCGCTTTTTTTACTGCTACCAAACAGCACATTTCGCTGAACTCCTCGGAAATGCAGCCGCATCCCTGGAACCATTCCAGGTTCATTTCAGAGTCATAGCATTCCGCGTAATCATCGCAGTAATCCGGCAGGTCTCTGCCCGCCATTCTTTTGCCTGTATCGCAAATAGCGTGCAATAAAACGTTTTTTTGCGAAGTTCCGTTATAAGTAACCCTGTTTTTATATTCCGTTGTGTCCCAGGTCGGGGTATTTTCAAAAAAATCGCCTGCGGAAACGCAGACTCCCTCTTCTGTAACAACTCCGCTGCTGCCCTCGGCAATTCCCCTGGAATTGATGGTTACGCCCGCGGCAAAAATCACTGGCTGGCTTGTTCTCGGCAGTGCGGGCTTGTTTGCAAGGTCGCTTATAAGAGTCCTTGCACCGCCTATGGGGTCGTTGCCCGGAAGCACGGGAGGCCTCAGGAGAGGAAGCAATACAACCAGAATTGCTATTGCTATGATTGCCGCAATCAGCAGCTTGAAAACATCGAATGCCTGCCCTTTTTTGTTGAAAAACATTTTTTACCACCCGAATCAAAAGTAAATTTATAATCAAACTCTGATTATAATAATTGGTTTCTTATATTTAAAGGTTTTCATGGCTTTTTGAGTTCCTTTTCAAAGGAAACAATGCAGAAGGTTTCGCAGTCTGGCTGGTTTCTGAGGCACTGGTAATAAACAGTTACAAGCAGGTTTGATTTCATTTTCAAAAAACTTGTTCCCTGCAGTTCAAAGGCGCTCAGGCTTGCTGCGCGGATTTCAACACAGCCGGGCTGCAAACCCGAATTTTCCACAAAGCCCTCTGCGGAAAAAAAAGCGCCCTGCCGCAAAGTAAGGTTTTTTTCAATGACAACCTCTCCATTCGGAGTCTGCACAGCCTTGTCCAGGCCTTCAAAAAGCTGGCGCTGGCTCACCTCGAATTTCCATGTTTCAAGATAATTTATTATTGAAACAACAATAACAAGGATTGCAATGCCGATTAGCGCTCCGATGAGCAGCCTGTAAACATCAAAGGCCTGCCCGCGCGAATCTTTTCCAATGCCCAATTCAACCGCCGCCGAAAAATCCGCCGACAACAACATTCGCGGCAAGCACTGCAGCAAGGAAAACAATTACTGCAATCGGCAGTGAAGTTGCAACGCTCATTTTCACAAGCAGATCGTTGTCTTCCTCTATTTTTGTCGTAAAATAGCTCATTATTACCACAAGCTCTATCACATAAACAGTTACAATTACCAGGAACTGCACTGGAGTAACCATGTCCTGGAAAACCTCTACTGATATGCCCTGCAATGGAATGGAAAAGCCTGTTCCCGCGCTTGCAGTGCCTTCCCCCAGGCCCTGGACTGTTTCGCTGGAGGCGATGCCCGCAAGAGTAATCATTACAATCTTCTGCAGTGCAGTCGTCACTCCAAGGACAATAGGGGCAATGAAAACAACCATTGTTTTCATCATTGAAACAACATCGGAAATCAGAGTGGAAAGCATTCTGTTTACTTTTTCGGAATTTGAGAGCTGCAGCGAAAGCGAAATCAGTGTCCTTGCGGCGACATTCACTCCAAGCTCGACTGAATCAACCAGAATTTTCATTGCGCTCTGGATAATTTCCGAAGGCATGTTTTTCAGCGAGCCGTAATTTTTGTCGAAAACCGCCTGTTCAAGCGGCATGCCAAGCAGCTCTATGTTTTCAACTGTTTTTGCAAAAATCTTCTGCGAAACAAGGAGATTCGGAAGAAAGTTTTTAGTATGCTTCAGGGCCTCTTCGACAGGCTTGTTCTCCCCGAGGCGCGAGGCAAGGATGTATAGGGAGTCCTTGAATTCGGATTCCATCTGCATTATTTCCTTCTGGATTTTGCGCTTGTAAACATTGTTGTAATAAACAAAAACAAAAATCGCAATCGAAATGCTCATAATGATTCCGAAAACAAGGTTATAGGGAGTGGCATCGTTTTTCGGCTCCATGAAAAATTTCTGCTTTTCAACTGCAAGGAGATTTTTTGCCTGCGCGTCTTTTTTTCCTTCAGCCAACAATTCCCGATAGCGCCTTCCTCCGGGCTCAAAAAAATCCGCGGAGTCCTTTTCCCTTATGATTATCTGCACTGGATCGGGGTCTGCCGGAAGCAGCTGCGCTTCTGCCCCGAACAAAGATTTTGGAGGCAGCCCCTCCTGAGAGGCAAAAACAGAAAGCCCTATTCCCGCAATGAGAATAATTGCGGAAACCATGAGAATGTTTACTCCGGATTTTCCTATTTTCATTGTGCCTTTTTTAGGAAGCCCCGGAAAATTGTCGGGAATCTTGGGAGGAATATAAGTAGGGGGGCGCTGTGAAATAACCTGGCGCGCGAAAATAATAGTGACAATCGGAATAATAATATTGTAAATCGCAATCAGGATTCCCGGCATTGCCATGGAAGTTCCCGAAAAAGCGCTTCCCACAGGAAGAATAATAATCAGGATCAGCGGCAATAATACCCCGACATAAAAAAGCATTGTGGAAGGCTGTGAAAGGTTTCTTGCGTACTGCTCCATTTTGTTTTTTATTGAATCGAGGACTGTTTCCATTGTCTTGTCCAATAATTGATAGCGCTTTGCCTCAGTGTTTTCAAGCACGCTTGCGCGCACCATCATCAATGCCTGCTTGAACTCCGAGCTGAACTGCCCCCATCTGTATGCAAGATCGTCAAGCCCTTCGGAAAGCGAATGGAACAAGCCAATCTGAGTTTCCCAGAGCAGGCGCCGGAAATCCTCAGCGATTTTTCCGCGGCCGTGCTGCGCCGCGAACTCGATTGATTTTTCAAGATTTGGAACAAGCTTCATTGACATTGCCATATAGCCCACTATTTCAGGGACATATCCGAGCGCCTTTGTCTGCTCCTTCTTTGCGGCATTTAAGGGGTACTGCTGGACATAAAAAGTCAGATAGAGCGCAATCGCAATAAAGGGGCCGAAAATATAAACATAGGCAAGCAAATCAAACTGTGCTGCAACCAGTACTATTTCAAACACTGGCGAAAACAACAGCAGCACTGCCGCGATTATTCCGAGCGCCATTGCAAGAATCATTGTGAATTTTGCAGTTGCGGAAAATTCCTCAGCCTTCAAATCCCACCTTAAAAAATCAATTGCCTCCCTGTGCTTGGGAGTGAAAACAGCCTTTCCCCCCAGAGAAGGGAATCTTTTGTAAACAGATTTGCAGAATTCCACAAAGCGCGGCTCTTTTCTTTTTACGAGCTCTCTCTCGCCCCTGTCGAATTCCTCCCTGCTTACAATTATTTTGCTGTACAATTCTCCGGGAGAAACCTCGGGCTCGAAAAACTCTGTTTTCTTTTTGTCAGCCATAAAAAATCATTAAAAAAAATTTTGCTCACTTCGCCTTTGCTGTTTTCTGCACTGGCTTTGCCTCGGGCTTTTTTATGAATCTCGGCAGGAAAGTATTCTGCACCCAGAATTTCCATTTTCCCAAAACCTGCGCATAATCTATTTTTTCCCCTGCTAAAATCTGCTCTTCCTTGAAAAGCATTAGCTTGTTGTTGCAGAGGACAGTGTTTTCCGCTTCCAATAATTTCGGAATATTGTATTTGCGCTTCAATTCAACCAAAAATGCCTTTGAGGAGCCGCGCATTTTAATGTCCTCCCAGATTTCCTTCATTGTCAGGCCGCTCACTTTCAAAATTTTTGAAAACAATTCAGATTCCTTCAAATTGTCCTCCAGAAGTTCAAGATTGTCTTTTTTCGCATCGTAAAGCATCAGATCAAGCAGGCCGCCCTCTCTTTCGGGGTCTTCAATCCAGTGCTTTTTCACTTCTGTTATCTGGACAACGCGCTTTGTTTTTTTCAAAGAGCCCGCAAATCGTATAGGGCGGGCAACAACAACAAGGTCAGTAGCCTTGAAGCTCGTGCTCGGAACTCCCAAATCATTCACAACCCTGTCCCAGACACTGTAAGCGGATTCTCCATGAACAGTCCCAATCACAATGTTTCCCGCTGCCCCGATTCTCATTGCCTCGTACAAAACCTTTGCCTCCTTGCTTCTCACTTCTCCAATAACCAAAGCAGAATCTCCAAGGCGCAAAGCAGTCCTCAAAGCCTCTTCAGGAGCAACTTCAGATTCTGTTTTTGAAACAGAAATCGGGCTTCTTGTTTTTAAGCGCTGGACATTAAAGCCTATTTCCTTGAGATAGGGGACTGGAAGCTCAAGAGTGTCTTCCTGCACAATAATCCTTATGTTCTGCAGAATTTCAAGCACGCACGCAGTAAGCAGGGAGGTTTTTCCCGAGCCCCTGCTTCCCGTAATCAAAGTGCTTGCCTGGTTGTCAATGAAAAAAGAAATCAGCCCTGCGGCAAGCGGATTCAAAAAATTCAAATCCATGAACTGCGGCAGAGTCCAGGGAGTAACCTTGTGCAGGCGAAAAGCAAAAGCAATTCCATCGGGGGCAAGAGGAGGCCCTATAATCGCTGTCCTTGTTTCCATATCCGGCAAATCAAAATCAAGCACAGGATGAGCCTCATCAAAAGGCCTTGCAGACATTGCCCTAAGCTTGCTTACAAGCCCTTCTGCCTCATCCTGCGTGTACAGGATATTTGTCTGGCACTGCCCGAATTCCGAATGCACCACATACAAAGGCCTTTGTCCAATCGGAGAATCCAAAAAAACATCAGTAAGGTTTTTGTCCGAAAGCAAAATTTCAAGAATTCCATAGCCCACAGTATACCTTGCAACGATTTCCGAAAGCTCCGCAATTTCCTCGTTTGTCAATTGAACCTTGTTTTCGCGCGCAACATCCTTGATTGTAGATTCGTAAATTCTTTCAAAGTATCTGCGCGATTTTGCAAGAGAGCTCAGAGAAATTTTTCCCGGCTTATAACCTGCTACAATTTCCTTTGTCTTGCTCATTACAAAATACTGTTCAGGAGGGAGGGAATATTCCGGGGGATTAATGAAATAAAGCGCCTCTGTCTTGTCTGGATGCTTGAAAATCTGGACGCTTGATTTCAAAACAGTGTATTCATCAAGGAGCTCGAGCTGTTCTACTTCCTTGAACAAAAGCCTTGAGCCTATAAAACTCGGCTTTACCTCTGCTTCAAAAATAATTTTGTAAACATCGTTTGTATTCGGGTCTTCTTTCAGCTTTGTAAGAATGTCGCGGCTTTTCTGGATAAGCTTTGTGGATTCAAATCCTTTCCGAACATATTCAAGGGTTTCGACAAAGGGAACAGTGCATTTTCCGTATTCTGGAGGGGAGTCCGCGGTTTTTGTTTTTTCAATGCGGATTTCCTTCAGCAGAGTGAGATATGCAAGCAAAGGGTCAAAGGCAATCAAATCATGGGTTATTTTAACGAGAGTGTCGTGCCTTCCGGAAAAAAACTGCTCGCACTCCTTTGCAGGCGCCCCGAGATGGCTGTAGCTCCAGACGCTTTCGACATTGAATTTCTGCCTCAAAGCCGCAATCTCTGAAAGAATTTTTGACTGTTCTTCATCGTAAACTCTTTCATAAACTTCCGAGCAGATTATCAAATCCGCGTCTATTTCCGAGAGAATCGCAATCGCATGAAACCTGCAGTGGAAATCATCGCCCATGCTTGCGCCGTAAACGCAGTTCCTGCAGTCGAAAACCAAGTGCTTCTTGCCGCCCTCTTCCCTTATTACATAGTCCCCGACTTCAAAATTCCCGATCTTCAAAAGCAACACCGTTAAAAAAATTTGGTTATTATTAAAAGAAATAAACTTATATAAAAAGCCTTTCCAAACGCCCGCTGCATTCGCTTTTGAAAGCATTGGCACAATGCTTGCCATCAAAAATATTTCCCTATTTGTTTCCCCGCGGCGTTCTTTTGTAAACTCTGCAAGGTTGAATTAGTTATACTAAATAGTATAACTTTTTATTTTGTTCGGTGCACTGTTTTTACCGGTGATTTTGTGGTTAACGTTACTGTTGAAGTGAAAAAGTGGGGCAATTCCTTGGGAACAAGGATTCCGAGCGAAGCCGCGAAAAAGCTTGGCTTGAGGGAAGGGGAAAAAGTAAATTTGGACATTACTTCTTTGAAAAGAGTAAGCGGCTTTGGAATAGCCAAAGGCGCAAAATCTTTCAAGAGGGAAATGGAAGAACGGGAATTCTGAAAGTGGTTCAATGAAATTCATTATAGACAGCTATGCCTGGATAGAATATTTCAAGGCATCTGCAATCGGGGAAAAAGCAAAAAAAATAATTGAAAAAAAAGAAAACGAATTGTTCACTCTGGATGTCTGCCTTGCGGAAATAAAATTTTGGGCTTTGGGAGAAAAAACAGATTTTTCCAAAATCCAGTTTATAATAAAGTCAGATTCCGCTGTCGTTGAAACCTTTTCAAACGACTGGCTCGAAGCCGCTGAAATAAAGTTTGAAAAAAGAAAAAAACACAAAAACTTTGGATTGGTTGACGCTCTTCTTTTAGCGAAACAAAAGCAATTGAATGCAACAATCCTGACCGGAGACAAACACTTTGAAGAAAACCCGAAAGTCGAATTAATTTGAAGGAAAAAGGCAGACTTATATAAAAGAATTAACATACATTCTCAGGCGGCTTGTTTCTTATGCAGCAGAAAAAAGAAGGGAAAAATTTTTTCAGCTTCGGATTCAGGATTGACAGGCTTGATGCCGTAAAAACAGGAAGATTCCTGCTTTTTTTCATTGTAGTTTACATATTTATTTCAAGCATTGTTTCGCTTGTTCCCATAACTGCAGTAGAAAATGCAGTTGCGCAGGCAGAGCTTGGAATCCTGGGAGTTTTCGGTTTTCAAGGGAATGTTTCAGTGCAGGAAAGCGCAGTGATTTTCCTGCAGAACGGGGTTCAGATACAGATTTCAGAGTTATGCACTGGGCTGCAGGAATTGTTCATTCTTGTTTCCGCAATAATCGCGAGCATTGGAATTTCCTGGAGAAAAAGAATTTTAGGCGCAATCTTTGGGGCGCTTGTCGCTGTTGCATTCAATTTCCTGCGCATAACTGCAACAAGCCTGATAATTCTTTCAAGCGCGGATATTTCAACAATTGAATTAGCGCACAATGTCCTGTTCAGGATTTTTTTGTTTTTAACTATCGCAATCGCATACATTGCATGGTTTTACTGGGCAATAAAAAACGAAAATGAAAACAAAAAACAGGGATAAAAAAAAGCAAAGCCTTTTATAAAAAAAAATCCTATTAAGTAGAGGAATAAAAATGAGGAAATTTGCTTTTCTTTTCACATTGCTTTTGGTTTTTATTATTCTGCCGAACGCATTCGGCGCAATAGTAACCATAACACAGGCAGTCTGCAACAGCGGGGATGCAAACGTTACCTGGACTTCGGGCAACACTTATTTCATCAATGCAGATTCAAATGTTGATGTTGAAAACTGCCAGCTGACCATTAATCCGGGCACTGTAGTAAAATTCAAGGCAACTCCCGCAGGAAACACTGATTTGAACATAACAAACAAGGGAGTTCTGATTGCAAAAGGAACTGCCGCTTCAAAAATTGTTTTTACAAGCGAAAACGACTGTTCTGTGGGAGACACAATAACGGGAACAAGCAATGATGCGAATTGCGGAACAGCAAAAGGCAGGGATTATTCAAACGCCATTAATCTTTCCACCAGTGCGGGCCTGGTTCCCGATTCAAACGATTTCGCACATTTGGTTGTTGGCTATGCAAAAACTGGAATTTTGATTAGCTTTGCAAAATTCTTTAATTCAATCCACGACAGCAATATTCACGACAACAATTCCGCCACTACCAGCGGCGCGGGAATAAACATTGGTTCCAATGCAAAAGTTTTTGATGTAAACAGCAACCTGTTCAAAAACAATACTGCTACATCCGGCGGCGGCTTTGCATTCCTTGCAAGCGGCACAGTAGTAAATTTCGGCAACAACACAATAATAAACAATACAAGCCAAAGCAGCTCGGGCGGGGCAGTCGCTTTTTCTTCCCCTGTAACAACGATTCATGACAATAATTTTTCCGACAACACTGCCCCCTCAGGTTCGGGGGTGGCAATATCAATCACAGGAACAACAGTTGCCGGCATTTACAACAATGTTTTTTCAAACAACAGGTCAATAAACGGAAGCGGCGGAGTCATAAGTGTTAGCGGCAATTCTTCAACCATTACAAATTTTTATAATAACCTTTTCAAAAGCAATTCTGCAAAATTCGGCGGGGCAATTTCTCTTTTTGGAACCGCAGACGGTGAAGGCGGTTCGTGTATTATAACCATGACAATTACGAATTTTTACAACAACACTTTTTTTGACAACAATTCAAACGCAACAAACGGAGGGGCAATTATTTTAAACACAGGGCAGGTAGCCGGTGAAAAGTGCTCTGTAATAACAAATTTCAAAAACAATATTTTCGCCTACAGCAACGGAACAGCTGTCCAGAGCACAAAGGGAACAATCACAACGCCGAACAACAACGCCTACTG
>DATDTD010000029.1:0-12630 GCA_035290965.1 archaeon | reverse complement strand
TTTAGTTTTTTATCCTTTTTGTCATATTAACTATCTTTATGAACGCTAGTGCTGTTTCTGTCCGGAATGCAAAAAAGATTTTCTCGCAGAAAAAAGAGAAAATCCTGGCAAAAAATTAGGCTGACACTTCTGTTGTTTTTTGTTAGCCTAAAATGTAAAAAACAATTGCCAGCTACTATAACTTTTATCTGCAGTTGTCAAGAATCTTGTCGCAAGAAGCAGCCACGCATAATTGATAGTAATAGTTGCAAGTGGAATAGTCCGCGCCTCTATATGAATATGTACGGTAGGGCCCATCACAACCGCTGCAGCTTGCATAGTATGTTTTTCCGCCCCCCCCGCCGCTGGTTCCCCCGTTCCCTCCATTACTGCCGCTTTGACGGCAGGATAGTTCTCCGCAGATATCATCCATTATACATGCTGTGCCTGTAGGGCAATACCTGCACTTTCCGGCATGGGGATTATCGCTCAGCGCAGCATCTTCCGAGCAATAGCCGCAAAGTTTGTCTCCTGACATAACTGGGCAAGTGATACTGCCAATATCATTATCAACGCATCCACTGATGAAAATAACAAATGCAACTGCCGATGCAAGAATCAGATAATTTAAAGGTTTTGCAGGCATTATCCGTTTACTTTTTTCCATTATGCCCATGCTACCATATAAACCGAACAACTATATAAATTTATTTCAAATTGCCATTAAACCCCTTGCATATGGGCAATGATGAAGTGAAAACCAATTTTAGCGGGTGTTACCGCCAATTCTCAAACGCTTTTCAACCCTGTTATGGGCTGTCCTTGATTGATGTTTTAAAACCTGCTCTGCACTGCGAATGCCGCTTGAAATTACTGTGGAGAACTGAAAAAAACTCTTTACACGGGCAAATTGATCTTTATAAATAGCAATCGGAACCTTTATATTTTGTGTTATTCATAAATAACATAAATTGTTAGTTTATGTTTGGTGAATTTAGCATGGCAACTATACAAGAAAGACTTGTTGAATTTAATCCTTGGTGGAAAGAGGCTTTTACATTAGAATTCAAGCCAAGAAAGATTTACAGCGAAATCCGCAAATTCCATGGCTTGCCACAAATAGTGGCATTGACTGGCTTGAGACGTGTTGGAAAATCCACTTTACTCAAAAAGATTGTGCAAGATGAAATTGCACGTGGAAAAGACCCAAAGACCATAATGTATTTTTCTTTTGACGAGTTTAAGGATACAGAACCAAGCGAAATACTCAAAGCATACAATGAACTTACCGAAAAAGATGTTTCAAAGGAAAAAACCCTTTTGGTATTTGATGAAGTGCAAAAGATAAACGACTGGGAAAATAAAATCAAGACTGTTTATGACCTTTACAAAGGAAAAGCAAAAATTTACATTTCCGGCTCGGAATCGTTGCATATAAAAACAAAATCAAAGGAAACGCTTGCGGGAAGAATATTTTATTTTAAGGTTGAAACATTGTCCTTCAAAGAATATTTGGATTTCAAGCAGAAAAAGCTTGAGCCAATTGCGCTTTACCAAAGAGAAGTATTCAAAGAATTTAAGGAATTCATTCAATCCCAGGGTTTTCCGGAACTGGTTGGCATAACTGGCAGACAAGTAATTCAAAAATACTTGCAGGAAGGCATAGTTGAAAAGATAGTTTACAAGGAAATTCCGGCAATTTTTTCCGTCAAAGAAACTGCTATTTTAGAATCATTGTTAAAACTTCTCATGGAAGAGCCCGGCCAAATGATTGACATGCGAACCCTGGCGTCACAATTCAAAACCACACGCCAAACAATCTCAAATTATTTCTCATTCCTTGAACAAGCATTTCTAATCAGAAAACTGTACAATTATTCCCCAAACAAAAGGAAAGTTGAAAGAAAACTCAAAAAATATTACCCTACAATACTATCGCCGGCACTAACCTTCAAGGAAGATACTATATCCCAATCTAAAGTATTGGAATGCATTGTAGCCAACAGCCTCAATGCCGAGTTCTTTTGGAGAGACCAATACAAGAACGAAGTGGATATAATCCTCACAAAACCAGTCTTGATTCCAATAGAAGTAAAGCTCTCTGAAACAAAATCAAAAAGCCTTGAACTGTTCATGCAAAAATTCAAGGCAAAAAAAGGCTACATCATAACACAAAATCAAGAAACAAAAGAAAAAGGAAAAGTCGAAGTAATGCCGGCTTTCAAGTATTTTTTAGCCAAGTAAACAAAAACACTATTGTTTCTTCTGCTATTTTTTCAAAATACTTTTTCTTAAATCTGCACTGCTTGCCGGATTGCAATCTTTTTTCCCCTTTTAAATAATAATTCTTTCTGCTTATGCGTCAACTGCTTTATCTGATATTCTCTCTTCAAAGCACCTGACTTGCTTTTAGCTTTTTCAAAATAAACAATCCTCACAGGTCTGCGGCTCTTCGTATATTTGCTCGCTTTCCCTTGATTGTGCGCACGGACTCTTTTTTCAATGTCATTAGTCCAGCCGCAATAAAAAGAACCATCACTGCAACACAGCAAATAAACAAAAAATGGCATACTGATTTTTTAAGGTGCTTTAGTTTTTTATTCTCTTTGCATACCAACTGTCTTTATGAGTGCTAGTGCTGTTTCTGTCCAGAATGCCAAAAAGATTTTTTCCCAGAAAAAGGAGAAAATCCTAGCCTTGGATGGAGTTTCCTTTGAAATAAAAAAAGGCGAAATATTCGGGCTGCTGGGGCCGAATGGCGCGGGAAAAACAACTTTGATTTCAGCAATCTGCGGCTTGATAGAATTAGATTCTGGTTCCGTAGAAGTTTTCGGGACAAACGTCCAGAAAAACCGCGACAAGGTAATTGGAGAAATAAATTTAGTTACTGGCTTTGCGGGAGTATTGCGCGGCTTGACAGTTGAAGAACTGCTGACATATTATTCATATCTCTATTCTGTAAAAGACAAAAAAAAGGCAATTGAAAATGCCTTAACTCTAAGCGGGTTATTGGAAAAAAGAAACCAGCTCGCATACACTCTTTCATCTGGATATCGGCAGAGGTTTTACATTGCAAAAGCGCTTCTTTCTTCCCCAAAGGTATTGCTCATGGACGAGCCTACAGTCGGATTAGATGTTGAAAGCGCTTTGAAAATAAGAAAGCTTATTGAAGAGTTAAAGAAAAAAGGCTTAACGATTCTGCTTACAACGCATTACATGATTGAGGCGGAACAATTGTGCGACAAGGTTGCATTGATAAGCAAGGGGAAAATAATTGCGCTCGGAACAGTAAGGCAACTGAAAAAACTCGCAAAAAAGCCGCGCGCTTCGCTTGAAGATGTTTTTTTGTTCCTTACAAGAAAAAGCCTGGAGGAAGACGAGGATGAAAAATGAATTTTTTTCGCGTTCCTACAGCCAGGCATACAAGAATTTCAAGCTGCTGTTCAAAAATCCTTTCCGATGGTTTGACGTAACCTTCTGGCCGTTAATACTGTTTTTTTCAATTACAATCTTTGCAAGCTATCTGGAAACAGACCCGAGAATTCTGGCAGTAGTAATAATGGGATTAATCGGATGGCGCGCGGTTTACCATCCGTTGATGGAAATCAATACTCTTTACATGGAGGAATACTGGTCAAACTCTCTGGGGCATTTTTTTATTACTCCGATAAAGCCGATTGAAATAGTCCTTGGCGGAACAATAAGCGCGCTAATGAAATTTTTCATTGTCTTCATAATGTATTATTTGATTGCTGTTTTCCTATACGGATTTTCTTTTGCAAACTTTCCTGTTTTTATGGCTGCAATCTTCTTCCTCTTCCTATTCGGAATTTCCATTGGAATGCTCATACTTGGATTAATGTTCAAAATGGCTTCAGATTCATTTTCTCTTTCATACACTGTTCCTGACATTGCTGTTTTGATTTCAGGAGTTTATTATCCGATTTCTTTCCTTCCGTTGCCTGTACAGGCAATTGCATTGCTGCTTCCGAGCGCGCACGCATTCAATTTGATAAAGGCTTCTCTGGGGCTTGCAGAATTCTCTTGGGTTGCGCTGATAATCACTACAATTGCATGGCTGCTGGGAACATATTTGTTCATGCAGTGGGCTTTCCGCAGCGCAAAAAAAAGCGGAAAATTAGTGAGGGTAATGTAAATCAGCTAACTGCTTCCTCATTTTTCAAAAAGCGGTTTGCTTTTTACAATGCAGAGAATAAGTATGATTGCTATTGCAATCCTGACAAAATCAATGCCCAAGGAGCCTAATCCGACCTGTTCCTGCCATGAAACAAAAAGAGGCAGTATCCAGAATGTAATTGTCAGGATTATCGGAAACACTATTGAAAAAGCAAGCGCCAGATAATATCCGATTTTGTTTTTTATGAAAAACAAAATCAGCGCAAGCAAAGAAACTATAAACCCAGCAGCAGACAGGATAAGCGAATCGAGATATGTGTAATTAATCAAATCCGCTGCAAGCGCGACTATGTTTCCAATGAAAAATAGGCCCAAAAGAAGCATGCAAATTTTCCAGTAAGTCTTTGTTTCGGGCTCTTTTGCATTTTCAAAAACCTTCCTGCTTTTCCATGCCAAAAAGGCGATAATAATCCCGAATGCAAACGGCAGAATTAAACTGCTCCCATAACCCAAAAAAGCCCCTATGATACCAGTCAGAGACATTATCATTATGCTCTCTGCCAAAATCTGTATCCAGAAAACAAGCGGTATTATTATTTCAAACAATATCCCGTAAGCCAATGCAAGATAAAAGCCGATTTTCTTTTTCAAAAAAAATAAGAAAAGCGCGGACAAAAGCACTAAATTTGCTAAAATGGCATAGGCAATTGAAAAAATTGAATAAAAATAATAATATGGCATGGCATTGTAGTAGACAGCCATGACAGTTGAGCCATAGAAGGAATAAACAAACAGCAAAAGCAAAGCCGCAAAGCAGATTTTCCAGTATGTTTCGGGTTTCAACTGCATTTTAACCGTTTAAACTAAGGCTTCTTTTGAATAAAAAGCTTTGTTTTCCATTTAGAATATTGCAGGCAGATATCCTTTTATTTTCCCGAGCAGAGATAATACTGAAGAAGGCAGTTGAACAGAAAAAGGTTTTTTTTATGCACAAACGCGCAGTTGACATAATCCGCCATGCAAAGACAATTGAGCAGATAAATGCCGCCTCAATGCAGCTTCTGGAAGAGGCAAAAAGACAGGGGCTTTTGGGCAGAGGCCTGTCTGCCAAACAGCAAAAGCGGCTGCAGAAATTTTTGCGCGCATCCGACATTCTCAATTCGCGCAAAATACAGCTTGCAAAAATGCCTGTGCGTGTTGTTTTGCCAAAAAAATATTCTGACCTGCTCATAGAAAGAGCGAAAAAGCGCAGGGCAGGAAAGCGCAGATAGGCAGAAATTGTAAGCTTTAAAAATTCTTCTATACATAATGTTTTTTGTCAAGTAGTGGGAGGCTTGCCGACGGTAGCAATCTTCGGATTGCAGCTGAGGAAAGTCCGGCCACTTCAAACAAAATCACTTCTGAAAGGAAGTCCGCGGGAACAGAAACGATACTTCAAGCTTCGGTTTGAAGATGAAACGCGCCTGCGGTTGAAACCATCTTCACTGATGGGGAAGTGCAAGGCCTTTGAGCCGCTTAGGCGAATGCAAGCTGAAACAGAAGCCGGCTTACTACCCACTGCTTGGCATTTTTTTTATGAATTCTTATTCTCGAACCGCAATTATTCAAAAAGAAGAGGACATGTATATTGCCAAGTGCCCGGAAGTCGGCACTGTAAGCCAGGGGCACAGCATTGAAGAAGCGCTTTCCAACCTGAAAGAAGCTACCGAACTTTATCTGGAAGAATTTCCCAAAGAATCCACTTAAAAGATTTTCCTTCTTCATTAAGGACAGCAGGCTGGAGAAAAGCCATATGGGCAAAATCCTTGTAACGGGCTGTTCAGGGCAGGTCGGCACAGACCTTGTAGAAGAATTGGCGCGCAAATTTGGCAGGGAAAACATTATCGGATTCGATTTAAACCAACCCCTTGAAAATAAACACCTTGAAGTTTTTGAAAAAGGCGATATTACAGAAAAAGAAACCCTCAATCACATTGTCAAAAAATACGACATTGGAACTATTTATCACTTGGTTTCATTGCTTTCCGCAGCAGGAGAAAAAAAACCCGATGCTGCATGGGACATAAACATGAAAGGCTTAAAGCATGTCCTTGACCTTGCAAAAGAACATTCTTTACGGGTTTTCTGGCCGAGCTCGATTGCAGCCTTTGGCCCAAGCACTCCGAAAGAAAACACTCCACAGGAAACAATTCTCAATCCAAATTCAATGTATGGAATAACAAAGGCTTCAGGAGAGTTATTGTGCAATTACTATTTCCAGAAATTCGGGGTTGATGTGAGAAGCGTGCGATACCCCGGCTTGATAAGCTATAAAACAGAGCCGGGCGGAGGGACAACGGATTATGCAGTTGCAATCTATTACGAAGCGCTCCGCAATAAAAAATACACCTGCTTTGTAAGGCAGGATACTGTTTTGCCAATGATGTATATGCCTGATGCAATTAGAGCAACAATTTCAATAATGGATGCGCCGAAAGAAAAAATCAAGACTCGGCTGAGCTATAATCTTGCCGCAATGAGCTTTTCCGCAAAACAGCTTGCGGAAGAAATCAAAAAGCACATCCTGGATTTCAAATGCAGTTTTGTGCCTGATTCAAGGCAGAAAATTGCTGACGGCTGGCCTAAAAGCATTGATGATAAAAAAGCGCGTAAAGACTGGGGCTGGAAGCACGAGTATAATCTTGAAAAAATGACTATTGACATGCTTGAAAAACTGAGAATAAAGCTCGGAATCCGAGAGTGAGGTTGTAAAAATGGAAAATCCCGAATCTTTCATGGCTTTAGAGGTTGAAAGACTGAAAAAAGAATGCCTTGCATGGAATCTCTGCGAACTGCAGTGCTCTTCACAGCCGCACGCAAAAGTAAACGGCAAAAACGTTTTGATGATGTGCACAAACAATTATCTCGGGCTTGCTACGCATCCAAAAATGATTGAGGCAATGTGCACTGCAACAAAAAAATGGGGCGTTGGGGCAGGCGCTGTTCCGGTTCTTTCGGGAAAAAACTCTTTGCAGTATGAATTCGAAAAAAAATTTGCAGAATTCAAAGGCGTTGAAGCCTCACTGCTCTGCCAGACAGGGTTTGCTGTAAATTCAGGGCTTATTCCACAGCTTGCGGGAGAAGGAGACATAATAATTTCCGACCAGTTAAACCACGGCAGCATTATTGACGGAGTAAGGCTTTCAAAGGCGGAAAAAGCCGTTTACAAGCACTGCGATGTTGCAGACCTTGAAAGAGTTCTCACAGAAGCAGAGGAAAAAAAATTCAAGACAAAGCTGATTATTACTGACAGTGTTTTTTCAATGGACGGAGACATTGCGCCCCTCCCCCAAATAGTAAAGCTCGCGGAAAAATTCAATGCGCTCACATACATTGATGACTGCCATGGCGAAGGAGTTTTGGGAAACGGAAAAGGCGCAGTTGCGCATTTCAACCTGCAGGGAAAAATAAACATTGAAGGCGGCTCTTTAGGAAAAGCCTTCGGAGTTTTTGGAGGGACAATTGCAGGTTCAAAAGCGCTCATTGATTTTGCATACAACAAATCAAGGACATGGCTTTTGAGCACTGCTCTCCCGCCCGGAGTAGTGGCTGCATGCATTACTGCAATTGAAATAGTTGAAAAAGAGCCAGAGCACGTGAAAAAGCTCTGGGAAAATACCAAATATTTCAAAAAACAACTTGACAAGCTTGGCTTTAACACTGGAAAAAGCGCCACTCCGATTATTCCAATAATTACGGGAAACCCTGAATCCGCAAAAACATTCAGCAGGCTTCTCCTTGAAGAGGAAAACATTTTTGTAACTCCTATTGTTTTTCCAATGGTTGCAAAAGAGCTTTCAAGGCTGAGAACCCAGATAAACGCTTTGCTTACAAGGGAAGATCTGGACAAGGCGCTCGCGGCAATTGAAAAAGTAGGAAAAAAACTCAAGATAATCTGAAGGTACAGGAAGCCCTGCGCAGAATGCTGTTTTTTTAATTGTTTTCCCTTCTAAATAAATCAGCAATCCAAGACAAATTGGTTTTTTTTATGTGGAACTCGAAAAAGCTTGTTGAGGCATACCTCAAATTTTTCAAGGAAAAAAAGCACTCTGCAATTCCGAGCGCTTCGCTTATTCCTGAAAACGACCCGACTGTTTTGTTCACTGCAGCTGGAATGCATCCCCTTGTTCCCTTCCTCCTTGGGCAATCGCACCCATTAGGAAAGCGCTTGGCTTCAAACCAGAAATGCCTGCGCACAGACGATATTGAAGAAGTGGGGGATGCCTCTCATTTGACTTTCTTTTTCATGCTCGGCAACTGGTCTCTCGGGGATTATTTCAAAAAAGAAGCCATTGAATGGAGCCATGAATTTCTCACTAGCAAAAAATGGCTTGGCTTTGACAAAAACAAATTGTTTGTAACCTGCTTTGAAGGAGACAAGGATGCTCCCCGCGATACTGAAAGTGCCTCTGTCTGGGAATCGCTTGGAATTCCAACAGAAAGGATTTTTTTCAATGCAAAAAAAGACAACTGGTGGGGGCCGGCGGGAAAAACAGGCCCCTGCGGGCCAGACACTGAAATGTTCCTAGATACCGGAAAGGAAAAATGCTCTCCTGAATGCAAGCCGGGCTGCTCCTGCGGAAAATTCTTTGAGATATGGAACGATGTTTTCATGCAGTACAATAAAACAGCGGAAGGAAAGTTCGAGCTTCTGAAGCAGAAAAACGTTGACACTGGAATGGGAGTAGAAAGGACAATTGCACTGCTTGAAGGCAAAAAAAATGTTTTTGAAACAGAATTGTTCAAGCCGGCAATGGAAGAAATTTCAAAGCTTTCAAAAAACAAAAATCCTGAAGAATCAAAGCGCATTATTGCTGACCATTTGCGCGCCGCTGTTTTCATTCTCTCGGAAGGAAAGGGAATTGTCCCGAGCAATGTTGAACAGGGATATGTTTTGCGCAGGCTTATCCGCAGGGCAGTGAGGCACGCAAGGCTTCTTGGAATTGAAGGAAATTTCTGCGCGCGCATTGCAAAAATTTTTGTGAAAACTTATTCGGGAGAATGGCCCCAGCTGAAAGAGCATGAAAAAACAATTTTTTCAGAGCTTGAAAAAGAAGAGGAAAAGTTTTCCAAGGCATTATTGCTTGGAACAAAGGAATTTGAAAGGCTTTTCAGGCAGAACAACGGAAAGATTTCCGCAAAGGACGCTTTCCTGCTTTTCCAGTCATCCGGATTTCCACTTGAAATGACTATTGAGCTTGCAAAGGAAAAAGGCGTGAAAATAAACAAAGAAGAGTTTGAAAAGGAATTTGAAAATCACCAGGAAGCCTCTCGAAAGGGAAGCGAGAAAAAATTCAAATCAGGCTTGCAGGACCAGAGCGTTGAAACAACGCGCCTGCACACTGCAACTCATTTGCTTCACGCTGCCCTGAGAAAAGTCCTTGGAGTGCATGTACAGCAAAAAGGCTCGAACATTACTCCGGAACGCCTGCGCTTTGATTTTTCCAATCCTGAAAAACTGACTGATGAACAATTGAAAAAGGTTGAAGTGCTTGTGAATGATGCAATTGCAAAAAAAATTCCCGTTCAGAGAGAAGAAATGTCTTTGGAACAGGCGCGCAAGGCTGGTGCGCTTGCTTTTTTCGATTCAAAATATGTTCCGGAAAAGGTTTCTGTTTACACAGTGAGCGGTGTTTCAAAGGAAGTCTGCGCAGGGCCGCACATAAAAAACACTTCCGAACTTGGAAAATTCAGAATCATTAAGGAAGAGGCAGTCAGCGCAGGCGTGAGAAGAATAAAGGCAGTGCTGGAGAAATAACATGCCGCAAGATAAAGAAATAGAATTGAAGTTTCCTGTTTCCAAAAAGGATTTTTTTGCAGTGAAAGCCAAACTGGAAAAGATTGCCAAATTTGAAAAAACCTCTGAACAGGCAGATGATTATTTTGTTCCGGCACACAGAAATTTCCTCGAGCATGAATTTCCGTTCGAATGGCTGAGCATACGGCGCAGGGGCAGCAAGGCTATTTTGAATTACAAGCATTTTTTTCCCGAGAATGTTGAAATCCATTCGCACTGCAATGAGTTTGAAACTGAAATAAGCAATGCCGAAGCAATGGAAAAAGTATTTTCAGAACTCAATTTCAAAAAGCTCGTGCGCGTGGAAAAAAAGCGCACGACTTTTTTGTTCAACAATGAACTCGAAATAGCGCTCGATGAACTTAAAGACAGCGGGTTTTTCATTGAAATAGAAGCAAAAAAGGATTTTGGCGGAATTGAGGAAACAAGGAAAAAGCTGTTTGAATTCGCGGAAAAACTCGGCATTGGAAACATTGAACCTGACAAAAGAGGTTATCCGTATTTAGTGCTCAAGAAAAAAGGATTGATTTGAGGGCATTCAAACGCCTCTCTATTGGATTAGTGGAAACCTGCTTTCGCAGTGTTTTTAAACAACAAAACTGTTTTTCTTATTGCGGGCTCATTGCTTCTGATTGGATGTTCGGGAGTTGTTTTTATGGATCCTGAAAAGGCATTGGTTGTTTTTCAAGGCACAAAAATTAGAAAAGTTTGGCATAACAGTGAATGGTTTTTTGCAATAGCAGATGTTGTTGAGGCATTAACTAATACACCTAATGCTTCGGATTATTTAAAAAAAATCAGAAAAAGAGACTCTGAATTAAACAAAGGGTGGGGACAAATTGTCACCCCCCTTAAGATAGAAACTTCGGGCGGAACACAAACCATTAATTGTACTAATACAAAAGGGGCTTTTAGGTTAATTCAATCAATTCCTTCCCCCAAGGCAGAACCCTTCAAGTTATGGCTTGCACAAGTAGGATATGAGCGCGTGGAAGAAATTCAGAATCCCGAGCTTGCACAGGAACGCATGAAACAGATTTACGAACAGAAGGGCTATTCAAAAGAATGGATTGAAAAAAGGTTGAGAGGAATTGCAATCAGGCAGGAATTAACAGATGAATGGAAACAAAGAGGGGTAGGGGAAGGAAAAGAATTTGCTATTCTGACTAATGAAATCAGCTTTGCAACTTTTGGAAAAACAATTGAAGAATACAAAAAATTCAAAAGCCTTGGAAAACAAAACCTTCGCGACCACATGAACGACCTTGAACTAATCTTTAATATGCTTGGAGAAAAAGTAACAACAGAAATAACACGCGCAAAAAGCCTGGAACAACTTGACGGCTGCAAAAAAGCAGCCATAGAAGGCGGCGAAGTTGCCGGCAATGCAAGAAAAGAAGCGGAACAAAAAATCGGAAAAACAATTGTTTCAAACGAAAATTATTTGTCTGCGCCAGAAAAAGAAAAAAGAAAACAACTATCAAAACCATAGCCCCTGGCTTTTTTTGCCAGTTCTGCGAAAAGCAGAACAATTCTTTTTTAACCAATTTTGCACATTATTTTTTTATGCGGGGGAAAAAATTCAACAGGCTCTCAAAGGAAGAGGAAAAAATAATTGTGCACAAAGGGACAGAAGCGCCTTTTTCCGGAGAATACTACAGGCATTTTGAGCCCGGAACTTATGCCTGCAGGCGCTGCAACGCACCTCTTTACAAGTCTGATTACAAGTTTGATTCAGACTGCGGATGGCCGAGCTTTGATGATGAAATAAAGGGCGCAGTAAAAAGAATTCCCGATGCGGATGGAATGCGTACTGAAATCCAGTGCGCAAACTGCGGCGCACACCTTGGGCATGTTTTTCAGGGCGAGAAATACACTCCGAAGAATATCCGCCACTGTGTAAATTCGCTTTCCCTCAAGTTTATTCCCGCAGAGCAGAAAGGTCTGGAAACAATTGTCCTTGCAGGCGGATGTTTCTGGTGCACAGAAGCAGTTTTTTTAAGAGTTGAAGGAGTGAAAAGCGTTGTTTCAGGATATGCGGGAGGAACGGCTTCAAACCCTTCCTATGAACAGGTTTCAGGCGGCAAAACCGGCCATGCAGAATCAGTGAAAATAGAATTTTTTCCAGAAAAAATTTCTCTTGAAAAGCTCTTGGAAATTTTCTTTGCCGCGCATGACCCAACAAGCTTGAACAAACAGGGCAATGACATCGGTTCTCAGTATCGTTCTGCAATTTTTTTCACTTCAAAAGAACAGGAACAGAAAGTGCTTGAGTTCATAGAAAAAATCCACAAGGATTTCGACAAGCCGATTGTAACTGAAATAAAGCCTCTTGAAAAATTCTGGCCTGCAGAGGAAAACCAGAAGGATTTTTACAAGAAAAATCCCCTGCATACATACTGCCTGCTCGTAATAAGGCCGAAACTTGCAAAAGTGGAAAAAAAGCTAAAGGAAAAAAAATAGGCGTTTTAGTTTTTTTCCTAACTATTCACCAGTGTTTTTAATTGTTTTCAGGCTATCTTTTGTATAGTGATGGGATTATGCAAAAGGGATTTATTTTCGGGATAGCGCTCGCTCTTGGGCTGCTGGCTTTGCTGGCGTCTTACGGCCTGTTTGTATTGGAGAATGGCAGTCCGAATTCCGGCAGTACAAAAATTCTTTATTATTCCCCAATTCAA
>DATDTD010000028.1:0-16106 GCA_035290965.1 archaeon | reverse complement strand
GCAGGAATAGACAAAACAAAACTAACTTTTTCGAGCGCAAAATTTATTTCAAGCACAGCAATAGAACTGGCTTTTAATGAAGACATGAGCGCTGGCAGCAAGGACAAATTCACTGTCACACAAGGAACAGGCACATTAACTGTTTCAGATATGCAAATACAAGCAGACAAAACAAAAATAAGGCTGACACTAAGCACTGCTGACCCGAAAGCAAATGCGGCAATAAGCTATACTAAAGCACAGGGCTCTGGCGCGGCTTTAACAGACCGTGCAGGAAACGAAACAGACGATTTTTCAAACCAAACAGTTTCAGGGGATAATACAAAACCAGTTACAACATCTTCGTTTGTTTCCTCAGAATGGCAAAACACAAGCGGATTATCAGTTACTTTGGCATGCTCAGACAGTGGAAGCGGCTGCAATACAACTTTGTATTGCATTGCACAATCAGACAACTGCACGCCCACAACAGCATATGCTGGAGCAATACCCCATTCATCCGAAGGCACTTATTATCTTAGATTTAGTTCAACGGATAATGCAGGCAATACAGAGGATGCAAAAAGCAAGATAGTAAAAATAGACAGAACTGCGCCAACTCCTTCGCCAGCAACTGTTACTTGCACTTCTGGAAGCACGGAAGCCACTGTTAATTGGTCGGCAATGTCAGACTCTTTCAGCGGTTTGGACAGATTTGTAATTTCCTGGACTGGCGGAAGCAGCGGAAGCAACACAATAACAGACCTGTCTGCTACACATGCCCAAGTAACAGGCCTCAATGCAAGCACACAATACACTTTTACATTCACGGCATATGATAAAGTAGGACTGTCAAGCAGCGGAAGCGCAACCTGCACTACAACATCCGGCAATAATAACAACAATAACAGCAATGATTTGCAGGACGATTCGATTGTGCCCATAATTGTATGGGCAAGCCCTGATTCCAACAGTTCTGTTTCGGGAATTGCGACTCTTTCTGTAAATGCAAGTGATTTTGAAACAGGAATAAACTATGTTGTTTTCGAACTGCCCGACAAAAATTATGTCACTGTAAAAAACCCTGTTTCAGGCGGAATCAGCAACGGAAACTGGCAGCTGGAATGGCCTACCTGGAATCTTGAAAACAAAAAAGAATATGCAATAAAAGCAATGGCAAAAGACAAGGGCAATCCAATCAATAACAGCAGCGCATGGGTTTCAAGGAGCTTTGTCGTGGACAATACAACGGCTTTGGCAGACAGGGAAAAGGCAGATGCACAGTCGGCAATAGTAAAGGCACAGGAAAAAAAGGCAGATGCTGAACGCGAAATCGCGGAATTGAAAGTGCAGGGAATAGAATTAAGTTCTGATTCGCTAAGCAAAAAAGCGAGTGCGGACTCCATGCTTTCAAGCGCGAAAACACTTTTAGCGCAGAAAAATTATTCAGAGGCAATGCAGAAAGCGGATTCAGCCGCGGATTCATATGAGGAAATATCCGCACTGGACATCAGTTCCTACGGAGAATCCCAGGAATACAAATTTTCAAGCGACAAGGCAGTAATATTGCTCAGGGCAGCAGGACTGAGCGATTCTTTAGCGCAGGAATCAGAAGGCCTCATGGAAAACATAGACGCAGTAAGGGAGCTTGTAATAAAGGAAGTAAATGACGGCGATAATTCGTATTACCGCGCAATAGTAATAATTACGCTTACAAACAACCTTGAAACAGAAAAAGAACTCAAAGTAATAGAAATAGTCCCAAAGGAATTTGCGGAAAATGCTGACGAACTTGTTTTGGGGGAAGAAACAAGCGTGCTTGAAGCAGACCCGAAACTCGAGTTTTCTGTTTCACTGGCAGCGGGAGAAACAAAGGCTGTTTCATACTCGCTGAAAAAAAACCTTACAAAAGCTGAAGCCGATTCCCTGCTTGATTCAAGTCCCATGGAAAATTTCCTTGCGCCTCCTGCGCTTCTGAACGGCACTTCTGACACAAGCGCTCTTTCGGGAAGCGGCACTGCAGCGGGATTATTTTCACTGGCTGCACTGGGCGGGCTTACGGGATGGATTGCATTAATAGTGGTAGTCGCAATAGTTCTTGCAGTAATAGCGCTTGTTGTTACAAGAAACAGGGGCGGACAGGAAACAGGATTCCATCCGCTTGGATTTGAAGGCGGAAGGCTGAACAATCTCAGAAGGCAGGTTTCAGAGCCAAGGCAGCAAAAAACAGGTTTGGGAAAGCCGGGAAAATGGGGCTATAACAAATAGCAGAAGCGGATTTCTTTTTTTCTGCCTCTTATTTTTTCTTTCCTTTCTGATTCTTTTTTTTTCTTTCTTTTCTAAAGTAAAAAACAGCCAGCGAAACAGCAATCAAAATGATTATTGTCGCAGTTGCGGAAAAAAAATCTATCGGAATCCCGAAAACCTGGTTTTCAACGAGCAGAAAAAGCGCGGGAAAAATCAGCCCGAGCAGAAAACTGAAAACAATGCTCTCGAAAACATCCAGCTCTTTTTTCGGAAAAAAAGCAAGCGACAAAAAAAAGCCCGTGACGGGGAGCAGTACAAGAAGGACTGCAAAGAAAAAAAATGTCTGAATCATATGCTAATTTTTTGGGTGAAAGGAATAAAAAAGCAATCTGCACGGCTTTGGCGTACAGATTGCAGTGTTGCTGTATTAAAAATTTTTTGTGTTTTTATTTTTCACGGTAGTAAGGATGTCTTTTATCACAGTAGTGGGAGCAGGGCCTGTTGGATTGCAGGCGGCATTGCAGCTCAAGGCAAACGGCTTTGACGTAAGCATTATTGAAGAGCACAGGGAAATCGGAAAGCCTGTGCAGTGCGCGGGACTGATTTCAAAGCAGGGATGCAAAGAGCTCGGCATTAATGCAGACGAATCAGTAATCAACGAAATAAAGGCAGCAAGGATTTTTTCTCCCGGCGGAGTAGAAATAAGCATCAGAAAAAAGGAAACAACTGCTTTTGTTGTCGACAGGTTCAAATTCGACCAGGCATTTTACAAAAAAGCGCTCAGGGAAAAAATAGAAATAAGCCTCAATACAAAACTCATTGACATAAGAAAAAATTCCCTGTTTCTGGAAACACAGGGCAGGGGGGAACTGAAAAAATCCGAAATAATCATAGGCGCGGACGGGGCAAATTCCATGGTAAGGCACATTGTAGGGCTGGAAACCGCACAGGAAAACTTTTTGCACAGTTTCCAGATAAGGGCAAAGGGAATATTCAACCATGAAACAGTCGAACTGCATTTCGGGGATTTTGCAAAAGGGCTTTTTGCATGGATTATCCCTGAAAACAAGGATATCGCAAGGATAGGGCTTGCAACTTCAATGGGAGAAAATCCCGCGGAAAACCTGAAAGCTTTCATTGAAAAAAAAGGCCTTGTCCTGGACGTGCTGGACAAAACAGGCGGGCTGATTCCGATAAGCAGGCCGCTGAAAAACCTTTGCTGGCAAAAAACACTGCTGGCTGGAGACGCGGCTTTCCAGACAAAGGCAAGCACGGGCGGCGGAATAATAATGGGCCTGAAAGCGGCAAATGCATGCGCAAAAACAATTGTGAACCATTTGAAAAACAACAAAAGCCTTTCGGATTACAATTCAAACATTGCGGAAATAAACAAGGAGCTTTCGATTCACTGGAAAATCCATTCATATCTGAACGGGCTTGGAAACAGGCAGATTGACGAGCTGTTCCAAAAAGCGAAAAAGGCAGGCATAGAAGAATTTTTGCAGGAATACGGGGACATGGACAATCCGAGCAGGTTTTTCGGAAAAGTTCTCGGCAGGCCAAAACTCTGGGGGCTGCTGCCAACCATCTGGAAGATTGGCTGAAAAAAAAGCGCTGCAAAGAACGATTTAAAAAAAGAATTTAAAACAGGCAGTAAGAAGAATAAGGGGAAAGTTAAAAAAAATTAGGTTTTAACTTTCCTCCTTTGCCTTTTGCCTTCTTATTACAGAATTCGGGGGTGATATTCAACCCGCATAAGTAGTAAAGACAAGGTTGTATAAAAATCCTTCTGGTTCGAAAATCAAATTTTGGAAAGCCAAAAAATTAGCAAAAACAAGCGCCAAAAGCGCCAAAAAAAGACTTTTTATTATTATATTATATAAAAGTAATAATTCTGATTGGGTATTTACTGAAAAAATTTGAATGTGCCGGGGGAGAAAATGAATCTTGATGGGTATATCAAAAAAAGCAGCAACATAAAAAGGGATTATTCCCAGAAGCAGAAAAACTGCATGAGCTGCGGAAGGCAACTTGACAACAAGGGAACTCATCTCTGGTTCCAGGGTTTTTGCTCGGAAAAATGCAAGGAAGATTACCTGATTGAAGCAAAGGAACTTTGACTAAAAGCGCCTGAAAATTCAGCTCCAGTCCAGAAAATCCCCTTCTTTTATTCCATCCGCCTTTCCAAAGGGAAGCTCGACAAAAAACTTTGCAGGCTTTTTGGGGGAGAAATTGGGAGTAAAGGGCTGCAGCGCCCTTGCAATGTCAACAACCTTTTTTTTCCTGTCAAGAAAGACAATGTCAATCGGGAAAAAAACAAAAAGCATGTGCACGCTTGCCTGCAGGACTGATTCAGAGGGAAGCTCGAAAACAAGCGCATAATCAAAGGAATCCTTGTTTTCAAACATCAGTCCTTTAAGCCTCTGCCAGGAAGTCCTGGCAAATTTTACGCTTGGAATAATCTTTTTTCCGCTGGATTTGTTCAGAAGCAAGCACACCACTTTGTTATTTTTTTTCCTTGAGAACCTTCAAAGGGGGAACTTTTATTTCCTCGACCAACTGCTTTACGCGCTCGGGGCTCACAAAAATTTTTTTTTCCTTTTCAGGCGAAGTTCCGCGCGCGCTTTCAATAATGCCCTGCGAAACCCGCTTTTTCCTTTCAGAAATGCCTGCCATAACAAACATCTAATATTTTGATTTTTGTATTATTAAAGAATATCTTTTTAAATGAAAAACAAGATTATTAAATAATCCAGGAAAAAAAGAAAGAACACGCATGAACCGAAAAACAGGAAATGCAAAAACAATTTCTGATTCAATGCAAAAAGAAGTGAAAAAAAATGCCCCTGAATTCAATCGCATTCATTCCCGACGGAAACAGGCGCTTTGCCCAAAAAAACAGAATCTCTCTTTTAGAGGCGTACAGGCTAGGCACGCAGAAGGCATGGGAGGTTTTCGGCTGGCTTGAAAATTATCCGAAAATAAAAACAGGGACTTTTTACACGCTTTCCCTTGAAAACCTGCAGAGAAAAAAATTCGAGTTAAACCTGCTCTACAGGATATTCGAAAAAGAGCTTGAAAAAGTAAAAACCTCTGGATTGTTCGAAAAAAACCAGGTAAGGCTCAAATTTTTGGGCAGGACAGAGTTGCTACCGAAAAAACTCCAGGAAAAAATAAAACAGGCGGAAGCATTCACGCAGGAATTCAAAAAAAAGACAATGAACCTTGCAATAGGATATACCGGGCAGACTGAAATAATAGATGCAGCAAAAAAAATCGCCGAGCAATACAGGCAGGGAAACCTTGAACTTGAAAAAATAACAACTGATTCCTTCAAAAAATTTTTGTATGCGGATTTTCCGAATCCCGACATGATAATAAGGACTTCGGGAACAAAAAGGCTGAGCGGCTTCCTGATGTACCAGAGCGCATACTCCGAGCTTTATTTCATGGAAAAATACTGGCCGGAAATAAAAGAGGCAGACCTCGACAATGCAATAGCTGAATTCGATTCAAGGCAGAGAAAATTCGGAAAATAAGCAACTGGAAAGGCATGTTCAATGAAAAAACCAAACAAACCGGATCTTTCAGAATTTATCGGAATCTTGAACGACAAAGAAGCAGAAGAAATGCGCAAAGAAACAAAAAAATTCAGAATATCTTTTAATAAAAGCGCGAAAACAAGAGAAAAAAAATATTGTGCAAAACTAATTGCTTAAAAATAATCACTTATTAAAAATTACCTCTGCCTAATTTATAGTGTAACAGCCCCGTAGTCTAGTGGCCAAGGATGCCGGCCTCTGAAGCCGGCGACGGGAGTTCGAATCTCTCCGGGGCTAAATCCCTTTTTCTTTTTGGAAAAAAGAAAAAGGTCTGCAGTCCACCCCAAAAAGAAAAAGCTCGGATTCCAGCAGCCCTAAAGAAAAGAAAAAAAGCAACCGCCAAAAAGAAAAACCGGAATTCCGGCAGGCAAAAACAAAAGCACAAATTGCTGGCATGCAAAGGCGCTTGGCAAAATAATTTAAAGCTCTGATTCTTATTGTATAAGGGTAATAATGGAATATAACAGCCTAAACACCAGCTGGCACGCGATTGAGGCTGCGGAAGCCGCAAAAAAATTGTGCTCTGATTTGGAAAAAGGCCTTGACAGCGCAGAGGCGGAAAAAAGGCTTTTGCAGTTCGGGGAAAACAAAATAACTTCAAAAAAAGGCTTTAATGCAATAAAAATTTTTTTTGGGCAGTTCAAAAGCTTCCTTGTCCTGCTGCTGATTGCTGCCGCAGCAATCTCTTTTTTTATCGGCGAAGGGCTTGATGCGGGAGTCATACTTGCAATAATTATTCTGAACGCAATGCTGGGCTTTCGGCAGGAATTCAAGGCGGAAAAGGCAATGCAGGCGCTGCAAAAGCTCGCTGTGCCAAAGGCAATTGTAGTGCGCAACGGAAAAGAACAGGCAGTAGATTCAACAAAAATAGTCCCTGGGGATTTGATTGTTTTGCGCGAAGGCGACAGGGTTCCTGCCGATGCAAGGATTATTGAATCAATAAATTTGAAAACAAACGAGGCAATCCTGAGCGGGGAAAGCAATCCAGCTGAAAAGCAGACGCAAAAAATTTTTGAAACTGCGGGCATTGCAGACAGAAAAAACATGCTTTTTCTGAGCACGACAATTGTTTACGGCAGGGGAAAGGCAGTTGCAACAGCAACGGCAATGCAGACTGAATTCGGAAAAATCAGCGCCGCACTGCAGGCAATAAAAAAAGAGGAAACACCGCTGACAAAAAACATAAATGATTTCGGAAAAAAACTTGCAATTGCAATCGTTGCAATCTGCATCATAATCTTCTTTCTGGGATTTTTTGCGGGCAACAATGCAAGGCTAATGTTTTTCACTTCGGTAAGCCTTGCGGTCGCGGCAGTTCCAGAGGGATTGCCCGCAGTTGTTACAATAACGCTTGCCTTGGGAATGAAGGCAATGGCTGGCAGAAACGCATTGATAAGAAAAATGTCCGCGGTTGAAACACTCGGAAGCACGAGCGTTATCTGCTCTGACAAAACAGGCACTTTGACAAAAAACGAATTGAACGTTGAAAAAATTTTCTGCAACAATAGTTTTTTTGAGGCAACAGGAACAGGGTTTGAAGCCGAAGGAAAAATCCTTTTTGAAAAAAAACATGTGGAACTGGAAAAGCAGCCTGAACTGGAATTATTGCTCGAAGCCGCAGTGCTGTGCAACAATGCGGCGCTTTCGGAAAATAATGCAGTCGGAGACCCCACTGAAATAGCACTGCTTGCGCTCGCAAAAAAAGCATGCATTGAAAAAAAATCTTTGGAAAAAGAATTTGTTTTTCTGGGCGAAATTCCCTTTGATTCGGAAAGAAAAAGAATGAGCAGTGTTTTTGAAAGCGGAAAGGGAAGAATTGTTTTCTGCAAGGGTTCTGTAGAGTCTCTCCTTGAAAAAAGCTCGAAAATTTTTCTTGAAGGAAAGGAAAAACCGCTTTCAAAAAAAGATTTTCAGGATTTGATGGAAAAAAACGACTTGTTGGCGCGCAGCGGATACAGGGTTCTGGGGCTGGCATTCAACAGCCTTTCGAAGCGCTCGCATTCGCTCGCTTTCGAAAGCCCGGGGAAAGATGGAACAAACAGCATTGAATCAGAACTTGTTTTTTTGGGCATGGCTGCAATGATTGATTCTCCGAGAGAGGAGGCAAGGGAAGCCGTTCAATTGTGCCAGAAAGCCGGAATTGAAGTGAAAATGATTACAGGCGACCATCTGCTGACTGCAATTGCAATTGCAAAAGAGCTCGGAATAATGGGACAGGGCGGCACTGCAATTTCAGGTGCAGAACTCGAAAAAATGAGTGAAAAGGAGCTGGAAGAAAAAATTCTGCAGATAAGCGTTTTTGCAAGGGTAAACCCGGAACACAAGCTGCTGATTGTAAAAGCACTGCAAAAAAAAGGCCTGACAGTTGCAATGACTGGGGACGGGATAAACGATGCGCCTGCCCTGAAAAAAGCGGATATAGGAATTGCAATGGGCCTCACTGGAACAGAGGCAAGCAAAGAGGCATCGGACATGGTTGTACTGGATGATAATTTTGCAACAATTGTTTCTGCGGTAAAGGAAGGCAGGAGAATTTTTTCCAACATACAAAATTTTGTGAAATACCTGCTTGCCGCAAACACCGCGGAAGTATTGTTGATTTTGTTTGCAATTGTGCTGGAATTTTTTTTTGGAAACCGCGGATGGCCCCTGCCGTTGGTGCCTGTCCAGCTATTGTTCATTAATTTAATCACGGACGGATTGCCGGCAATCGCGCTTGGAAACGAGCCCGCAGCAAAAGATTTGATGCTGGAAAAGCCGCGGAAAAAAAGCCAGGGAATACTCCACAACACAATTTCTTTCATTCTTGTTTCGGGAATAATTGGCGCTGTTTTTACGCTGGTTTCCTTCAGAATAGGATTAATGCAGAACATTGAAACAGCGCAGACAATGGCTTTTGCGACAATAATAATTTTTGAAACAATCATTGCATTCAACTGCAGGGGAACAAAAAACATTTTCCAGATTAATCCTTTTGGAAACAAAAGCCTTGTGCTCGCGGCAATTGTTTCGATTGCAGCGCTTGCGGCAATAATAACAATTCCAGCAGCAGGAATCTTTTTGGGCGTTAAAAGCATAAGCGCAGCAGAATGGGCGATTGCAATCGCACTCGCACTGCCCGCAATGATAATCCCATTTTTGGAAAAGCCGCTGCAAGGCAAATTCTTCAGGAACAGCAATGCGAAAAGTATTTAAACAACTTAATTCTATATCTGTACGAAATATCATGCATGCTTTTTTTGTTTAGGCGCTGAAATTTTCAAAAAAAAAAGTCGGGGGCTGGTTGATGAACGCTTTGATTAAGGCACTATTTCTTTCCATAATTTTAATATCTGTTTTTTCAACAGTGAACGCAACCGCGGCAGGCGGAGTAATGACAGCAAAAGACGAAAACGGAGCCCACCATGCAAACGCGGGGGAAAAATTCTTTGTGCATGTATCACAGGATACAAACGTTTCCGAGGATTCTAATTATGCATTGTTCTTCAGATGGATAGATATTAATTTCAGCAACAGAAGCGGAAGCCCCAAATACTGGGACCTGAATCTTATAGACGGAAACACAAGCGCTGTCAGCGATGAAAATGTCGTAGCCGGAAGAATCTCACAGGGTCCGTGCCTAAGCATGTACCACGGAGGAGCAATCAACTTTATTGACATGGACATCATTAATTTTAGCTCGGCCAGCACAACAGTTGACGCAGGCTATTTTGATGTTAATGTAGTGATTCCTGCGGATGCAAACCACGCAGACATGAACGGAAAAGCGGGAGTGCTGGAATTATGGAGATTATCCCCGGGAGACCACTCCGGAGCCATTGGGCAATACGCATGCACAAGCATGGATGCAAACGCTCTTTTCATAATAGGGCCTGCAATAATAGTTACACTGCTCGGCGCACCAATAGAAATGCCGGCAGTAGCGCCGATTGACGGCAACGTAACAGTCTTCGGATACGGCTTTCCGCTCGATGCAAACATAGTATTGAAATTTGCTGACGCAAACGGAAGCTATGTAGATGTAAACATGCTTGACGTAAACTCAAGCGCAGCCACAAATCCCTATGGAGACGGGCCGGCAAACGAAAGAACCTGGGACCAAAACGGAATTGCTAATATGATGACATACGGCCGGCAAACATACAATGATTTAAGAGATACAAATAATCTGCCAAAAGGAACAATACAATACACTATACTTGGCGCTGGTTCTGTATCTTCAATGCTTGGAAGATTGCTTGCACCAGATGCAAACGGAGAGTTTGATGTAAATGTCCTTATTCCATACACTATTTCACTGGCAGGACCCGGAGGAGTAATTCCGGACAACAATATCTTTGCAGATATAAACGGTGCATTTAGCATAACAAAATACTCCGATGCAAACAAGATTTCGCAGGCAAAGGTAATTGTAACGCCCGGCTTCAGAATGAGCTCAGATGAAAATGTCACTGTCCTTGTTTGCACGGATTTAAGCGGAAAATACAACTGCGGCCCGGGAGATGTGAATGCCTCTACCGCCCAAAGAGTGTCAATAGAAGAAGCAATGATGAGCGGCTGGATAAGAGACCAGGGAAACGTAAAAGCAATTTGGGTGTATTTGAAAGACGCAAATGTTCTTGTAAAAATGAATTCCGATGTGAATATATCAAGAGGCCCAAGAAGAGATTATTCAAGCAACATGGTTGGAGCAAACGGCAAGGCAAAAATTGATTCGGAAGCAATGCCTGAATTCGGCACTGACCCGTCAGGAAATCCAATTGACGCAAACATCACAATGTATAATATAAAAGGATCCACTGGGCCAATCCCATACCTTGCAAGAAACGGAGTAAAATGCCCTGCAACAATATGCAAAAACCTTGATTTGGGAACATTCTCTTATGATGCGCCCTACACTGCGACAGATGGAACAGTAAGCTGGGAGTACAATACTAACGCAGGCGACGGAAACTTCTCTTTCAGGGTAAGCGGGTTTTCGGAATACTCTGCAGGAACACTGACGGCAACAGTTACAGGAGACTCGAATACAGGAAGGACTTATTTTACAAGAGACGGAAACCTGACAGTAACATTCACTTACAAGGATACAAATTATCAGGACCAGAACAGCCTTGCCAGAGGCAGTGACGGGGCAGACGCCAACTTTGCAGTAAGCATTTACCTGTCAAAAACACAGTGCGGACAGCAGTATTTGCTGTACAAGGACTTTAATATCTTGGATAATAACGGAATAGTCTGTACCAGTGCCCCGAGCAATTTTGCCGCGGGAGCAGCCACTAATTACGCAATCAACGATGACGATGCAAACATTTCAACAACACAGACATGCTCCATAGGCCTTGACCTGGCAAGATATGCAGACACTGGCGAAGCCGGATTCAGCCATTTCACAGGAACAACGGGCTCCGGAACATACAGAACCGGAACAACAAGAAGATTCGGCAATACAGCCCCGGATTTGCAGAAAACAATAATGGGGCGGTTTTACATTGACGTAAATATAAGCGCGCCAAGAGACCCCGCAGTCGGAAACACTCTCTGCGCGACAAGCGATGCAAACACAGCAATAAACCCCCCGGAACTGTTCATCTGGGACACAAACTTCATGAACAGCCATGGCAGCACTTTCTTTGACTTCAACAGGCTCGGCGGAGTAACAGGAGACCAAAACCTTGCAATAGACTTCAATGTAAGAATACAGGACACAAACATGTCATTGGCAGACCTCAACCTGTCAATTTATTATTCACAAACAATGGGAGACAGAAACAATGTATTAGTAAAAGACATGAATCTAATGCTCACAGATGCCAACCTGTCAAAAGGGCATGCAGACCAAAACACAGTAAAATGCAATTATTACAGCAGCGCACCAATTGCAAACACAGACGATGCAAACCATACTACAAACAGGGACACAAATTGCAGATTTTATTTGAATGCCGCAGATCTGCGTGAAGGCCGCTATTTCATTGACATGGTTTTGTCGCCAAGGACTGATAACAACAGGGGCGCGGGAAGCTGGGCATGGGATGTAAACAGCAGAATTACGCTTGCAACAACTGATTATAATTCGACTGCAAATCCTGCGGGAATAAACGACACAAACATACCGGTAATAAGGCAATTGACTGGCTGCAATGTCACAGTAAAAAGCACCTGTGCGGCAGTAACAGTTGATGCAAACGACACTTCAAACATAAAGAACTTCTGGCACGGCACTTCGACAAGCGGCAATTATACGGATAACGGCCTGAATAATTTAATAAATTTCTGCATTGGCACAGGAGAAAGCCTGCCGACAACAAGGACATATTATCTGAAAGTGTCTGATTTCATGGATTTGAACAGCGCAGTAAGCAGCTGCCCAATAACCTATGAAAGCGCAAGCGGAACTACAACAGGCACTACTACACCAGGAACCACCGGCGGCACACCAGGAAGCACTGGTGGCACACCAGGAAGTGGAGGGGCAACAGAGCCTACAACTGAAACAATTGTTGAAACAACAACAACTGCTCCTGCAACACAGGAAGAAGTTGCAGGCATTCTCTCTGAAGCAGGATATACTGCGCCGCAGATAGAAAAAATGCAGGGCATTGCCGAAAAAACAGATGTCAGCCAGAGTATAATAGTTGAAAAAACAACTGACCCGAAAATAACTGATCCAAGCAGAAAATTCTCTTACAAGACAACAATTACAATTACAGTGAATAACGATTCAACAAAGGACTGGAAGAATGTAAGCGTAGTAGTTGAAATTCCGAAAACAGTTGCGGAAAATGCATCGGAAATAACAAGCGAAACTGAAATGAAAGTCCTGAAGGCAGACCCATTAATTGAATTCGTTGTACCGCAGATAAAGGCGGGAGAAACAGCAAAAATAGTTTACACTCTCGCAAAGGACATAACAGAAGCAGTGGCAGAAACAATAAAGGCGCCGTTTGCAACGGGTTACACTGTTGTTACTGTAAGGCCTCCTGCAAGCACATGCAACAATAACGGCATATGCGAAGCAGGAGAAACAACGGCAACCTGCCAGGCAGACTGCCCGGCACCAGTTGTTCCGCCACAGATACCGCCCGCAGCTCCTGCAATGGACCTTACATTGCCTGTAATAATCATAATATTGGGAGTCGTACTAATAGCCTGCGGCTATTACATAGTTGTTTCAAAAAAGCCGAAAAACAAGCTTAAATACAAGTAAAGTGCAAAAGCACTTTGCTTGGCTTTTTCTTTTTTTTGTTTTGAAAGGCAGCCTGCGGCAAAAAAACCGGGTTTCTTTTTCTTTTGGGCAGGCTCTGTTTTTCTTTCTTTTGTGCAGTTCGTTTTTTCTTTTCTTTGGGCAGCGCAGGTTTTCTTTTTCTTTTCGCAAAAAGAAAGAAAAAGGCAGTTCGTTTTTTGCCGAACAAAAAATCGATTTTAAAAGCCTAATTTTTTCCTCTTCTTTTTGCAGGGAGAGATTTTTTTGGGCAATAAGAAAAAAACAGTGGAAAAAATCTTGGGCTGGAAAGCGGTTGCACTGCAGAAAAAACATGCAAAAGTCCTGCAGGACGGAAAATCGCACAGCATAATCAAGCTCGATTCTGGAGAGATTTTTTACTGTGCAAAAATTCCCGAGCTCACTCTGCAGGAAGCCCTCCTGCTGAGGGAAATGACAAAGGAATTCCAGGAAACAGGAACAAAAAAAACTCCTGCAGAGACAGCGGGATTTATCGAGGATTACTGCGTTGAAAAAAAAATCCTTCTGGAAAAAGAACAGCTGTGCTATTTCGGAGAGCTGCTGAATTCGAATGTATTCGGTTTTTCAGCGCTGGACTGCTTTCTCTCGGATTCAATGACAGAGGAAATAGCGATAATAGGAACAGGGAACAAAAAGCCTGTTTTTGTTTTCCACAAAAAATTCGGCTGGATAAAAACAAACGTCTTTTTCGGAAGCAATGCGTTTGTAAGAGACCTGGCAAATAAAATGGCGCGGAAGCTGGGAAGAAGGCTTACACTTGAATGCCCGAAGCTCAATGCAAATCTCCCCGATGGCAGCAGGCTTACAGCGACAATTCCGCCTATTTCAAAAGAGGCAAGCGTTACAATAAGAAAATTCCGGGCAGAGCCATTTACTCCGATTGATTTGGCTGAAAACAAAACATTTTCATGGGAATTCTGCGCATTCGCATGGCTTGCAATAGAGTTGGAATGCAGTTTTTTGATAGCGGGAAACACAGGAAGCGGAAAAACCTCTACCCTGAACTGTTTGCTTGCGTTTGTTCCAAGGCAGGAAAGAATAATCGCTGTTGAGGAAACACCGGAAATAACCCTTCCCCACGAACACATGATAAAAATGGGGGTTGTAAAGGAACAGGGCTTCGGAATGCACTCACTGATAACAGATACTTTGAGAATGCGCCCTGACAGGGTTGTTGTCGGAGAAATAAGAAACAGCGAAGAAGCGGGCGCATTCATGGACACTCTGCTTGCGGGACAGGGGCGAGGAAGTTATGCAACCTTTCACGCGCAGAGTTCTAAAGAGGCAATTGCAAGGCTGAACTCCTTCGGAATAAAAGAACTTGACATGAGCGCAATAGACCTGCTTTTCATTCAGAGAAGATGGCCCGAAGCAAAGGCGGGAGAAAGCATTGAAAAGCGCAGGATAATCGAGGCAGCGGAACTTGTTTTTTCCGAAAAAGGATTTGAAGCAAAAACATTGTTTGAATTTGACTTTGAAAAAGACTGCCTGAAAAAAATCTCCGAAAGCTCGAAGTTAATGGAGAAAGCAAGGAATTTCAAGGGAATGGACAGGAATGCCTTTCTTCAAGAGCTTGAAAAGAGAAAAAAAATACTGCAGGCGCTTTCGGGAAAGGGATTTTCCCTGAAAGATTTTTTCAATGCAATAAACAGGCATTCGCAGGAGCTGAAAAAATGAAGGCAGTGCTTCTCAAGAGCATAGGAAAAAAAGATTTGGAAAAAACATTCGGGTATTCTGCAACTGCAGGAATACTCGCATGCTTTGTTTTTGCTCTTGTTCTCGAGGATTTGGTAGCGGCAATTGCATTCGGATTTGCTTTTTTTGCAACGGCTTTTATGGCACAGCTTTTTCTCCCGTTGCTGCGCGAGAAACAACGGGCAGAGCTGATAGAAAGGGATTTGCCGTTTGCATTGATGTCTGTTTCAATAGATTTGGATCTGAACATTGCGTTTGAAAAATGCATTTTAAACGCAGCAAAGGGAAACTCGGAAATCGCAAAAGAATTCAGGAGGATTTTTTCAGATATCCGAGAAAAAGGGCAGAGCACACAGCAGGCAATGCTTGCCTTTTCCCAGAGAACAAAAAGCACTGCGGTAAAGCGCGCAGTCCTGCAGTTGAACGGATTCTATGAACAGGGAAGCGGAAGCAATGAAAAAGAAAGGGGAAGTTCCGAAGCAGTAAGGCGGCTTGCGTTGGAATTGCTGGCAAAACAGCGCTCTGAAAGCAAGGCTTTTTCAGGAAAACTCGTTGTTTTTTCGCTCATATTCATTGCATTCTCGGCAATAGTACCCGCATTATTCCAGAGCTTTGCAATAGTGGGAAGCATTGTGCTTGCAATGGAGTTAACACCCATGCAGATACTTGTTGCAGTTACAATTGGATTTCCTTTGCTTGATTTAATGGTGCTGTTCTTTATACGTGCGAAAACTCCGGCATGTTTGCGTGGTTAAAATGAAAAACATTTTAGAAATGGAAAAAATTTTTTCCCAAGGAAAAAAATACGAAAAATTTTTAAAAAAATCTTTTCTGATTGCATTTGCAATGTGCGCCTGCGCAATTGCAGTCGGAATTGCAACAAAAACAGATTCAGTATACATAACTGCTTTTTGCCTTGCCTGCTTTCCCGCTTCCCTGATTTTAAATTATTTTTTCTCAACGTATCTGCTTGAATCGCGCAAAAGAAAAATGGAAGCGCTTGTTCCCGATTTGTTATTGCAGGCAAGCGCTTTTCCGCGCGGGGTTTCAATGAACAGGATTCTGGGGTTTTTTTCAAAAGCGGATTTTGGATTGCTTGGAAAGGAATTTGAAATCGCACTGCTTGAAATCGAAAAGGGAGTTTCAGTTGAAAATTCTCTTGAAAACCTCAAAAAAAGATGCAACAGCAGGATTATTGACAGGGCAATTGATTTGCTGATAAGGGGTTATGAAAGCGGAGCTGATTTGAGCAGTGTTTTCCGCGCAGGCGCAGAGGATTTTTTCGAGACAAACGCTCTTTTGCGCGAGAGAAACGCGGCTTTGGTGATTGAAAAATA
>DATDTD010000027.1:0-5561 GCA_035290965.1 archaeon | reverse complement strand
TTTAACTTCTTCTGGCTTTTCCTATTACTGATTTCTTATGCCATACGATTTTATCGGCTCCCAGAATGTAAAGGGAAAAACTCTTGTTGTAAGGCTTGACCTGAATTCAAGCGTTGAAAACGGAAAAATAATTGTTTCGGCGCGCATAAAGGCGCACGCGGAAACAGTAAAGGAGCTTGCGCAAAAAGGCGCAAAGCTAATCCTTCTTGCACATCAGGGAAGAAAGGGAGATGCGGATTTTATTTCATTGAGCCATCATGCAAGGGCGCTTGCAAAATACTCTGAAAGGGATGTTTTTTTCGCCTCTTGGAAAGAGGATTTTGAAAAAATAATAAAAGGGCTTGCTTCGGGAGAAGTCCTGCTTCTGGAGAACACGCGCTTTCAGGAAGACGAGGCAGTTGACAAAACTCCCGAGGAACATTCAAAAAGCAGCTGGATAAAAAAAATTGCTGCCAACTCGGATTTTTTTGTGCAGGACGCATTGAGCGCCTGCCACAGGGCTCACGCATCTGTTGTGGGATTTTTTCCTTTGATTCCATGTTTTGCAGGATTGCAGCTTGAAAAGGAATTAAGCGCGCTTGAAAAAGCCGAAGAGGCAAAAAAAACTCTTTTCATTTTAGGAGGCGCAAAACCCGAGGACTCAGTGCAATTAACAGGCTCTCTGCTGAAAAACAAAAAAGCAGAATATGTTTTTGCATGCGGCCTGCCCGGAGAATTGTTTTTGAAGGCCAAAGGAATTTCTTTGGGGGAAAAGGAAAAAGTCTTCGAGGAAAAAGGCTTCAACAAGCTTCTTGGAAACGCAAAGGAGCTCCTGAAAACTTTTCCAAAAAAAATTTTGCTTCCAATGGATGTTGCTCTCGATGATGAAGTAACTCGAAAAGAAATTTCAGTAGAAGAGCTTCCGAGCGGCTATTCAATAAAAGACATTGGTTCTGGCACAGTTGATTTGATAAAAAAGAAAATCTCAGAGTCAGAATTCGTTGTTTTCAACGGTCCTCTCGGGGTTTATGAGGAAGACGCCTTTATTCTCGGGACAAAAGAGGTTTTTGGCTTTCTTTCAGAAAGCGCAAAGCCCTGCATTTTAGGCGGGGGAGATACGGAAACAGCGCTTGAGGAGCTTAATTTTTCAAGGGAAGATTTCTTTTATGTTTCGCTTGCGGGAAAGGCTCTGCTCGAATACCTTTCGGGAAAAAAACTTCCGGGCCTGGAAATACTGAAACAGGGAAAAGCAAAATAATAAAAAAACAGGAGGCGCTTTTTTGGGATATTTTTTGAAAAAAAACAACCTTCTGCCGTATCTCGAATTTCTTCAGAAGGAAAAAAACCTCAATGTAATAGTGCCAGTCCTTAACAGGAACAGCGCTTCCTGCTTTGAAGAGCTTTCGGACGCAAACGCAAAAAACATTTTTTTGGATTCAAGAACCTGGTTTTCACCGAAAAAATTCTTTCTCCCGAACAGGGAAAGGGAATTTTTGTTTGAAAAAAAAGCAAGTTCCCTTGAAATTCACGAAACAATAAAGCACTCTCAAAAAGTAATTTTCGGCATGCGCAGCTGCGACCTTCATGCCCTGAACGTGCTTGACAAGCTGTTCCTTGATTTTTATGGATATGATTTATTGTACAGGAACAAGCGGCATACCACTCTTACAATAGGCATTGACTGCAAGAAAGAGAGCGAAAACTGCTTCTGCGAAAGCATGCAGACAGACAAGCCGGATTTTTTCGACCTGTTTTTCTGGGAAAAAAAAGACGGTTATTTCATTGAAATAGGCTCGGAAAGATGGGAAGAGCTTTACTGCAAAAAATTTTTCGAGGAAACAAGGGAAACAAAAAACAAAAGCGCGGAAAAATGCAAAACCCGCCTTAACACAAAGGAGCTTGAAAAAATTTTTGAAAAAAACTTCGAGCATAAAATTTGGGAATCTGAATCCGAAAGATGCCTGAGCTGCTCTGCCTGCACCCAGGTCTGCCCGACCTGCTACTGTTTCACAATAAAGGATTTTTTCCTGCTTGACGGTAAAAATTCCGAAAGATACAGGGAATGGGATTCCTGCCAATTGCAGCAGTTCACAAAGGTGCACGGCGGAATTTTCCGGCAGAGCAGGAAATCAAGATTGCGGCAGTTTGTAATGCACAAGCTTTCATATTACAAGCAGGAGCATAACCTTCATTTGTGCGTGGGCTGCGGAAGATGCATTTCCGTTTGCCCGGTACAAATTTCCTTGGTGCAGATTGCAAAGGAAATACAGAAAAATCCCCTGGAGGGAAAATGAATGCACGAATTTGAATCTCCTTTGAAACCCGAGCTTGCGGAAATAACAAGAGTAAAGACAGAAACAGGCTCATTGAAAACCTTTACAGTAAGCTTTTCAGACAAAAAAACCCTGAAAAAATTTTCCTTTGCTCCCGGAAAATTCATGATGGTGAGCATTTTCGGCTTCGGGGAAATGCCCATAAGCATTTCTTCAAGCCCTTATCAAAAACACTCTTTGCAGCTTACAGTGAATGCAGTGGGAAACATTTCAAGGGCAATGCACCTGCTTAAAACCGGGGACAAAATAGGCCTGAGAGGCCCCTTTGGAAGAGGCTATCCGATCCAGAGATTCAGGAAAAAAAACATTGTGTTTTTTTCGGGAGGGTGCGGAATGGCTTCAATACGCTCCGCGGTTTATGCAGTAAACGCAAAAAAAGAACTGTTCGGAAAGCTTTTTCTGTTCCACGGCTGCAAATCCCCGCAGGAATTATTGTTCAGGGAAGACATTGAAAAATGGGAAAAAGAAGGCGATTTCAATATCTTTGTTTCAGTGGATAATCCGACTCCCGACTGGAAAGGATATTCTGGATTTCCGACCGACCTTATTGCAAGGGCGAATCTTCCGGTTGAAAACACTGTTGTCCTGTTATGCGGGCCGCAGATAATGATGAATATTGCAATGCAGAAATTCAAGGATATTGGATTCAAGCCTGAACAGTTTTTTGTTTCAATGGAAAGGTTAATGCACTGCGGAATCGGAAAATGCGGGCACTGCAATATCGGAAAGGAATTCGTGTGCGTTCACGGCCCGGTTTTTTCCGGAACAGAGCTTGAAAAAATGCACCTTGCGGAGGGATAAAAAATGGCGGAACAAAGGGAATTACTGAAAAAACAGCTTGCTTTTCTGCAGAAATCAAGGACAGCCGCGGAAAAAGCACTTGCTCTTTTTGAGCATAAAAAACAGCGCCTGAAGCAGGGGCAGGAATTTGAAAGCGCAAAAAAAGCTTTTGAGGCAGTGCAGGAGCGCACAAAGGGAATTGATGAAATGATTGCGCGCGTGCAAAAAGAAATTTCCCTGCTCAGTGAAGAGCCAAAGGAAAAGAAAAAGGAAAAAAAACAGCCGAAGAAAAAAAAGCCAAAAAAGAAAAAATAAAAAAAGGTTTTTTTATGAAAAACAAAAAAATAAAGGCGGGTTTTTTCTCGCTGACGTGCTGCGAGGGCTGCGAGCTCGCGGTTTTTGAAACAAACAATGATTTTTTAAAAATCCTTGATTTTGTTGAAATAGTGGAATCCCGCATTATGCGCGAAAAAAATCCCCCTGTGCAGATGGACATTGCATTTGTTGAAGGTTCGATTGTTGGGAAAAACGATTTGGAAAAAGCAAAGGCAATTCGTGAGAGAAGCGCCTTTCTTGTTGCAATGGGGGCGTGCGCTACAATTGCAGGAATTCCCGGAATTAGAAATGCCCTTCCTGAAAAAATACAGTCCGCTCTCCCCCCGAAGGCAATGAAGCCTGTAATGCAGGCAGTCCACAAGCTTTCTGATTTTGTAAAAGTTGATTTTGAATTGCAGGGCTGTGCAATAAACCAGAAGGAATTTTTGCGCGTTCTCATCCAGTTCTATCACAGCTTTATTCCAAGGCTTGAAGATGTCCCTGTCTGCAAGGAATGCAAGGAGCTTGAAAATCCCTGCCTTTTATTGCACGGGATTCCCTGCCTTGGCCCTGTTTCATACGCGGGCTGCAATGCTCTCTGCCCCACTCAAAAGGCGCAGTGCATTGGCTGCCGTGGCTTTACAAAGGACGGGAATTTTTCCGCTTTGAAGGATTTGTTCAAAGAATTCGGAATGCCTGTGTATGAAATAAAAAACCTTTTCACTTATTTCAATGAGGATCCTTTCAAAAAAGAGCGTGAAAAAAATGCACAGTGATGAACACTTTTCCCTGCACGACATTACAAAAATCGAGGGGCACGCAAATCTGGAAGTCCAGATGCATAACAGCGTTGTCGAAAAATGCGAGTTCCAGGTTTCGGAAAACCACAGGTTTTTTGAGGAAATGGCTATTGGAAAAAGCTTTGAGGAAATTCCTTTGATAATGTCAAGAATCTGCGGTTTCTGCTGTTCCTCGCATTTGAACACTGCAATCGAAGCATGCGAAAAAGCCCTGGGCTTCGAAGCCTCTGAGCAGACTCTTTTGCTGCGCGAAATTTCCGCAAACATGGAATTTTTGAAAAGCCATGCACTGCACCTTTATCTTCTTGTCCTGCCGGATTTTTTGGGAAAGGAAAGCGTCCTGCATTTTGACGCAAAAGAGCACCAATATATCCACGATGCGCTTGATTTCAAAAAAGTCGCGACAGACATTCTCAATGTGCTTGGCGCAAGGGCTTATCATACTGTTAATTTCCGCGTCGGCGGTTTTTCACGGTTTCCCTCGCAGGAGGGGCTTGATTCCTGTCTTCATGAACTGGAAAAAATCCGCCCAAAGGCATTTGAGGCAATTGAATTGTTTTCCGGATTTGTTTCGGGGAAGCTTTTTGAGAGAAAAACAAATTATGTCGGCCTGGTCGGAAAGGACTACTGCCTTACATGCGGAAGCATCCAGTGCAGCGACGGAACAATTATTCCCGAAGAAAAATTTCTCGAGCATTTGAAGGAATTTGTAGTTCCCTATTCAACTGCAAAAGCCGCAAAATTCAATGGGCAGGAATATTCTGTGGGGGCGCTTGCAAGAATCAATCTCAATGAAAAAGAGCTTTGCAGCGATGCAAAAAAATCAATAAAGGATTTCAAATTAAAATTTCCGAATTTTTCGCCTTTTTACAACAATGCCGCGCAGGCAATTGAAATGCTCCAGTGCATTGACGAGAGCATAAAAATCCTCCGGGAAATAAAAATCCGCGAAGAACCTTTGCCGAAAATCGCGCCGAAAGAAAACACGGGAATAGGAGTAACAGAAGCTCCGCGCGGAGTATTGTACCATTCCTATTCCATCGGGGCGGATGGCCTGATAAAAAAGGGAAATATTGTTGTCCCCACCTTGCAGAACACGCGCAACATTGAATCTGATTTGAAAAAATTTATTCCTTCCCTGATGCATCTGCAAAAGGAAAAAGCAGAGCTTGAAATAGAAAAATTAATCAGGGCTTACGATCCATGCATTTCCTGTTCAACGCATTTTTTGAAAGTAAAATGGCTCTGACTCCTTCAACAGCCTTTTTTAGTTCAATTTCTTTCGGCAGTGCAATAATGCAGATTTTTTTCCCCTTCAGTTTTCCGATTTTTTCAAGCAGCAACAACTCTGTTC
>DATDTD010000026.1:0-3424 GCA_035290965.1 archaeon | reverse complement strand
ATCGGGACGAATTTTATTGTGTCAATCTTGTATCCTACGCTTGTAAGGAGTTTTGACATTTCTTCCTTTACTGCCTTGTATCTTGCTTCCTCGTAGCCTACTTCGTCCATTTTGTTTACTGCCACAACAAGCTGCTTTAAGCCCATTACCTGCGCCAAAAATGCGTGTTCCTTTGTATGTGGCTGTATTCCTTCTTTTGCTGCAACAACAAGCACGCAGGCGTCTGCCTGGCTTGTCCCTGTAATCATGTTTTTTACAAAGTCCCTGTGCCCGGGAGCATCGATTATTGTGAAATAATTGTGCTTTCCCTCGAATTTTTTGTATGCAACGTCGATTGTTACTCCGCGTTCCCTTTCCTCTTTCAGCTTGTCCATTACGAATGCAAAGGCGAATGTTCCCTTTCCCATTCCTTCTGCTTCAGCCTTTATTTTTCTGTATTCCTGTTCCGAAAGAGCGCCCGCATCGTATAACAGCCTTCCGACTGTAGTTGATTTGCCGTGATCGACATGTCCAATGAACACAAGGTTCAAGTGTGGCTTTTCTCCCATGAAAATTCCCTCCAAAAAAAATTCGCCACCAATTTTTTAAGGAAAAAATTGGAAACACTTATTGTGTAAACTTATTATGATTTTATGATTAATAGTTTGGTTTTCAAAATATTTAAAAAGCAATGCCTTTTCAGCCTATGAACGAAGAAGAAGCACTGGCTTCAGCTTGTTTTATAGCCGAATTTCCTGTCGTATTTTTTGTGGTCAAGCACTTCAAGCAGAACAGAAATCACTTCTATCTCAGTTCCCCTGACAGTATAAATCAGCCGCCAAAAAGAGCTTAAATCCAGCTTCCAGAGGTTTTCAACGCCGTATTTTTCAACATACTCTGCAGGAATTTTCTTTCTTGAAATATGGTCTCCGTATTTGTAATCATACTTGAGTTTTTCAATGCCCTTTTCAATGAGCTTTACCAGCTGGACGCTTTCGCCTTCCCCTTGTTTTGCCCTTTGTTTCAGCTTTTCAAACTCTTTGTCAAAGTCTTCTGTTCCAATGACCTTGTACATTCAGTATCCCTTTCCTTTTTTTATTGCCTTTTCAAGCTTTGGGTTTGAGGCAATCCAGGCTATCCTGCTGTCTTTTGTATAGGTTATTTTGTTTGACTTTTCCAGATAGTCCAGGATAATCTTGAAAGTCTGGTATTGAACCTGCTTAGGCAGCCTTGTCCAGAGCTGCATTCTTGTGGGCTCGGTTTTAGCCTTCCTGAGCTTGTCCTCCACCATCAGTACAGTATCAAGCCTCGGATAATGCAGAACAGTCTTTGCTTCCATGCGCATCACTTGTATATATTTATACAATTAGTTTATTTAAGCATTCCGCATGGCAAAGTATTGCAAATTTTAAAGAGTTTTTCACTCTAAGAAGAACTGCCACGATTTCGGCTCTGGCTCTAAGCCTTTTCTTTTTCTTACTTCTGTTACAATTGCCTTTTGGAGTTCTCTTGGCAGCAGTTCATAGCCCGCGTATTCAGCTGTCCAGACTGCCCTTCCCTGTGTTGCGCCGCGCATGTCAGCTGTAAATCCAATGAGTTCTTTTACTGGCGCTTTTGCCACAACGACTGTTATTTCTCCTTCAGTGCGGATTTCGCTTATTTGTGTTCTTTTTGAACCTAACTCTTTTGTAATTGCGCCCATGTAATCGTTTGGCGCAGTAATCGACAATAATTGTTTCGGCTCCAGTAAAACAGGGTCTGCTGAAAGAATTCCCGCGTAAATAGTCCTTGTAATTGCGGGCAATACCTGTGCGGGGCCGCGATGAATGCTGTCTTCATGCAAAGTCGCATCGTCAATGTAAACCGCAACTCCGAAGCATTTTTCCTTTGCCAGGGGCCCCTCGTCCATTGCGTCCTGGAATCCCTGTATGACAAGCTCTTTTATTTCGTGCAGTGAAACTACTCCGCGCGTTGCGTCAATCAGAATATTGTTGTTGTGAACGCACCAGGTTTTTTTTGATTCATCCTTTTCAAATCCGCATTCCTCTATTTTCAACATTAATTCCTTGTCTTTGGGACGGATTTTTGCCTCTATTTTTGCTTCAATTAATTTTTCAAGAGTTTCCTTTGGAATTGCCTCAACCCTTATCTTGAATTTGTTGTGCCTGTTGGGAGAAACCCCTTCAAGAGTGTTTGCTTTTTTTGTGATTGTTTCCTTGTAAACAACAATCGGGTTTCCCACAATTACAGGAACCTTGTGGGTTATTTCAATCCTGTATCTGTTTACATCAAGATGAAGCTCTCCCATTCCGGAAAGCAGATGTTCCCCTGTTTCAGAATTAATCGAAGCCCGCAGATTCGGGTCTTCTTTTGTAAGCTGCCGCAAAACCTGTATTAACTTCGGCAAGTCCTTTGTCTGCTTTGCCTCAATGCTCACAGTCATTACAGGTTCCACAGCAGTTTTGAATCCTTCAAAGCTTTTCATTTCAATGCTTGAAATTGTTTCTCCGGCAAAAACTTCTTTTAAGCCTACTATTGCGGCAACATTTCCCGCTTTTGCGCCGTCAATTGTAACAAACTCGTTTCCCATGAAGACTCCGACTTTCTGTATGCGCGCTTCTTTCTGCATTCCAAGCAGTTTTACAATTGTCCCGTTTTTTAACGTGCCCGCATAAATCCTTCCCGTTGCAATATCCCCCACATGCGGGTTTACGCTCACATCTGTTATCATCATTGCAAGCTCTGATTCTGCATTGCATTCTTCCATTGCCTTATAGATTTCTGATTCCTTTTCTCCAGTCCAGATGTTTTTTGTCCTGTATTTCTGCGCCTGTATGGGGCTGGGCAGATGTTCTATTACCATTTTCAAAACAACTTCAAAAACAGGGCTTAATTCTGATAATTTTTTCTGGTCTTCCTTCTGCAGATAATCGTAAATCTGCTTGAAGTTTATTCCGGATTTCTGCATGTAGGGGACTGAAACAGCCCATTTTCTTTTTGCAGAGCCGAATGCAACGCTCCCCTCTACAATGTTTACCTGCCATTTTTCCTTGAATTCATCGGGAGCGTTTTTCTTAATCAGGTTGTTTATTGCGGCAATTACTTTCACGAATCTTTTCTGCATTTCATCTTCAGTAACTCTGAGCTCGTTTATCAATCTGTCAACCTTGTTAATGAACAAAACAGGCTTTACATATTCTTTCAAAGCTTGTCTGATAACTGTTTCTGTCTGAGGCATTACTCCTTCAACAGCATCAATCACCACAATTACTCCGTCCACTGCGCGCATTGCCCTTATTACTTCTCCAGTAAAATCAACATGCCCCGGAGTGTCAATAAGATTAATCAAATGGCTTTTTCCTTCTGATTCAAAAACAAGCGAAATATTTGCAGCATTGATTGTAATGCCGCGGTCCTGTTCCTGGTCTTCATAATCCATTATCTG
>DATDTD010000025.1:0-4287 GCA_035290965.1 archaeon | reverse complement strand
AAAAAATTCTGCCGAAGAGCAGGGGCTCGGCTTAAAATGCAGGCTCTACAGGCTTCTTCTTGATAAATATTCCGAGTTAATAACAGAATCAGAGCGCAGGACTATAGGGGAAATAAAGGGGCTTGTGAATTCCGACGATTTGACAATACAGTCTCTTATTGCTGATTTCAAGAATGCGGATTATTCCTTTGAAAAAGCTTTTTTGGAATCCGCGGAAAAGGTTTTTTCCTTTGTTTCAAAGGAGATTAATTTTGTCGAGCTTGATTTTTCCCTGAATTACTGGCTTTCTCCCAAGGAAATCTTTTCCGAAAAAGTAGCGGACGACGAGGACATTGCTATTTTCCTTTGTTCCCTGCTTTTAGCGCTCGGAGATGAAAATGCCTCTATTGTTGTTGCAGAGCTCGACAACCAGCAAACCCACGCCTTTGTAATCACTGAATTCAATGAAAAGTTTTTCATTTTGGATGCGTGCCAGAAGCATTCCTTCCACAAATTCTCAGGAAACAGGGACAGGGTCCTGATGAATTTTTCCTTTCGGGGGGCAAAAATAAAACAGTTTTTATACAAGTTCAACCATTCAACCTATGAGCAGTTCGTTGAATCGTGAAAATTTTTTTTGAGTGTTTTTTTTGCGCGAAAAGAGCATTGGTGCGATTGTTTTCCACAGGGAAGCGCACGAAACGCGGTTTCTTCTTCTTCATTATTCTCTCGGCCACTGGGATTTTCCGAAAGGGCATGTCGAGGAAAACGAAACAGACATGCAGACTCTCTGGAGAGAGCTTGAAGAGGAAACAGGCCTGAATTCAAAAACCTCGAAAATAATTCCCGGCTTTCTTGAAAGAATAACATATTTTTACAAAAAAGAATCAGAAACAGTCTTCAAGGAAGTATTATTCTATCTCATGGAGGCAAAAACAGAGCAGGTAAGGCTTTCTCAGGAGCACAATGATTTCACCTGGCTTGCAATAGAGCCGGCAATAAAAAAACTTACTTTTCCGAATGCAAAGCAGATAATGCAGAAAGCGCAGATTTTTTTGAAGCAGAAAAGCATGAGCGGGTTTTCCTGAAAATTCCAAAGCTTCAGATTTTTCTTTTCAATAATTTGTTTTTCGCGCCAAGATACTGCAGTTCTGTTTCCGCGTTTTCTGTTCCGAGCGCGAGCGCCTGCTTGATGCTCCGGCCTCTGATAATCGCAGACAAAAATCCCGAATTGAATGCATCGCCGCATCCAGTTGAATCAACAACCTTTACATTGTGCGCCTTCTGCCTGTAAAAAGTTTTTCCGTCAAAGGCAACGCTTCCCTTCTTTCCCAGGGTAACAACCACAATCGGGACAATTTTCTGCAGTTTTACAATGCTCTGCTTCACGCTCTTTGCATCTGCAAGCTCTTTCGCCTCTGACTCGTTCTGCAGGAGAATAGTTGTTTTTTCAAGCAATGGCATCAGTGCCTTCAATCCCTGCTTTCTTTCGCTTCTTCCCGGATTCCAGGCAAGCGGAATGTTTTTCTTTCCCGCAAACAAAAAGATTTTTTTCAGGAGTTTCGGCTTTGAGTGAAAGCTGCTCACATACAAAAACTGGGTTTTTTCCAGCATGCCCCACCCGATCTGGCTTTTCTTTTCCAGATGGGTTGTTGCGCCTCCGAAAGTGAGAATTATCCTGTCTGCGCCAAACCCTGTAAGAATTACGCTGTAGGCGGTGTTGAATTCTTTCAGCTGAACAATCCCCGAGCAGTCTACTTTTTCGCTTTTCAGCTCCTCAATAATTTTTTTTGCGTTTTCATCCTTTCCGAGCGCGCAAAGAATTCCCGTCTTCAATCCGAAGCGCGCAAACCCGACAGAAGTGTTTGTTGCCCCGCCTCCCGTAGCAAAAAAAATTTTGTCAACCTCTATTTTGTCCCCGGGAACAAGGCATAGCCTTCTCTGCTTCAGGTGCTTTTCCGCAAGATGCACGAAAACATCCATTGTTGCATTCCCTATTGCAATTACATCAAACAAGCAAAACCACTGCAATAAAAGGGAAAAACAGGTTAATAATTTTTTGCAGTGCGGGTTTTTCCAAAAACCGCGCAGGCTGGGCGTTGTTTTTTTTCTCCCGCGCGTAAATTGCGCGCGCGATTTTTTTCCTGCGGAGATTTTTTGCATGCGCAGGTTTTTATTCTGCAAGAAACAATAATACATAAGATTTTTTCTGCGCGGTTTTATTGATGCATTCACAGGAACTAAATCTTTCGTATCTGAAGGCAATGACTGATTCGTTTGCATTGTTCCAGCACGCAAAATTCAGCCGTCCGAACAAAAAAACAGGCTATGCCCTTGATGACAATGCCCGCGCGCTGATTGTTGCTTTGGAGCTGAAAGAATTCACGCTTGCAAGAAAATACCTGCGCTTCGTAAAATTCTGCCAGGCGCGCAACGGAATGTTCCACAACAAGATTTCCTTCAGAAAGGAAAAAAGGCACGCTCCCGACATTGGGGATTATTTCGGAAGGGCGGTATGGGCCTGCGGTTTTGCAATGCAGTCAAAAGCCCCGGATTCAATAAAGAATGAATGCAAAAAAATGTTCTGGAAGGCGAAAAAATTTTTCCATCACATTGAAGACGCAAAAACAATGTCCTACTGCCTCCTTGGCTGCACAAATTATTACAGGGCTGAAAATTCCCCAAAAAAAATCCTGAAAAAATGCATTTCGCGTTTCGGGGAAAAAATCTTGAGGAAATTCGAGCAGAACTCGTGCAAAAACTGGTTGTGGTTTGAAGGCATTTTAAGCTACTGCAATGCAAAAATCCCCCACGCACTGTTCGAGGCCTATTCTGTTACGGGCAACAAAAAATTCTTGAAAACAGCTCTTGATTCCTTCCTCTTCCTTGAAAAAAAAACATTTTTCGGCGAATGCTTTGTTCCCATAGGACAGGCGGGCTGGTGCTATCCCAATGGCTTCAGGGCTTTTTTCGACCAGCAGCCTATTGAGGCCGGCTCAATGGCAGAGGCTGCGGTTGCAGCCTTCAATGCTACAAAGGACGCGCATTACAAAAAAATCGCAGTTGATTCCTTCAACTGGTTTTTCGGAAACAACCTTACAAAAGAAACCCTGTACAATCCCGCAACCTGCGGAGTCTTTGACGGGATTGCCGCAAACACAATCAACGAGAATCAAGGGGCAGAATCAATTCTCGCCTTTTTGCTCGCAAAAATCGCACTGAAAAAAACAGAATGATTTTTTTCCATACAAACAATTAAATAATTCTAATTCGTTTATCTCTGTGCATGGCAGAACTGCGAAAGGACTATCTGAGAAACAGATGGGTCATTATTGTGCCCGAAAGGTCAAAGCGCCCCCAGGAATACAAAAAGGCAATCGAGCCCGAATCAGAAGAAGTGAGAAAGAACTGCTTTTTCTGCGCTGGCAACGAGCATTTGACTCCTCCGGAAGTAATGCGCGTTGAAAAAAAGGGAAAATGGATTATGCGGGTTTTTCCCAACAAGTTTCCCGCTGTCGATGTCAACGGAGATTCTGAAATAAAACAGAACGATTCTTTTTTCACTTCCTCGCACGCATACGGCAGGCACGAGATTGTTGTTGAAACCCCGAATCACAATGAAACTCTTGCAGACCTTGATACAGAGGGAATAAAACAGGCTCTTGAATTATACATCAACAGGATAAAAGCCCTTACAACTGACCCGAAAATAAAGCAGGTTGCTGTTTTCAAGAACGAGGGAAAAGAGGCGGGAGCTTCAATACTGCACACCCACACCCAGATAATCGCTTACAACAGGCTTGCGGAAACAGTCGACAACGAGGAGCAGGCTGCAATGGATTTTGAAAAAAAAACAGGCAAGTGCCCCTATTGCGAAATAATAAAGGCAGAGGCAAAAGGGCCGAGGAAAATAATGGAGACAAGGAATGCCATTGCATTCGCGCCCTATGCCTCGCGCTTTCCCTTTGAGGTAAAGCTTTTTCCAAAGAGGCATGTGAACAGCATTGTTGATTTTTCAAGCGCAGAGCTCAAGGATTACGCAAAGATTCTGAAAAAAATTCTTTCAAAATTAAAAACAATGAACGCGCCCTACAACCTTTATTTCCACAATGCCTCGCAGGGAAAATCGCTTCACTGCCACGTAAAAATAAACCCGAGAATGTTTTCCTGGGGCGGATTTGAATATGCAACGGGATGCATAATAAACACTGTCCCTCCGGAAGAGGCCGCGAAATTCTACAGGAAATAAAAATTTCAATAACCTTAAATTGCCTTTTTCCTTTCTTGTTTGCGGTATTTGCATGTCTT
>DATDTD010000024.1:0-2427 GCA_035290965.1 archaeon | reverse complement strand
ATTGACCACTGCGGATACATACCTTTTTTGGTAAAACAGGGCTTTACGGGAAAAATTTTTGCGACCACACCTACAAGAGACATAATGCATTTGCTGTTGAGCGATGCCGCAAAAATCGCGCGCGAAAACAAAAATCCCTTTTACGGAACAAAAGACATTGACAAAACAATGAACCAGACAAAGCCTGTCGGCTTTAACGAGGAAATAGAAATAGTTCCTGGAATCAAGGCAACTTTTCTTAATGCCGGGCATATCATAGGTAGCGCAGAGGTTCTGCTTGAATTCGAGGGAAAAAAACTTTTGTATTCAGAGGATATAAACACAAGGGAAAGCCATTTGCTTCTTCCTGCAGTTGTGCCGAAGGAAAAAATAGATTTTTTGGTTCTGGAATGCACTTACGCGGGAAAGCAGGACATTCTTCCTTCTCTGCAGAAATCAAGCAAGGAGCTTGCTGATACTATAAAGGAAACTTTGAAAAAAGGCGGAAAAGCCCTGATTCCGAGTTTTGCCGTAGGAAGAGGTCAGGAAGTAATGCTTGCAGTTGAAAATTATGTGCGAAGCGGTTATTTGCCTGAAATGACTATCTGGCTTGACGGAATGATTACGCGCGCAAACAGGATTTGCAGGCACAATGTTGTTTTCATGCGCCCCGAAATTCCCAACAGGATTTTAATGGCTGATGACGACCCCTTCAAAAGCCCCTTCATAAAACAGCCGCGCAGCAAAAACAAAAAAGAGGTTTTTGCAAGCAAAAAAGCAGTTATTATTTCTACTTCGGGAATGCTGAGCGGCGGGCCGGCAATTTACTATCTGCAGAAGCTTGCAGCAAGCAGAAAAAACTGCATAATAATTGTGGGCTACCAGGCGGAAAATACCTTGGGGAGGGAACTGCTTGAAGGAAAAAAAATCGTTGAAATCAAGGGAAAAAAGCTTCATGTTCAATGCTCTGTAAAAAGAGTGAAATTTTCCGGGCACGCGGATTACAACGGATTATTGAATTTTGCCTCTTCAATCAGCGCGGAAAAAACCTTTCTGATTCACGGGGAAAAGGAAAAGCTTCCCGAATTCAAAAAAACCCTTGAAAAAAAACTCAAAAAAACAGTTACAATTCCCAAAGAACTGGAAAAAATGGAAATATAGCAAAAAAGTTTTTTTCGGCAAGCTCAATAATCTTTTATATAACAAAAAAGAATTAATTAAAACATGCAAACAGATTTCCGGGCGTGCGGAAAAAAACGCGGTTTTGCGATTTCACTGGACGCGCTTTTTGCCTTGATACTGCTCGTCATGGTAATAGGAGTAATAGGGGCAGGCACTCTGGACATCGGGGAACAGGTGCCTTCAACAAAAGTAAGCACATTGGGGCAGAACCTCGAAGATGCACTGACTTCTTTTGAAAACACTGGCTTTTTGACGCAGCAGTTAAATCCAACGCTTGACCAGGAAAAAACCAACGAAATATACCTTGAAATTAAAAAGCTGTTGCCGGAAAATACCGAAGTCAATCTGAAGATAACAAAATACGACACAAAAACAGACTCTGCAGAAATGCGAAATTGCAGGGAACAAAAAACTTTCAGCGGCTGCTTTGACTTAAGCCAGACATTTGAACCGTTTGAAGACGTTTGCCCGCCGACTTGCCAGCCGGAAATTCCTGAAACAGGAGACGTGCTTGCCGGAAGAAAAATAGTAATGCAAAGGCAGGCAGGAAGCCAGGTTGGCGGGCAGGACAAATGCTTACTAAGCCCGAAAGGCGGGCAATTAAAAGGAACTGCGGCAAAATGGCTTGAATCAGTCCTTAATCTTCAGGAAGAAGAAGAACCGCCGACAATTACTCTTAACACAACAATAACAGACAACCAGGCTCCGCCGCAGGCATACGGCGCGAGCAATCCGCTAAACTGTTATGATTCAGATGCACCGCAGGACAACCAGATAGCAAATGTCAATATCAGCGCAGTAAGCAACTCAAGAGACGCTGTTTCAATAATGCTCGTGAGCGATGTGAGCCAATCAATGGCGGCATTTGACATGACAATCGGGACAAAAACAGGAACAGCAAGCCCCGGAACATACAGCGGAAACTGCCCAAGCGGAACAAACCTGCAGGGCACAAGCACTGCATCGGAAATTCAGACAGCAGACACTTTTGCCATTGGCGCAGGCACTGTTCAAAACAACTTTCGGGGAATTTATGCGAAAGTAACAGGAATTAATGTTGCTTCTGATGCCGCATGCAGCGCGGGTTTCGGCTTTATTAACCCTCTGGAACCGTTCAATAATAATTTTTATTTTTCCTATAATCCCGGGACGGCAAACGGCGATTTTTGCGCGCAGAGGATTTATTCGGGAGAAGCAGTTGCCGGCACTCAATGCACGCAGGGAAATTACGGCGACAGGCAGGCTTACAGCCCTTTGCCATTGCCA
>DATDTD010000023.1:0-33707 GCA_035290965.1 archaeon | reverse complement strand
CGAAAAAAAATTCATTATTTTCGATTCGTTAAGCACATTGCTCGTTTACAACAAGGCGGGGGTTGTTGAAAAATTCACGCATTCTGTAGCGGGAAAAATGCGCACATGGAACGCAAAAGGATTCTTCCTTATGGTTGAAAACAGGCAGGACGAGACCACAAAAACAATTGCGCAGTTCTGCGACGAAACAGTGGAAATATGAAACCTCGCTTAATTATTTCCGCCCTTTGAACTCGCAATGCTGATTTTTTCCCTTGCAAGCTCTGAAAGCATTGATTCTGTTTTGTTCCTAAGGACTGAGCTTGATTCGCTTATTTTTTCAAGCTCTTTTTTGTAATTGCCAAGCAATGAGCCCTTTTCTTCCAGCAAAGCCTGTGTTTCGCGCAGTTCTTTTTCCTTTTCAAGCGCTTTCCTGGAAAATTCCGAATGGCGAATTCCCTTTTCAATCCTGTTCAGTTCAACCTCAATTTCATTCGCCTTCCAGAAAAACCCCTCAAAAAAATTGAAATCCAGAAGCTCCTGAAGGACAGCGAGCCTTTTTTCGTTTTCCTTTTCCTTGAGGACAATTGCCTCTGAATCAAGCTGTTTTTTCAGCTCCAGCAGGACTATTTTGAATGACTCGGCTTTGGGATCGCGCTTAAGCGCGAGAAGCGGATTGCGCAGAAAATCCTGCAGAAACAAAAGCTCGCGCTTTTCAAGCGAGGTTTTATCCTCTTCAGCAAGCCTTTCAAGCTTGCGCAGCGGCTTTTCAAGCGAAGAGGCTTTTTCAAAAATTTCCTTTTCCAAAGACTTTTTTTTCTCGGAAAAAAAGGCTTTTTCTTCCCCAAGTTCGGAAAGCGCTTTTGCCTCTTCGGAATTATTCAACAAGGACATCTGCTCTTTCTGCTCAATAAGCTGCTTTTCAACAGCCGAGATTTCAGAGGAAAGAATGCGCATTGATTCCTCAAGAGAAACTGTTTTTTCATTATTGTCAAGGATTTTTTTTGTGTCGGAAACAATTTCAGATTCCAGGAAAACCTCCCTGTTTTCCGAAAACTCTTTGTTCAATTCCTGAAAAACATTCTGGAGCTCTCCTACAAGAGAGCCTATGCCCTTCATGCTGTCCTTGAGTATGATTGAGGTGTACGCAATGTTTTTTCCAAAAGAGGGAATTTCCTTTGCAAGAAAGGATTCGGAATCAACGCAGTACTGCCTCACTGCTTCGAGGTCTGCGGGATTTGGCGGGGAGAGCTTTTCAAAGACAGAGGAAAGCTGCTGCAAAGAATGCCGCTTGCTTGTTTCAACTATTTTTTCAAGCTTTGCATTGTCGCTCTCGACATCCCTTGATTCGAGCTGCTGCAAAAGAGATTTCAACTGCTTGAGCAGGTGCTTTATTTCTGAAAATTTTCCCGCTACAAAAGGCGCAAGCTTTTTCCTCTGCTTCTCGGCAAAAGAATGCACAAAATGCTCAACTTCTGAAAGCAATAGCTGTCTTTCTTTTGAAGAGGGCTTTTTTTTACCTGAAAAAAAGGAAAAAAAGCGCTTCAGGAAACCAAGTGAAACCATAACAAATAATGCATCCGAAAAAACATTTAAAGGGTTTGCAAACAGCGGAAGCGCGCCGAAAAACACTTTAAAAAAACAACCGCGATTATTTCTTGGGTTTGAATGATTGATTTTAACAAAATGGTGGAAAGACACCTTGAGCGCGAGCACAAGCCAAAGGAAATCGGGAGATATTATCCAAGTGAAATCGGCAGCTGCATTCGGAAAACCTGGTATTCATACAAGTATCCCCAGCAGATAAGCTTGGAGCTCATGAAAATTTTTGAAGTGGGAAATATAATGCACGGCTTTGTGGTTGAAGTTCTGAAGAGTGAAAAAAACAGGGAAATACAGTTATTGAAATCAGAAATGCCCTTCAAAATTGAATTTTCAGATTTTGTTGTTTCAGGCAGGATAGATGATTTGGTTTTGATAAAGGAAAACAATGAGAATGTCCTTGTGGAAGTAAAGTCAACAAAAAGCATTGAGCCCATAAGAGAGGCGCAGGAAAGCCACAAAATGCAGCTGCACTATTACATGCATGCAACAGGCATTCACAAGGGAATTGTTTTGTATGTTGACAAGAACAACCTGCAGAGCAAAAGCTTTGAACTTGCATATTCTGAAAAAGCCGCGGAAGAAATAAACCAGAGATTCAGAAACCTGCACAGTTACCTGAAAAACAATTTATTGCCGATTCCAGAGGCAAAAAAAAATCCTGAAAAGGCATGGCAGTGCAGGTTCTGCGAATACTCGGAAAAATGCGGGAAAAACGCGGATTAAAAAAAAAGCCGGAAAAAAATTCTGTGAAAAACACAAGCATTAAATATTTGCTTATTCTTATTATAATCAAGGGAAAAAATGAATAACGGGGCACAGGCCGGTTTAGAGTATCTGATGACCTATGGATGGGCATTAATCCTGATTGTATCAGTGGCGGGAATACTGTTCTTTGTTTTCAGCCCGCCAACCTCCTCAGTAACATTCAGGGTTGACACGACAAACTTTGTATTGAGAAGCAGCAACGTAGTCCCCGGAACAACTGATGCACTATCAACTTATACAGTAGAACTGCAAAATGCAAGCGGAAGAGCAATGACAATAACAAGCCTAGATCCGACAGGCTTGCCTTATGTAACAACGCCAAGCGACTGTGCGCCGGATTGCACAATACCAATAAACCTGCAGAGCGGAGGCATTCTTAAAATAACTGGAAACATGACTGGATACAGCACATCAAACACGGGAAAAATAATAATAGACTACAGCACGGCAGGCTATACAAAAACAGCAAACATAGAAGCAAAAGGAAAAATACCGGGAGTAACGGGAAGCGCATCATTCTGCAGCACACAACTCGATGGAACAGCCTGCACAGACCTGCCGCATGTAACATGCAATAACCCAAAATGTCAGGGTGGAGTCTGTACACAAATGCCAATTGCCCTTGGCTCGCCAGATGGTAGTTTATGTACTGGACCAAACATTGGTTGTACACCTAACCCATCAGAGAGTTGCGCTTGTAGTGGTTCTGGCACTTGCATATCATACCTCCCATAAAATTGTTGGTTTAAAGAAAGCTAGGCAAACAGTTCTTTTTCTTTACTAGACAGGCATAGAATTAGTTTGTTTCTTTCGATTTTTTCCGGATAAAAAAAAACGCAGGCACGCAATAAGCCGGTTGGGCTTATTGCAGTGCCTTGAAGAAGAATTATTTTTTCTTTGCTGTTTTCTTTTTTGTTTTGCCAGCTGGCTTTCCCTGCGTGGTTTTTTCCTTGATTGCAGCCTGCGCTGCTGCAAGGCGCGCAATCGGAACTCTGTAGGGAGAACAGCTTACATCGTTCAAGCCTATTCTGTGGCAGAATTCTACTGAAGCAGGCTCGCCGCCGTGCTCTCCGCAGATTCCTATTTCAAGATGCGGTTTTACTGAACGGGCTTTTTCAATTGCCATTTTCATGAAACCGCCTACACCCTCTTGATCAATGCTCTGGAAAGGGTCTCTTTCATAGATTCCAATTTCAACGTATTTTTTGAGGAATTTTCCCGCATCGTCCCTTGAAAAACCGCAGCTCATCTGTGTTAAATCGTTTGTTCCGAAGCTGAAAAAGTCGGCTTCTTTTGCAAGCACATCTGCAACCATGCAGGCGCGCGGAACTTCAATCATTGTCCCTATTTTATAATTGACTTTTCCCTTTGCGCCAGTTGCAACTGCTTCTTTTTCAACAAGCTCTTTCTGCAATAGGAATTCCTTTATGTTTCCCACAATCGGAATTTCAATCCAGGGAACAGGCTTTAAGCCTTCCTTCTGGTTTTCAAGAGCCGCGAGGAAAATTGCTTTTGCCTGCATTGAAGTAATTTCAGGATACTGAACTCAAAGCCTGCAGCCTCTGAAGCCGAGCATTGGATTGAATTCATGCAGAGAGGCAATAATGTTTTTGAGCTTCTGCTCTGAAATTCCGAGCTCGCCCGCAATTTCCTTGATTTCTTTTTCTTCTTTTGGCAAAAACTCATGCAAAGGAGGGTCCAAAAATCTTATTATTACAGGGAGATTGTCCATAACTTTGAACAAGCCCTTAAAATCTTCTTTCTGGAAAGGCAATAGTTCTGCAAGCGCTTTCTCTCTTTCGGCGAGAGTTTCTGCAACAATCATTTTCCGCATTGCCTTTATTCTTTCCCCTTCAAAAAACATGTGTTCTGTCCTGCACAACCCTATTCCTTCTGCGCCGAAGTTTTTTGCAACCTCTGCATCTTTTGGAGTATCGGCATTTGTTTTTATTTTCAGTTTCCTGAAAGAATCTGCCCAGTTCATTAAAACAGAAAAGTCTCCGTGCATTGTGGGCTCTACAAGAGGAATCTGCCCTTCAAAAACTTCTCCAGTGCCTCCATCAAGTGAAAGCCAGTCGCCTTCCTTTATTACAACTCCGGAATTATTTGAGAATTCTTTTTTCTGCTCGTCCACATTAATGTCGGATGCGCCTGAAACACAGGGCTTTCCCATTCCGCGCGCAACAACTGCTGCGTGGGAATTTGAAACCAAAATCGGAGTCATTTTTTTTGAAAAAACAACAAAGTTTTTGTCCAATTCGTTTGAAGAATCAACTTCAAAGTTATAGACCTCGATTGTTCCTGCATCCGCTGTTTTTTGCGCCCTGTACATTCGCAAATCTGAATCAAGCACTTTTGCAATCTCTGTTTTCAATTGTTCTCTTAATCGTGGTTTGAAAACATACTTCATTATTTTTACTTTTCCGAGCATTTTGTTGTCGCGAATTGCAGGCTTTATTCTGCCAGTAAAATCAATCTCTTGTTTTACATCTTCGAATAATTGCCTTGTGGAAAAAAGCTTTGATTCGTATTTGTTGCCCCTGATTTTTGGCTTTACTCTTGCAGTATAAGAACAAATTTCCTGCATTTTTTCAACAAGTTGAACATGCCAAATTGTCCTGTTTGTTGTAACCTGCGGAACAATTCCAAGCTTCAGGCAAGAGATAACAATTCCCTGCAATAGGTTTTCGTTGCCAACATAAATATGCAATCTGTTGTTACCAAAAGAGCCGTCTCCGTCAATTGCTCCAGCCAAAAAATTCAAGGTTGATTGCTCATCCAAATCCAGAACCCAATTAACAAGATTGCTCCTGGTTTCCAGTAAAACCGCTGTCGGAGCTTTTTGAGAGCAAACATAATCAAAAGCAGAGCCCCTAATTTCTCTGCCTTGATAATTTGAAACAGAGTTTTTTACTCTTTCTTTCATCTGCACTCCAAACTTTTCAAAAAACAGGAGATTTACTTTGCTTATAAAATCGTGTTTTTCGCTTGTGCCCTTTTGAGTAAAAACAGTCCTTCCCCTTCTCCTTGAAAGCTGCAAACAACCATCTGTTAAAATTGCCCCCACTAAAAAAGCATAATTCGGGTCGTGCAAAGAACCCTGCAAAGGAATCTTGTCAATTATTGAAACCATTTGGTTTGCGCTCAAAACATTTTCCAACGGCTTTTTTATCAAAGAACGATTCTCCAAAATCATCATTTTGTGTTCGGGAGTTATTACAAGAGAATTGTTTTTTGTTCTGCTGCTTTGAGAAACATTGATTTCAATTGCTTCTGCTTCCCTCTTGCCGGCAGCAATAATCGGCTTCCAAACAGTTTTCATTGCGCTAGAATCAAAAGACAAAATTTTTGGCTTCAAACCCTGTTCAATTGCATCAAACAATTCTTTGCAGGAAAAAAAGCCGTTATCAGTCAAAACAGTTGTATCGCCGGCAAGACAGGTTGCTCCTCCGCGTGCAGTTAAAATTCCCTGTGCAACATGCATTCCCTCAATGTCCTCTGGGCTTGTTTCCAATCTAACCAAAACAAGCTTTTCTTTGGGGTTCTGTTCAAAAAGCTCTTTTGCCTTTTCAGCTGTGAAAACTGCTTTTCCGACTGCTGCTCCGGGAGAAGCGTTTATTCCCTTTGCAATTGATTTTTTTTCTTTTACGGCAAGAGGGTCTAACTGCTTGTGCAGTAATTTGTCAAGCTGTTCAGGCTTTACCCGCAAAACAGCCTCTTCTTTTGAAATCAATTTTTCGTTGTGCATATCAACAGCAATTTTTACTGCGGCGTGCGCTGTTCTTTTTCCAGATCTGGTTTGGAGAAGGAAAAGCTTTCCCTCTTCAATTGTGAATTCAAAGTCCTGCATGTCCCTGTAATGCAGTTCCAGTTTTTCGTAAACTTTTATAAGGTCTGCGTAAACCTTTGGCCAGAGTTTTTTCATTCCGTCAATCTGCATTGGAGTCCTTATTCCTGCAACAACGTCTTCTCCCTGCGCATTAACCAAAAATTCTCCGTAATGCTCTTTTTTTCCGTTAGCGGGATTTCTTGTAAAGGAAACCCCAGTCCCTGAGGATTCCCCCATGTTTCCGAAAACCATTGACTGCACATTTACGCCTGTTCCCGCATCGTGCCTCAGATGGTTAATGTTCCTGTATGCAATTGCCCTTGCCCCGTTCCAGGAATCAAAAACAGCGCTGATTGCAAGCCTTAACTGCTCCCAAACTTCCTGGGGAAAATCCTTTCCAATGGAATCCCTTACAAGCTTTTTGTATTTTGGAATCAATGCTTCCAAGTCTTCTGCATTAAGCTCTGTGTCGAATTTTACTCCTTTTGTTTCCTTTGCATTGTCCAAAATTTTTTCAAAATCAGAATGCTTTACATCAAGGACAACATCGCCGAACATTGTAATGAAGCGCCTGTAAGAATCGAATGCCATTCGCTTGTTTTTTGTTTTTGCCGCAAGCCCCTGCACTGTTTTGTCGTTCAATCCAAGGTTCAAAATTGTTTCCATCATGCCGGGCATGCTTACATAGGAGCCTGAGCGCACTGAAACAAGCAAAGGGTTTTTTTCGTCGCCGAATTTTTTCTTCATTTTTGCTTCTAATTTTTTCATTGCCTTTTTTACCTGTTCTTCAAGGCCAGAAGGCCATTTTTTGTTGGAAGAATAAAATTCCTTGCATGCTTCGGTTGTAATAGTAAATCCGGGCGGAACAGGCAACTTTGAAGAAGTCATTTCCGCTAGCTGCGCCCCCTTGTTGCCCAGCAAAAACTGCATTTCCTCTGAATTTCCCTTTTTTACTTCGTTAAAAGCGAATACATAGTTTTTCAAAAAGCTCACCCCAAAAACAAAAAAGAAATTATGCAATAATTTCCAATTTTAATATCTAGAATAGGAAAAGGATTTTAAAGCTAATCGCAGAGGCAATAGCATTAAAACCTGAAGGAGCAAATTTATAGCATGCCGCAGGCAAGGAAAATACGCGTTTACAAAATAAGCTCCAAGCCGGAGCTTGTTTACAAGGGAGAGGAAAGGCGGATTCTTGAAGCCGAACGCAGAAAGATTGCCTTCGGAAGGCGTTCTATAGTGCCCTCTGCGCGCGGGGAAACAACAGGCAAACTCTTCGGAAGGCGCAGGGCAATCCAAAAAGGCAGGAAACTCGGCCCGCAGGACATTGGAAGGACAATAAAACAGGAATGGCTGAACGAACTACGGCAGACAGCTGCTGCAAACCCGCAGCTGCAGGAAGTGTCGAAAAAATTCGAAGCAGAATACAAGGGCAAAAAAGTTTTTGTAACTCTCACCTTTGACTGCAGGACAGGCAAATTTTACCTGCATTCCACAAGGCGCTTTTCAGACAGAAGAAAAAGAAACGACAGAAGAAACTCCGAAGGAAAAATAACAGTCGACGAATAAATTCAGGCATTGCCGGATTTCAATGCGTCTTTTTTCAATGGGAATTTTCCGCATGTTTCGCGCTCAGGGCAATAACCAATGCGCTCGCATATTGCGCCGTAGGGAAATAAATCGGGAGCAATGTTCCTGCAGAGCTCTAACATTTTGTTTGCAAGAGCGCGGATTTCCCACTGGGCGCGCGTACAGCAGCGCCTGTCAAAAAAATTGTACAAAGAACGCGTGTTCATTGTCATTATTATCCTTGTTTCACAGGCATTCGGAAGCAGGAAGCGCGCATCTTCTGCGGGAGAAATTTTCAGCATTTCCTCATATGCCTTGCGCGAAAATTCAATTGCCTCAAGAAATTTTTTGTGCGCTTCCCTGTCAGCCTTTATTTTCGGGGGGACAATAAATGAAAAACCGCCTTCCTTTACATAGCGCTGGGATTGCTGTGAAAAACTCGCGATTCTGTGCCTTACAAGCTGGTGCGTTAAAGCCCTTGAAACTCCCTCGATTCCAAAAGTAAAGGAAGCGTGCTCTAACGGAGATTCATGCCCTGAGGCAATCAAGGACTTGATGAGTTTTTTTGCATAATCGGGAGAAACCTTTTTTTTGAGCTCTGAAATTCCGACTCCTGCATAGCAGATGTGCCCTGCAGTTGCAGCAGTGAGAGAAGGCTCGGGAGTAAAGTTAAGAAGTTCAACATGCAGGCTTGTTTCAGGCAAAAAAAATCACTGTAAGTATAGGATAGGAAAACCCATTAAAACCTTTTCAAAAAAACACTCTTTCTGCATAAGCACAAAAAACAGCAGTATTAAAAAAGTTAGAATCTAATAGTATCGAAGCTGTAAAAATGATTGCGGAAAAAAGAAGGACTGTGCCTAAAACTTTTGCAAGGCAGCACCTGCATTCATACAGGGCTGCAAAGAAAAAACAGCTTGAAGACCTCGCATTTCAGGAGAAGCAGGGAAGTGTAACGCACGAAAGGGCAAAGATTATCAGGCGCAGGATTCTTTCGGAATTCCAGGAATTCGTACGCGCGCGGAAACAGGACTTCTGACAAAAAAACAGTTATAATTAAAAATCTAAAACAGTTAAATCTGTCAAACAAGGAAGGTGTTTCTTTGGGAGCAATAGAAGACTATTTGAAAAAAGTCCAGCCCTTGGTTGACAAGGAAATGGAAAAGGTTTTTCCACGGCAGATAGGAAAAAAATGGCTTGAATATGCATTGGACAAGGCTGATTTTGCTTACGATGAGGAAACAATTACAAAAAGCGCAGCAGAGCCAATCTGGGATTTATTAGACAGGGGCGGAAAAAGGCTGCGCCCCGCGCTTACAATTCTTTCATGCGAGGCAGTAGGCGGAAAAAAAGAACTTGCATTGAAAATGAGCCCGCTTGTTGAACTTGTACATAACGGTTGTGTTACTGGAGACACTTTAATTTGGACTGCAGAGGGAATCCCAAAAAAAATAACTGACATAAAGCAAGGCGACAAGGTTCTTTCCCTTGACAATGACTTTTCAATTGTAGAAAGGCCTGTTGAAAAGATTCATGAAAATGGAATAAAGAAAGTGTTGCTGATAAAGGCAACGAACAGGGAATTGAAAGCCACTGAAAACCATCCTTTTTTGGTTGCAAGCAAAAAACAGCCGGCAAGATATGCGCTTACGCAAAAAGGCAGGATAAATCTCGAGGCAAGGCTTGCGCATCTTGATTATACTATTTCCGATTTTTGCGAAAAAACTTATCCCGCTCTTGGGACAAGCGAGTTTTCTTTGCGGCACATGAAAAACGCTTTGTATTGCACTGCAAGCTGCCTGTTGCCTGAAAGAATTGTAAAAAGAATTTCAGAAACCCTTGAAATCGGGATTGACGGCAATTGGGAAAAACGGCAGTGCCTTTTTGAAAAAGCAGACATTGTTTTCGAATGGAAGCATGCAAACGAGATTGAAATAGGCGACTTGCTGGTTATTACAAAAGAAATTGCAATGGAAGAAGGCATTTTTCCAGAATTAAAATGCATTCCAAAAGCAGCCAAAGACAAAAACATTATTCCGACAGAATTTTCCCTTGAACTCTCACAATTGTGCGGTTTTATTTTAGGAGACGGATACATTGATGTTGCAGGAGGAAGGACAGGCTTGTGCATCCCAAAAAACATGCCCGGAAGGAAAGAATATGAAATGCTTGTTGAAAATCTTTTCAGGCACAATCCGGCCCTGGATGAAAATCAGATTACCTGCTGTTCAAAAGCAATTGCAAGCTTGTTTCAAAACCTTGGTTTTGCAAAGCATGCCTTGGAAAAGGAAATTCCCGAATGGGTTTTCAGGCTGCCAAAAAAACACAGGCTTGCCTTTGTAAAAGGCTATCTTGATTCTGACGGCACAGTTACAAAAGAGGCCCAAACAACTTTTGAATGCGGCAGCAAAAAATTAATTGTTCAGCTTAAAGCATTGCTTGACAGCATGGGGTTTGTAACTGGCAATGTAAGAAGCAGAACAGTGGACAATTCGCATTTTAAGCGCCATGTAAACAAAAAAACTTCAGAATTGTTTGCATTGCACTTGTCTTCCGGCGAAAGAGTGTTAAATGAAATCTGTACAGAACTGCAGTTTTACAAGGAAAGGCTCGCGCAAACAGTTCAGGGAAGGCATATTCAATTTCGTCAGGAAGAAAAAATCCCTTCTCTTCCTGTTGGTTTTTCATTGCAGCAGCTCGGCTTCAGCAGCGTAAGAAAAATAAAGGAACTTGGAGAGCAACAGACATTCGATATTCAGATTGAAGGCACGCACAATTATTTCTCAAATGGAATAGTAACCCACAACACATTGATTTCAGATGATGCAGAGGACTGCTCGGAAACCCGCCGCGGAAAAAAATGCACTTATCTTCTTTTCGGATTAGACACTGCAATCAATGACGGCGCGGCAATGTATTTTATACCTCTGACACTGCTTTACAGGAATCCATACAAGCTGAAGGAAAAAACAATTCGAAAAATTTATGATTTGTACAGCCAGGAAATGCTGAGAGTAAGCATGGGGCAGGCAATGGATATTTACTGGCATAGAGGACAAAAAAGCGATATTTCAGAACAGGAATATTTGCAGATGTGCGTTTACAAAACAGGCGTGCTTACAAGATTTTCCACAAAGCTCGGCGCAATTCTTGGAAATGCAAAGCCCGCACAGGAAAAGGCGCTTGGAAAATTCGGGGAAACAATCGGAGTTGCATTCCAGATACAGGACGATATTCTGAATCTTGTGGGAGAAGAATTCCAGAAGGGAAAGGGAGTAGGAGAAGACATTCACGAGGGAAAAAGGACAATAATGGTATTGCACGCATTGCAGTATGCAGAGGAATCGGAAAAGCAGAGGCTGTTGGAAATACTCAATGCGCATCCCACAGAACAGGAAACCATTAACGAGGCAATTGCAATAATCAAAAAAAACAATTCAATCGAATACGCGCGCGAAAAGGCAAAAAGCCTAGTGAAGCAAGCATGGAAAAAGCTCAATCCTGTGCTGAAAGAAAGCCCTGCAAAAAAAACACTGAAAGAATTCGCGGATTATCTGATTGAAAGAAAAATCTGAGGCAAAAAAATAATTTTCTGATTGGCTGAAAATCAAAGCAGTTATTTTTTCAAATAAGCCAGCATGCTGCGCCTTGCTTTTAAGCCAGTGCCGTGCACTATTCTTCTCGCGCCTGCCAGCCTCATTTTTCCTGCGGGATAACTTGTTGTCCTGCCTATCCCGAAAATCCCGATTTTTTTTGCGTTTTCCATTTCTCCCCTGCTGTCTCCGAAATAAGCAAAATGCCTGGAATAATCGGCCGGCTTTATGCCGAATTTTTCCGCAAGCGCTCGGACATGGCGCACTACCTTGTGCTCCTTATGCCCGGCTGTGACATCGCTTCCGAGAATGCCGTCAAAATACATTCTTAATCCCACATTGTCGACAAGCTTTTCCGCAACCCACTGCGGATTATCAGTGCTCAAAAAAATTTTCCAGCCGAGCTTTTTCAGCCTTGCCAATCCGGAAGGAATTTCCTTAAAGGGCCTTATTTTTAATTTCACAAAACTGCGCCAGATTTTTTCTCCCAACTCAAGCCCCTCGCTGTGCAAATGCTCCCTGCCGTCAACAAGCTTTAACGCCTGCCTTGACTGCTCTTCAATCGGGGTTCCCTTGCTTTGCACATAGCGCTTAATCAGGACACTGCGCTTGGCTTCGGGATAAGCTTCCTGGATTATATCCGCAAAAACCTCAGCCAGGGGCTCCATGCTTGGCGCTACTGTCCCGTGAAAATCAACAAGCAGTATTTTTGGCTCGGAAAACCTTTCCTTTAAAACCATAAAATTATCAAGCCGCAAAAATCATTAAATAAAGTTTGCTCAGCCTATTTTGCAAAAATTTTGTTAAACCCACTGCACTTCAATTTCCTGCGCTTCAAGAATCTTTTTAACGCGGTTTTTCTGCTCGGATTTTCCAATTCCCTTTTTGTCCACAACAATGCGCTGAGTTTTTTCAATGCTCTTGGAGAGCATTTCCCGCAAAGAATTTTCATTGAAGAAGGGCATTGCGTATTCCGCTGCAATGTGCGAAAATGCGAGGTTTTCCGAAAAAATTCTTTTTGTAAAGCTTGGAGAATAATGGCCTCCGCCAATGCCAATGCAGGGAACTGCATCTGAGCGCAGGGAGGTTTTTTCAAGAATTGTTTCGCAAATAGCTTCCGCAGGCTTTTTCAACTGCCACTCTTTTTCTGAACTGCCGAGCTCAATGAAAATCGCTGGCTTTTCAAGGAAAGGCCCGTGATGAGTTGCTTCTAAGGAAACATCAAAGCCCTGCAGATTTTGAGAAAGCTGCTTTTCCTTCAGGGAAAGAAGGTAATTTGCAGAGAGAAAAGCGCTTGCAGGAACAAGGGAAAAATCCTTTCCTCCGAGCTCTGCCCTTGAAAAGTTTCCGATTGAATGGACAGTTAGAGAGGGTTTTCCGGATTTGCTTCCGTGCTTTGAGGCGAAAACAAAAAAATCTGTTTTCAGTTCAGACAAAAAGTCCGCAAAAACCTGCGAAGAATCAATTGTAACTAGCTCGAAATTTTTGAATGAAAAAATTTTGTTTCCCTGGAATTCGCGCTCTGTTTCCTTAAAGCCGAAGCTTTCAATGAACAAAGAGCGGAAATTCATTCCCGCTGAATCTGTTTTGGAAACAATAATTGAGAAGAGCATAAGTGAAAAAGCCCTGAAAATGCATTAAAAACGATTGTTGAACCAAAAATTTCGGGGTTGAACCAAAACAAAAATAAAAAGCAAAAAACAATGTTGTTTCCATGAAAAAAATAATTACTGGGATTCTTATTGCCGCGATTTTTCTTACATTCGGCTGTTTGAGCTCGTATACTGTTGCAAAGCCCGATGTCTGCGAAAAAATTTCTTTGCAGGAAACAAAAGAGCAGTGCTACTGGGAAAGCGCAGCAATAAACAGGGATTCTGCCCTGTGCGAAAAAATCTCAAATTCTGAAAACAGGGATTTGTGCTATAAGGACATTGCAACGGGAAGCAGGCATTTCGACAATGCAGGCATTGCGAACATTGACTAAAAAATTCTCCTTCTGAAGCGCATTGCAGCTATGCTTTTTGAAACCCAGTGCGAAAAAATAAACTTGGGGTATTTAAATTTAAAAAAACAAAAGTAAGTAGGAAACGAAAAATTTTGTTTTTTAAAAAAATGCTTTGGAGGTGAAAAAATGCAGGAACTGAGCAGGATAACTTGTGATCCAAAATGCGGGTTTTCGGTACAGAGCCATGACAAGAATGAGGCAATCGAAGTTGCAAAAAAGCACGCAAAGGCAAAGCACAAAATGAATGCCACAAAGGCAGAGCTTGAGTCAATGATGACAACTGTTTCGGGTTAAATCCGGAATTTCCATCAGGCGTTTTTGCAATGCCATGTAGGATTTTGCAAAAGCGCTATTTTTTGTATGAATCGGAAATGCTTGAAAGCACTCCCTCAATGTCAGTCATGCCGTTGTTAACCGGCTGTTTTATCCAGTAGGAAAAGGATTCTTTGAGGCTGTTGGGTTCAGCATACGGATTGTTGTTGAGAAAATAGCGCGCCTTTTTTCTTACTAGCAGGCCTGACTCAATCAGCCTGTTCAAGTGATACCTGATTAGTTTTTCAGAAATTTTTTTCTGGAATTTTTCCTTTATGTAATGCTGTATGTCTGTTGTGGAAGGATTCTGCTTTGAGGAAAGCAGCAATGAAAACAAGGAATCCAGGACAAGCAAAACAGTGCTTCTCGATTCCCCGCTAGAAATCAATCCGAAGGAAAGCGCAAACCATCTCAGCATAGAGCGCTTTGTGAGCTTTACGCTCGGCGGCAGGTCCATCTGCCTTATGACAAATGTTTTGCGCACAAGGCTTGATTCGGGAAATTCCTCTTTCTGCAAAAAAAACACCGCTAATTTTAGGAAAGATTGTTTTTCCTTTTTCTAAAGAGTATTGGCAAGCAAGTATTTAAGCCTTTTCTTGGAAAGAAAAACCCGGAAAAAGAATCTTTTGCCGCGCAAAAGAATTCATTGCTGATTCTGAGCACAGGCGCAGGATTTTTAAGCACTAAATGCACTATTATTACTGAGCAATTTTTTGCAATTGCGAATTGCAGGGGTGTTTTTCAATGATTGCTATTGACGCAAGGTTTGCGCCTTTCAGGATGGTTTTAAACCGGCGCGAGCCAGTACAGTTGAAGATAGAAGTAAAGAATACAGGGGATTCCGCGGAAATGGTTTCCCTCGAAGTAAAGCTCGGGGCAAGGCTGAGCCTTGATAGAGTAGGATATAAGACAAGCGACATCAAGAGAATTGACGCAATAAAGCCGGAAGAGGTAAAGGCGTTTTATTTCAGCATCTGGCCAAAGAATGCTGCAAGCGCAACTGAAGAGCCAGTAAGAATAAGAGCAACAGAGCACGACGGCAATTTCAGCCTTGCAAAAGAAGAGTATTTTGAGAATCTCAGCCTCAAGATAGAGTAAAACATTCGCTGATTGACGATTTTTGATTTGACAAAAACCGCAAGCTTTTTATTGGGCTTGAAATAACTATTTCTAGGAATATTGCCTGCCTTAATGATTTTTTTATTCCTTTTTAAGTAATAGGCCTTTGAATGCAGAAACACAGTGTGTTATTGAAAATTTTGGTTAAGCCTGCAGAAATCCTTAATGCCTGCGGGCGGTTGCAAATAACTTGGTGAGCCTTTGCAGGAAAAAATGAAGGTATTGAACGCGGAAGAGAGAAAAAAGAGCTTTAAGGAAATAGAATCCTGCTTTTCAGAAGAACAGGCGCTCAGCGAAGCAAACCGATGCCTCCAGTGTTCAGAGCCGGGGTGTGTAAAAGGCTGTCCGGCAGGAGTGGACTGCAAAGGATTCATATTAAAAATAAGGGAAAAGAATTTTCAGGGAGCATTGCAGACAATTCTCGAGGAAGACTCATTGCCATGCTTTACATGCAGGGGCTGCAATGCAGAACAGCAGTGCGAGGGAGCATGCATTCTTGCAAAAAAAGGGGAAGCGATTTCAATAAGGGCGCTTGAAAGGTTTGCAGTTGAAAAATCCGAACTGAAAAACATCAATGAAAATTCCTCTGAAAAAACCGCGGCAATAATAGGCTCGGGCCCCGCAGGAATTGCAGCTGCAATTGAACTCAAAAAAGCAGGCATAAAGCCGAAAATTTTTGAAACCCAGAAAAATTTCGGGGGATTGGTTTTAAACGCGATCCCCGAATACAGGATTCCGAAAAAAACAGTTGAAGAACAGTTAAAATGGATGCAGAAACAGGGCATTGAAATGCAGAAAAACTTTGCAGTAGGGGGAAAAAAGAACATTGTGGAATTGCTGCAGGAATTCGATGCAGTGCTCATTGCTTCGGGAGAAAGCAATGCCAAAAAAATTGATTTGAACGGAAAAAACCTGAAGGGAGTTTTTTACTGGAATGATTTTCTTGAAAAAAACTGCCATGGCAATGGAGAAAAGGCAAAAAACAAGAAATGCGTTGTTGTAGGCGGGGGAGACACTGCAATCGACTGCGCAAGGACAGCATTGAGAATGGGATTTGAAACAACAATTGCTTACAGGAAAAACCTCGAGTTTATGCCGTGCAGGAAAAAAGAATACAACGAAGCGCTTGAAGAGGGAATAGAATTCAAATATTTATTGACTCCCGCGGAATTTTTGGGAAACGGAAAAATAGAAAGAATAAAATTCCAGAAAGCAGAAATTAAAAAGGAAGAGTTTGTCCCGACACAGGAAACAGCGGAACTTGAGGCAGACATGGCTATTCTTGCAATCGGGCAGGAATTCGATGAAGGCGTTTTCAAATCAAGCATTCTGCAGGGAAAACCCCTTAAAGAGGAAACAAACAGGACAGAACTGCCGGGAGTATTCATTGCGGGAGATTCAGTAAACAGGCAGAAAACAATTGTGCACGCAATACAAAGCGCAAAAAACGCCTCAAAAGAAATACAGCTGTTCATAAAGGAACAGAAGCAGAGAAGCGGAAAAGAAACAGGAACACACCAGCAGGACATCCTGCTCGGAGCATGAAACTTGAAGGAATCAAAAATGGACTCGCACATCGAAGGCTTTTACAAAAAAAACCTTGAAGAAAGGCTTGCAATAATAAAAGAAGCCGCGCAGCTGAGCGAAGAGGAGATTTCAGAACTGAAAAAATTTGCAGCGCTTGATTTCGAGCAGGCAGACAGAATGATTGAAAATGTTATAGGCACACAGCAGTTTCCTCTCGGCATAGCAACAAATTTCAGAATAAACGGAAAAGATGTTTTAGTGCCAATGGCGCTTGAAGAGCCCAGCGTTGTTGCTGCAGCGAGCAAGGCAGCAGGCATCGCAAGAGAATCCGGAGGATTTACTTCAAAGGCAACAGAGCCGATAATGATCGGGCAGATACAAATCATTGGGATAAAAAATCCTGAAAATGCAGTAAAAAAAATCCTCAAGGAAAAAAAACAATTGCTTGAAAAGGCAAATTCAATGGACAGAACGCTTGAAAAGTTTGGCGGAGGCGCAAAAAAAATTTCTGCAGGAGTGCTGAAAACAATCAAAGGAAAAATGTTAATTGTGGAACTGCTTGTGGATGTGCGGGATGCAATGGGGGCAAATGCAATAAACACAATGTGCGAGGCAATAACACCGCAAATTGAAGAGATAACAAAGGGAAAAGTTTTGCTGAGAATTATTTCAAATCTGGCAGTTCACAGGACTGTAAAGGCAAGCGCGGTTTTTTCAAAAAAAGCGCTTGAAGAAAGTTTCAGGGAAGGAAATTTGAAGGGAGAAGAAATTGTTGAAGCAATTTTGAACGCTTATGCGTTTGCAGAAGCAGATGTTTTCAGGGCTTGCACGCACAACAAGGGAATAATGAACGGAGTAGATGCGGTTGCAATTGCAACAGGAAACGATTTCAGGGCTTTGGAAGCAGGGGCGCATGCATTTGCATTCTGGAAAAACAAGCAAAAATACAAGCCCCTGACAAAGTATTATAAGGATAAAAGCGGAAATCTTGTTGGAGAAATAGAACTTCCGATTGCAGTAGGATTAGTCGGGGGCGCGACAAAAACACACCCGATTGCAAAAATATGCGTAAAAATCCTTGGAGTGAAAACAGCGCAGGAGCTCGCGGAAATAATTGCCTGTACAGGATTGGCAAACAATCTTGCGGCATTAAGGGCGCTTGCAACTGAAGGCATTCAGAGAGGGCATATGAGGCTGCATGCGAAAAACATTGCAGTAATTGCCGGAGCAAAGGGAAAGCAGGCGGAAGAAATTGCGGAAAAAATGATTTCGGAAAAAAACATAAAGGTTGACAGGGCAAAGGAAATTCTTGGAGAAAAAAATTAAAATTTAAAAAAGAGTGAAAAAATGGCTGGAATTGTAGGATACGGGGCGCATGTTCCTTTGAGAAGGATTACTGTAGAGGAAATTGCGCGCGTATGGAAAAAAGACGGCAAAAAGATTTCCGCAGGCATTGGGGTAAAGGAAAAAGCGCTTGCTGCTTTTGACGAGGATTCCTGCACACTGTCTGTTGAGGCTGCAAGAAAAGCGCTTGAAACAGCAAACCTGAACGGGCAGAAGATTGGGGCAATTTATGTCGGCTCTGAGAGCCATCCTTATGCAGTAAAGCCGACTGCTTCAATTGTGGGAGATGCAATTCAGGCTTCTCCCGAATTAATGGCTGCAGATCTGCAGTTTGCATGCAAGGCAGGAACAGCAGGCATACAAATGTGCTTAGGGCTTGTAAAAAGCGGAATGATTGAATACGGAATGGCAATCGGCGCTGATACTGCACAGGGAAGGCCGAACGATGCGCTTGAATTCACTGCGGGAAGCGGTGCAGGCGCAATAATAATCGGAAACAAAAAACAAGAAGTAATTGCAGAAATTGATGAAACTTATTCTTTTACGACTGATACTCCGGATTTCTGGAGAAGGCAGCACGCGGAATTTCCCCAGCACGCGGGAAGATTTACAGGGGAACCTGCATATTTCAAGCACTCTCTGGGCGCGGTAAAGGGATTGCTTGCAAAAGTGAAAAAGAATCCGAATGACTTTGATTACGCTGTCTTCCACCAGCCCAACGGAAAATTTCCTGTTCAGCTGGCAAAAATGTTGGGCATTGAAGGAAAAAAAATTTTGCAGGGATTATTAACGCCCATGATTGGAAACACTTATTCGGGAAGCAGCATAATCGGATTGTGCAGCGTGCTTGACATTGCAAAGGCAGGAGAAACAATTTTAATGGCAAGCTATGGAAGCGGAGCAGGAAGCGACGCGTTTGCAATTACAGTTACAAAAAGCATTGAAAACAGAAGGGCAAAAATTCCAGTGCTTGAAATGATAAAGGAAAAGGAATTCGTTGATTATGCAGAATACGCAAAGCACAGGAAAAAAATAAAGGAGTAAGCCGGAAGAATCTTGAGGTGCAAAAAATGAGAAGCGTTTCAATTATTGGAGCGGGATTGACAAAATTCGGGGAGCACTGGAGCATGAGCTTTCGGGAGCTTGTTGCGGAAGCCGGAAAAAACGCACTGGAAAGCGCAAAAATAGAGGGCAAAAGCATTGAAGCGATTTACGGCGGATGCATGGCTTCAGGCAGATTTATCGGGCAGGAGCATATTGGGGCATTGATTGCTGACCAATTGGGATTGAATCCTATTCCTGCAACAAGGCTTGAAGCCGCATGCGCTTCTGGCGGAGTAGCATTAAGGACAGGATACCTTGCAGTTGCTTCAGAGGCTTATGACATTGTTGCTGTCGGCGGAATTGAAAAAATGACAGAGGTTTCAACTGAACTTGCGGGATTCGCACTTGGCGGAGCGGGAGACCAGGAAACAGAATTATTCCACGGCGCCACATTCCCTTCGCTTTACGCGCTAATGGCAAGAAAGCACATGCGCGAATTCGGCACAACAGAAGAGCAGATGGCTGAATGCGCAGTGAAAAACCACAAACATGCAATGAACAATCCCAATGCACAGTTCCACAAGGAAGTGACAGTGCAGGAAGTAATGCAATCGGGATACGTTGCTTCTCCGCTGAAACTGCTTGACTGTTCGCCATTGACTGACGGAGCAGCAGTGGTTATTCTGTGCGAAACAGAAAAGGCAAAAAAGCTCTGTGAAAATCCCGTTGAAATAATTGCATCCGCACAGGCATCGGATTCTCTTGCATTAACCGGAAGAAAATCCCTGACTGAAATGACTGCGACAAAAATTGCGGCAAAGCAGGCATTCGAACAGGCAAAAACAGAAACAAAAAAAATTTCTTTTGCAGAAGTTCACGACTGCTTTACAATAGCGGAAATAATGGCAATAGAGGATTTGGGATTTTTCAAAAAAGGAGAAGGCGGAAAAGCAACTGAAAAGGGAAAAACAGCCATGGAAGGCGAAATCCCGATTAATCCGAGCGGCGGATTAAAGGGAAAGGGGCATCCTGTGGGAGCAACTGGAGTTGCACAGGCAATAGAGGCATTTTTACAATTGACAAACAAGGCTGAAAAAAGGCAGGTAAAAAACGCAAAAATCGGCCTAACCCATAATGTGGGCGGAAGCGGGGCAACAGCAGTAGTGCATATTTACAAAGCCGCAAACGGAAAAAAATAATTTGAAGAAAAAGTGATTTAATGCCTGCGGGAAAACCAAGAAAAAAAAGCGGCCTTATAAGATGGATTAAGGCAAGCCATGGAACAAAACAGAGATTAAGGAATATAAGGGCAATCGCAAAAAGAAAAGAGCTTGAAAAAAAGAGATTGATTGAAGAACTAAAGGAAGACGGGGAGAGAATAGAATAATTTTTTGAATGTGATTTTATGGTGCATCATTCACTGCCATTGCAATGGAGAAAATATCCGGAAAGATATTATCTGAAGGGAAACTACTGCGAGAACTGCAAGACAAGCTTTTTTCCTCCGAGGCCTATCTGCCCGAACTGCAGGAGAAAGGGAATTCTTGTGGAAAAAGACATGCCGTTCACTGGAAAAATAATTTCCTTTACAGAGGTTTTTGTAGGCCCTTTCGGCTTTGACAAGGAAACCCCGTATTTTTTGGCAATAATAGAGCTTGACAACAAGGCAAAAATATTAAGCCAGATAGTGGATTCGGAAAAGGAAAAAATAAAAATCGGTGCAAAAGTGAAAAAAATCTTCAGAAAAATTTCCGACATTGACCCAGAAGGAGCCATAGCCTACGGGTATAAATTCAAGGTAATCGAATAATAAATCACCATGCACGAAAAAAAAGCACAGGGAAGCCTCGAATATCTTCTCATTATAGGAAGCGGAATATTAATTTCAACAATTTTAATTATAGGGCTTTTTTCCGCGGCAACAGTCCTGAACAGCAGCCAGGCACTGGCAATCGCAACAACCCAGTGCGCTGCATATCCCCTGCAGGCGCTCTGCGCAGACAAAACAATCACAATAAGCGGAAACAATTATTCCTGCACATGGAGCGCAGGGGAAAACAGGTGCACTGCAACACTGCCGGCGGGAACAGTAACATGCGCTGGAAGCGGGGGAACATGCCAGGTCGGGCCTAACTGCACGGCGGGATTTTCACAACACTCACAGGGAAATTTTGACTGCACAAGCCCAGAGCCTGTTTGCTGCGTTCAAAGCGCGCAGCAATGCACTGACAGCGGCCAGTGCAATAATCCGCCCGAATGCAAAACATCTCCGGGGATATGCAGCAGCGGGGAATGCAGATATCAAAGCAATGCAGCAAACGGAACAGCCTGCACAGTGGGAAGCATTGGGGGAACCTGCCTAGCGGGAACCTGCGATACAAGTCAGCGGCAGGCATGCACTGATGTATCTGACTGCACTCCGCAACTATGCAAAACAGCTTACTGCACAAGCATTATTGGATCAGTACAGGATTATGCCTGCGCATGGACAGATACAACTGCATGCACAGGAGGGGATAACTGCTGCCCGAGCGGATGCAATGGAAGCGACACTGACTGCCCAAGCACCTGCATTGAAGGAGAAAAAAGGATCTGCCAGAATACAGGCACTGCAGGAACATGCACGGGATCCCAGACATGCACAAACAATGAATGGGGAACATGCGGGGGATGCTTTACGCTCAGCTCCTGGGCGCCATATATCGATGCAGGCCCCATTCAGGATGTTTGGGATTCGAAATATTTCCCTGCTTTCAGGCAGTTGCAGGGCATTGGATTCACGCACACTGGAATTCATATCTGGACTGATGTTTTTAACCTTCAAATTCCTTCAGAACAGGTAAGGTATGCGCGGCTGCAGGAGCAATTGCAGGGCATGCGTGATGGGGGAATGCAAATTATGCTGAACGAATCAACAGGGCACTGGTTTTTGCCGCCAGGCGCAGACAAGGAAATAACCGACACTGCAAAATATTTTGATACCCCGGGTTTTGACCCGTATACCTGCGCTGCAAAATTTGACAATATTCCTGACTATCCGGACGTGCCTGTTTCCTGCTGTGATGGAAAAACTTTTGTCGGAGGAGACGGCTGCCCTGCAAGCGAACCTAAAGGCGGTTGCCTGTGCCGCCTGATACCAAGCAGCCGTGCAATCGACCCTGCATATACAGGAACTGCATGGCAGCGCGAGCTTACAAGGCTGGACAATCTTATGAATATTGCGGAAATCAATGCAACTGACACTGTTTCCCTTGACACTGAACTCTGGGGCTGGAAACCGACGCTTACAGAAGACGCGTATCTGGGCTCTTTGGGTAATAATACTACGCACTACTCAGGAACTTTGCCTGACAGGTTTTTGCAATTTTATAATTTTGTCGGAGAACGGGGAACTGACATCATGGGGGTAATAAAAGTGCACAACCCTTCAACACAGGCGTTTTTTTACAATGAAAACCCCGAGAGAATTGCAAAGGGAATTCGGACAGACCAATACGGCAATACAACGCAGAGCTGGTATATCTCAAATTCCAGCATGCCCACGGGAACAGGGGATGCTCCGGCTCCCGACTTGTATCACAGCCCAAATCTCCAAACTTTTCAGAGCATAATGAATCTCGACCAAACTGGATTTACGGGGACAATTCCTTGGATTAGTTTCAGCACGAGCACTGTTAACTGGTATGCAACGCAGCTTTACTGGGATCCGAAGATTACGCAAAAAGTCGGCTTTATTTTAAGGGAAAGAGGAGTGAAAGGGGCTTTTATTTATCCCGGGCCATGGGACCATGAAGTGCCTATCGATTATTACATGCTGCACGCACAGGCACTGGTTGACGGATTAGTAAAAGGCATTGATCCGGAACTCTCCGGACCTCTTGTTGAAAGCCCCGAAGCCGGAAACTGCAGCGACGGCTGGGACAATGACGGAGACGGAAAGTGGGACGCAACAGGGCCTCCTGGATACCCGGATTTGGTAGACCCTGACTGCGTGCCGTGAAAAAAAAGTGTGAAACAAATGCCGCGAAAAATAAGAAGAAGAGTTTTCACAGCAATGGGCTTGGGAAAAGGAACTCTTGCAGCAGAAACAAGAAGGGATTTGCAGAGGCATTTTGAGCCGTACGCGCACAGGGAATATCCTACAAGAATGAGCAGTGATGCAAGCAGGGTTCCAATGGAATTTGCGGCAAGGCAGTGGGGGCAAATTGAATTTTTGCAGAAGGCATTGAAAAGCCCCGCAGTTGCAAGGCAGATTGCAAGGGACCCTCTTGCAAGGATTGAATTTGAAAAAGCGATTTTTGATTCGCTGCAGGCAAGGGCGCTGAAGTCTTTTTCAGAAGAATGGGCTTCCTTGTCGCCAAAAACAATTTCAACTTTAATCGGGCGGGCAAAAAAAACTGCAGCAAAGCCGACTCCGGCACTTGCAAACGAATACAATGCAGGCATGGTTGCGCAGGAAGCAGTGCGCAGGCTGCAAAAGGGGAAACCGATTACTATTCTTGATTTGGGCTGCGGCGGAGGAGGAACAATTGTCCCGATTATTAATTCCATTCCAAGGGAACTGCGAAGCAGGGTAAGAGTGGTTCTTGTAGATGTAATGGCGGGCGGACTGAAAAGCACTGCAAGAAAATTAATGCGCAGAGGATTAGTTGGAAAAGAACAGGTAATTGTAATACGGGAAAACATTTCAAGATTAATGCAGAACAACAGGATTGCGCATTTGTTCGGGACAATTGACATTGCAACGAGCGGCGCTGCACTGCATCATGCCTCAGCAATAGAGCCTACTTTTGAAGGAGTGAAAAGGCTGCTGAAAAAAGACGGCGCATTTATTTTCTGGGACTGGGGGCATGCGGCATGGAGAGCCCCGAATCTTGTGATTGCGCCGGAAGGCGCGCGCGTGGACAAATACGGAAGGTTTTTTGAAAAAGGCGCAAGGACAATTCAAGCTGAAAAAAGAACTGCATTCGTAGGCAGGGGAAAAATTTCAGGAATTTCAAGGGGAAGAGTTCCTACAGAGCATGAAACAGCAAGGGAAATGCTTTCAACATGGGTTTCTTTGCTGCATTTTCCGGCTGAAAGAAAAGCAGAGTTCCTTGAATGGTTTGACAGGAAAGCTGCAAGAGGAGAACCCATTAATTTCGGGGAATATTTGAAAAAGCTTGAGGGCACTGCTTTGGAAAATGGAATGCCACAAACAGAGATAAAATATTGGGAAGGGCACAGGCCCCCTGAATTGTACCACGACGCAATGCGAAATGCAGGCCTGATAGGGGAAAACCAAAAGCCTTTTACAATCTATTCAACACAAAGCCCGTTATTATACGAAATGATTGTGAGGAAAAAGTGATTTAATAAAAATATTAGTTTGGCGTTAGTAAAATAAGAAACAAGAAAACTAAAAAAAATTAATTTTTGTAGGGGATAAAAATTACTGTTTCAAGAGCTGGGAAAAAACTAATCAAGTGCTTAACCCGCGGAAGAAAACCCAGAAGCCTGCCAGGCGGAGTTTCCTCAAAAATCAGGGTAGCGTTTAAAACAGCAAAAGGACAAGGGCGGCAAGAAGTAGCAGCAAGATATGCAGAAATCCAAAGGCAAAGATACAGGAGGATACAAACAAGGGTAAATCCAACGTATACTGCGGCAAAAGGATATGACTTGTTATATTATTTGGGCGGCTTTGAAGCAGGCCATAATTACAGGATTGCTGATCTGGCCTGCGGCAACGGATTAGTCGGATTGGAACTTGAAAAAAGAATACAAGCAAACGGCTCTAATGTGCAGTCTACTTTTATTGATTTGACGCCTGAAGGATTGGCAAAAATTCCGAAAACCCAAAACAGAGAAATCAAAATTGGTGACGTTCGAAGGACAAATTCACAAACCAGCGAGTTCACCCACACTTTTTGCAGATACGCAATTAAAAACATGCCAGAACATGAACAAAGGAAAGCATTGAGAGAAATCGCAAGAATAACGGAAAAAGGCGGCTTGTTTGTTCTGCAGGACATGGTTTCTCCTGAGGGACTCAAAGAATTCCAGAATGCAGAGAGAATGGCAAAACAAAGAACCACCACGCCAAAAGTAACTCCAATGAATGTGCCGACAGAGGCAGAATGGATTCGCCTGTTAAATGAAGCCGGTTTTGTTGTCGAAGACATTCAGCATACTGTTTCAAATGTAGACACAAAAAACTGGGTTGCAGAAGGACAGATGACGCAAAAAGCATTAGACCAGTATTTTAGGTTTTTGAAAGAAGCAAAACAAAGATGGTCGCACTCCTGGGGCGAATACAAAATTATTGAAGAACCAGGGGGAAATTTCAAAATAACCTACCCTGTTGTCCTGTTCAAATGCAGAAAAAAGTGATTAAATGGCGGAGCAAAAAACAATCGCTTTTATTTTTGATTTGGAAGGAGTCCTGATTGATCATACAAGAAGGCAGTGCGAGGTTGCGACAAAAGCGCTTGAGTCAGTTGGAATCATGTTTAGAATTACTCCCCAAATATATCAACTTAGAAGCGAAGGAGAATTTCATATTACAAGAGATTTTTTAGCCGGGCTATATATTCTGCAAAAAGAAAGAATTTCCATTGAAGAAGCAAAAGCAAACCCAAGAACTGTTGCAGAAAAAAGACAAGGGTTGACAGCAAAAGAATGGCAATTAATTGACGAAGCGGAAAAAAGATTCCACTCATTAAGAGCAGATGGAAAACTTGAATTATCTGGAAAGAAGCCAATTGTAATTCGAGCAAAAGAACCAAGACTTGAAAAGATAAGGCAAATGCTTTACTGGGCAAATAAAAAAGGGATCCCAATCGTGATAGTTACTGCAGGAAAAAAAGTCAACGCAGACACCTTTATGAAAGAAGCAGGAATAACCCGTTATTTCAATGTGAATGATGTATACTATGGCGGGGACAAAACAAAAAAAGCCGGGATGTTTGCAGAGGTTTCGCAACGACTTGCCGCACAGGGGATAAGACCTGGAAGACAGTGGGTAATAGAAGATTCCTTAAGCGGAATAAAAGATGCAAAAACAAACGGCCTAAGGTCTGCATTGGTGCTTACAGGAAATACAAGCCTCGAAAGAGTGGAACGGCTGCCTCTGAATGAAAAGCCGAGCTTGGTATTACAACACGCAAAAGACCTTCTAGGAACACTTATCCATACCGAACATGGCCAAAGAATAAGACTGCAAAGAAGGGCGACAGCAAGAATACCCCCTGCAGTTAAACGTAGAAAAAGGGCTTGACTGGCATTAGAAAGGTTTTTATTAAAACTCAGCTAGAATTCTAAACACGGAGATGATAAGAGTGGAAAAAGTAAAAGCAGTTGCATATCCGACTATTCCTGTTGTTTTTGTTTCAAGCGTAAGAGACAACAGATGGCCGCTGCATGATACAATGGGATTGGCTGTAACTGACCTGAAGGAACAGACAAGGACTGAAACAACAGTGGAAAAAACAAGTTCGGGAAAGCTTGACAGTTTTATTGTCGGCAAGGAAAAACTGCCCGAAGAAAGGACAATGTCTGTTTCAGAGGTCCTGAAAATTTTTCAGAAAGAATCTGGAAAAAATTTCGGCATAAAAGTCGAATCCACAAATTATGCGATTTATTCGGGAAGCAGCGATGCGGGAGCCGCAGCATTGGTTGTTGCATTGAACGAATTGTTTGAAACAAATTTTCCAATCGGAAAAATTGCAGAGCTCGGGATGATGGTTTCTGAATCAGCAATAAGGGCAATTTACGGCGGCCTGAATATAATGGTTGTAGAGGGGATAGGCGCGCCCTATGGAAAGCAATTGGCTTCGGAAAAAGACCTGAAGGATTTGCGGATTTTTGCAATGGGCTTTGATTATCCGACAAGGGTTTCTGCAGAGCAAATCTTCCAGCTGACAAGGGCAAACACTTTTTACGAATACAGATTGAAAATGGTTCCGCAGTGGATAGCAAAAATAAAGCTCGGATTATTGGACAAGGACTGGAATCTTGTTTTTTCAGTTGCCGAAGAAAACTGTTCAAACGCGCATTATCTGATTGAATCATCCGGAAAAAGATGCAGGAAAAAAGAAATGATGAATGCAGTGATTGACGTTGAAGAAATAAGGGAATCAGGACTGCCTGTTTACTGGACTGCGGGCGGCGGCAAAGTAATCAATGCAATCAGCTGGGGAAAAGAAGCGGAAAAAGTTCTTGCAGAATTAAAAAAGCGCGGGCAAAAACCAATAGAATACAAAGTCGCACCAGGCGCAAAAGTCATTGAAAAAAAGTGAAAAAATGACTATTTACGATGAAAAAGACGATTTGCTATTGTGCACTGGGCTAAGCTTGAAGGAAATAGGCGCAATACTCAATTCAAAAAAGCCATTTGAAAAAGAGCTTGAAAAAAAAGGCAAAAAATACCTGGACAGGTATTTAACCTGGAAAAAATACAAGGAACTAATTGGAGAAGAAAAATTGAAAGAGCCTGTTCTGCCTTTAATCGCGGCTTTTCCCTGCATAGGAAAAACAACAATGTCAAGGGAAATAGCAACTGCTTTCGGCCTTGGAGATGTAATGGGGGGAGACGCTTTCAGGGCTGCCTTGCGGGAATTTATCAGCCAGGAAAAAGAGCCTGCTTTTTTTGTTTCAATGTATGAAACATGGAAAATCTTCGGTGAAAAAACAGAGGAAAACATGATAAAGGGGTTTAACGCGCAGGCAAAGCTTGCAAACCAAGCAATGGAAAGGCTTGTAGCCGACAGGGGGATAAGAGACGGGGAAAGCATGGTTTACGAATACCTGCACTTTCTGCCGTCACAGTATCACGAAGACACTTTGAAACATCCGAGCTTTATTCCGATTGTGCTGAGTTTGAAAAGCAGAAAAATTTGGGAAACGAGAGTAAAAAACAGGATTAAAAAAACGCATTTAAAGGGTGGCTCACAAAGATTATTGGAAGCGCTTGACACCTATGCCTTTTTCCAGAAAAACCTTGAAAGAGAGGCAAAAGAATTTGGCATTCCAATAGTTGAAACAGACAACTGGGACAGGGCAGTTGATGAATGCATCGGGATAATAATTGAAAAAATAAAAAAACTCAATGCGCTTGCGGGAAAAGAACTGGAAAAAACAGAAATGCAGAAAAAATTTGAGGAAGAAAGGCACAGGGCAAAAGGAAAAAAAGAGGAAATGCGGAAGTGAAAAAAAAATGCCAAGGGAAAGAGTTCTTTTTTTGGATATCGACGGTGTTTTTACTACAGAAGGAAAGCCGGAAGAAAGAAAAGTCCTGGATTCAACAGTTGAAATGCTTGTAAAAGCAAGGGAAGCGGGATATGCAAAATTTGTCTTTATAACTGCAAGAGCAGCTCCCTGGGTGCAAAAAGAGTTTTTGCCAAGAATAGAAAAATTTGGATTAATGCATTCTTCTGAATTTTACTGTGAAAACGGGCTGTACAGAATAATGCCGGGCGGGAAAATTTCCTATGCTCCGGAAGCGGCTGGCTTTTTGGGAGTAAAAAAAATTGTTGAGCAGGCAGTTGAAGCTGAAATAAAAGCGAGGGGGATAAACGCGTCGAATGCGACAGAAAAAGCTGGGAAACTTGTCCAGGTAAGATTTGTCCCGAATTCTCCGGAAGCCGCAAAACCGCTCGGGGAAGCAGTCAAAGAAGCAATTAACCAGTTAAAAGCAATGGGAAAAATTCCAAGAGATGTTGAAGGAGTAATAACAAAAAGCGGAGTAAACATTTTTCCTTATTCAGTCAACAAGGGAAGCACTTCAAGAAGAATTGTTTCAAGATGGCAGCAAGGAACAGGAAAGCCGAGAGTCAGAATAAAAGCCATAGGGGATGTTCCAACAGAAGACGGATTAATGAAGGACGTCCCCGGCGCGCATGGAAAATTCAGAATGGTTGAAAACGCAGGGCAATTCATGCACTTAATGCGGAACCTGGCATTAAGCAGGGATGCCGCAAGAAGAATTCGAAGGGCAAGAAAAGTAGAAAACTGGGGAGCAAGAGTAAAGGCAAATCTTGCAAAAAAACAAAGAAGGAGAGGGAAATAATGGGAGCATTGGATTTGACGCAAAGCCAATTGGAAGAAATAAAAAAAGGCAACGAAAAATGCAAAGAATGGCTTAAAAAAAATATTGACTGGAGGGAAGAAAACTGGCCGAATATTTCAAAAACAGAAAAAAGCAGTGCGGAAGTTCTTGTTGAAGCCTATCCTATAATGGGAATAGAGAAATACATGGGAAACGCGGACAAGGATGAAAGAATAGCATATTTTCCGCAGGTAAAAATGTGCCATGACACGACAAAAGCAGTTACTTATTTGAGATTTGACAAAAGCCTGAAAGAAAACGTCTACATCGTTGACGGAAAGCTGATTGAGGATACAAAAGGACTGAAGGGAATGGATGTAATGCTGCAAAGGCTCGACGAATGGACAGGCATAAAAACAAAATTTGTTTTTGTATCGGAAAACATTGCAAAAGTCCAGGCAAAAGGAAAAGGGCTTGGAACAAGCGCTGCGGCTGCGGGCGCAACAGCCATGGCTTTCACTGAAGCCCTGATGCCGGAATTAAAAACAAATACAAGATTCCTGAGCACGCTTGCAAGATATTTTTCGGGAAGCGGCACAAGCAGTGCCTGCGGAGGCTGGAGCGTCTGGCTAAGCTACAAAGGAATTCCCGCCTTGGAAAGTTTTGGAGTAAGATTTGACAAAAAGCCAGAAACAAACCTGAAAGTAGTTGCAGTCCCCATCCCTTCAAAAGTAAAAACAGAGGACGCGCACGGCGCAGGAGAGAAAAGCGAATGGTACCAGGACTGGGCAGTAAAAAAACCTGAAAAATGTATCAGGCTCATGGACGCAGTAAAAGCGGATGATGTTGCGACAATCGGAAAAATTGCGGAATTGGATTCGCTGAATTTGTTCCATATTCTTGTAAGCGGCGGGGGTTTTTTCAGCTGGGAACCGGAAACATTGGATATTTTAAGAAAAATAAATCTAATGAGAAAGGAAGGTATGAACTGCTATGCTTCAATGGACACAGGACCGAGCGTTGCAATAATAACAACAAAACAGGAAGCAAACAAAGTGAAGGGAATAATTGAAGATTATGTGAAACAAATGGGCCACGCAGAAGACTGGCCAGTGCACTTTGTAGACAAAGCCGGCGCGCCAAAAGTGCTGCCAACAAGCCAGAAAAAAACCATTCTGAACGAAAACGTAAAAGAAATTTTAAAACAAAAAGGAATTTCTATCTGAATTTGTTTTGCATCGGCAGCAAAGAGGGAAGAAACAATTCAAATTCGCTGTCAATTGTATTTTGCTGGGAATATGCGGCTTCTGTTTCAGCCCAAAAAATTTTTATTCTTGAAATCCAGCCCCTGTCCAAACAATAGCAGCGCCCGTTTTTTTCAATTATGGCTTCTTCAAGAAGCTGCTTAACCACTTTGTGAACTGCCTGATAAGAAACCGCAAGAGCATACTGCCGAAGGATAATGCAGTGCAAAGCCTTAATGCTCAATGGCCACCTGCTGCTGAGAATTTCAATTACAGCGGACTTAACACATTTTTTGGAAGAAATTTGAACAAACATACTTAACACAGATAAACGGTTTATTTATATTATTTTTGGGGTGTTGTATATTTATATCTTGCATCTTAAACCAGTTTCAACGATTAAGAGGGGGTAAACAATGAAAGACGGATTATTACAGATTTTGCAGTCTGAATTTAATTTGACAAAAAAAGATGTCCTCTTAATTTCAGCGCTTGCAAAAAAGGGCATGACTGCAGATTCCCTATGTGAAAATTTAAAGATTCCAAAAGGCAAAATATACACTTTCCTGAACAAGCTGATAAATTTGAACCTAATTGAAAAAACGCCCGGTTTTCCGGCAATATACTCGGTACCTAGCCTTGAACAAAAAATGATTGATTTCTTGAACACGGATTTTGAAAGATTTGTCAAAAAGCAAAAACAAATGGTAGAGATAATAACAGAGGAAAAAAAGCCGGAAAACGATTTTGAAATAATAAAGGAAAAAAAGGAATTCGTATTCAAACTAATGGAAATGCTGGCCGAAGAAAAGGAAATAAAATATATCCTGAGATACCCTGCAATTCCCTACCTATTTTATGCAGGAGCGCCGGCAGAATTCTCAAACATACAAGAAATTATTGTAAATTCAAGAGAAGCGCTTACAGACACAAAAGACAGCACGCCTTTGCTGCTGAATAATCTATATTTGAGAAAATTCAAGGAAGGGAGCCGGTTCGAATTCATTGTTTGCAAAAAAGCCGTTGACGATTTTTTTAGGTTGATGATGCAAAAAAAGGGCAGAAAAGAATGCAAAAAAATAATCGCGGAAATAAAAAACAAGCTAAAAAAACACAACGTATCTATAACATTAATAGACGAGCTGTTCCCTTTGGGCATATACCTTGCAAAAGATAAAGTAATGACTGTCCTGCAATTTGGCGGGGCCATTACAGGGATAATCCATAAAAAAACAGAAGTAATAAAATTCTATGAAACGCTATTCAGGGAAATGCAGGAAAGGGCATACCCTATAGAAAATTATTTTAAAAAAATAAAAATGTGAAAAAAAATGCTTAATCCATACATAATAAAGCTTGGCGGCTCGGTAATCACTGCAAAAGAAGAGAACAAATTTGAAATAAGGGAAGCAGAGCTGGAAAGAATTGCTTTGGAAATAAAAAAAGCAATGAAGAAAAAAAAGTTTTCGCTAATTTTAGTGCACGGGGCAGGGCCTTTCGGCCACACGAATGTTTTTGAATACGGAATAAACAACGGGGTTTTTACTGAAAAACAAAAAGAAGGGCTGGAAAAAACAATCAGGGACTGCAATTTTTTGGACAGCAGAGTAGTAAAAAAAATGCAGGAAGCGGGAATCAATGCGGTTGCATTCGACCCCAACAAAATAGTTTTGCAGGAAGAAAAAAAAATAATTGAGTTTGAAACTGAAAAAATAGAAAGCGCATTGAAAGAAGGAAAAGTGCCTGTGCTTTTCGGGCAAATGGTTCCTGACAAAAAACTCAATGCAAGCGTTCTTTCGGGAGACGCAATAATCGCGTTTTTTGCAAAAAAATTCTTTCCCAAAAAAATCTTCTTTGGGACGGATGTTTCAGGCGTGTTTTCCGAAGACCCGAAAAAAAACCCGAAAGCAAAAAGAATCCCGGAAATAAACAAAAAAAACTTTGATTCAATAATAAAAAAAGTGGGAGAAGCAACAACAGTGGATGTAACGCAGGGAATGAAGGGGAAGCTAATGAAACTGAGAGAACAATTAAAAGGAACAACAACCCTGATTTTTAATGCAAACGAAAAACAAAGCGTTTTCAGGGCATTAACTGGAAAAAAAATTAAAGGAACAAAAATGCGGTTTTAAAAATGCAGACCCAAAATCGAAAGTTAGAGCACCTGCGCATTGCGTGCAATCAAAATGTCCAGTTCAGGGAAAAGACAACCGGATTTGAGAAGATCGGGTTTAAGGGAATTGATCTGGAGTATAAAACTCTCCCTGAAATAAACAAAAAAGAAATTTCGCTTGAAACAGAATTCCTTGGAAAAAAATTTTCCGCTCCCTTGATGGTTGAGGCAATAACAGGCGGGTGTGAAGAGGCAACCCAGATAAACAAGGACATTGCAAAGGCATGCCAATCGCTTGGAATAGGAATGGGACTGGGAAGCATGCGCGCAATGATTGAAAAGCCGGAATTAAAGGAAACTTATTTTGTAAGGGATGTTGGACCCGGAATATTCTTGGCGGGGAATATCGGGGCAGCGCAATTATTGCAGTATTCTGCAAAGCAGATTGAAAAAGCGCTCAAAGAAATAGGGGCGGATGCGCTTGCAATCCATCTGAATGCTGCGCAGGAAGCACTGCAAAAAGAAGGCGACACGAATTTCAGGGGAATTCTGAAGGCAATTGATTCAGTAAGCAGGAAACTAAAAAAGCCTGTTTATGTAAAAGAAGTCGGCCATGGAATTTCAGCGGGAATAGCAAAAAAACTTGCAAAAACAAAAATAAAGGCAATAGATGTAGCGGGAGCGGGCGGAACAAGCTGGACAGGAATAGACTCTTTGAGAGGAAACAAGGAACTGGGAGAAACATTCTGGGATTATGGGATAGCAACAGCAGAAAGCATTGTGCAGTGCAGAAAAAACTTTAAAGGAAAAATAATTGCATCCGGAGGAATAAGAAGCGGGCTTGATGTGGCAAAGGCAATTGCATTGGGAGCAGACCTTGCGGGAATTGCGCTCCCTGTTTTAAAGGCACAGCAGGAAGCAGGTTCTGAAGGAGTAAAAAAATACCTTGAAAAAGTAATTGAAGAACTGCGCATTGCAATGTTTTTGAGCGGGGCAAAAAATTTGAAAGAACTGAAAAAGGCAAAAATACTCGGGTTAAAAAATGAAAAAAATAAAAACAAAAATTGAAAAAATAAACGGTTATGAACTGAGAATTTACGAGTATCCCGATGATCCTGCAAAAAAAAGAATCTGGTTCGAGCTTTTGAACGAAGAAAGAAGGCCCATTGCCCTGGCAATGGGATCTACTAAAGGAAATTCCTATTGCTTGGCGGATTACAGGTTTACACAGCCGCTGCCGGCAATAACAAAGGCAAGAATAACAGACAATCTGTTCAGCAGAATAGAAGCCTTTCTGAGAAAAAAAGGCATAAGGGCAATGCACGGCAATACAAACCCGAAATTCGCAAATTTTATGCGCAGAAGGGGCTATGCAATTGTTTCAGAAGAAGCCGGCTTTACAAAAGTTTCCGGACAAATTCCACAGAGAAAACCAGTGCGGTTGAAAAGAAAACCGTAAAAAAAATTCAGCCCGCCAATTTTAAACAAAACTAATTTTTACATGCACAAAAAACACGGGAAAATGTTTTTAAGCAGTTTAAACTAAATCCTAGCATGGCAAAAGAAAAAACACCCGAGGAAAACGCTTTTGCGGGCACTGCAAAAACACTGCAGAAAAAAAGGGAAACAATCGCA
>DATDTD010000022.1:0-5001 GCA_035290965.1 archaeon | reverse complement strand
ATGACTGCAGTGTTTGTGCCCTGCGCGCCCGCAAAGCCGGCAAATAGAAGCGCGAAAAAGATTACAATAAGAAATTTGGTTTTCATTGCATCACAACAAAAGCTTTACATCAATTGTAAAGCATTTGTTATTTAAACCTTTCACTGCGGGGGCAAAGCAGGAAAAAGAAACAGTCAGAGCTTCTGCTTTATTCTTTTTATGTCAAGGCCCTTCTGCAGAAGCTTGTTGTCCACGCGCATTTCCTCTATTGTATCAAGCTCTTCAAGCTTCACAGGAAGAAGCCCGAAAAAGCCCGCCCTTACGGCATGGAAAAATCTTTTTGTCTTGAAAAGCCCGCTCTTTAAGTGCAATAATTCGTGCACTATGACAATGCGTATTTCCTCTGAATCAAGCTTTGAAAGCAGTCCCGTGGAAAGGAAAACTGTTTTTTTCAGTCCTGAAACAACAAAGGCAGTCCTGTTAAAATCTTCAAAGACATAGAGGTTCGGCTTTTTCATGCCAAGGTTGGCGGATTCCTCGGAAAGGATTTTTTCTGTTTTTGGGTCAAAGCGCCTTTTCAGGCCGATCTGGGCAATGAACGGAGTCAGCAGATAAGATGTCGCAAAAAAAACGAATATCAGAAACAGCGCAGTTGTGTGAAGCGCCTTGAAAATCGAGAGGTCATGGCTCTGGGCAAAAAACAATACAATCAGCAAGGAAAAGATTGCAGTCAGGAATACTGCCTTCAAAAGCAAATTCCACTTCACTGCAAATCTTCTGTGGAAAAAAACAAGGATTATTGCTGCAACAATTATTGTTGCGATTAAAAAAATATTCAGGCCGGAAATTACCGGGCCCTGGCCCATTACGCACGTGCTTATGCAGTCCAGTTCAGAAACCATTCAAACACAACGCAAAATTGCAGTCTTTAAATGCAGTCCTTAAACTTAAATATTCTTTCTTAAATACGCTATTGAGGATTCCCCGAAGTTTTTTTTCAAAAAATTAACAAACCTTTTGGAAAGGTTCTGCCCAAGCTCTTCCTTGGAAATTTTCGCGCCGTACCTGTATTTCAGGCCGCCTTTGCCCTTTTCAATTTCGCGCTCGACAAGCCCCTTCGCATACAGCCTGTCAAGAGTAACTGTAATTGTCGTGTAGGCAACCTTGTTTCTTTTTTTTACAAAATCAAATACCTGCCTGCAGCTCTGCTTCTCCCCGGAATGCCAGAGTCCGTCAAGGACATCTGCTTCAAGGCTTCCCACGAGAGAGCCGAGGCCTTCCTTTTCGAAATTTATTTTTGAAAGTTCCATGCGAATCACTATTTACTTTGTTATAAGACTAAAGGCCGCGATACCTTTAAAAATGTAATGCTTTACAATAGTTGTAAAGCTTTTCTGGGTTAGTTTGGAAATGCTTTTTTTGGGACGGGTGGATTCATGGGCGAACAGGAAACTGAAAATAAACAATCTTCTGAAACTTTTTCAAGCGGAAAAAAACAGCCATCAAATATAGTTATTGTTCTGGGTGTTTTGCTCGCAGCGACTGTCCTTGTACTTTTTTTCAATTCTTTGCAGCAGGCCCAGATCAATTCAATGCTTTCGCTTGGCGGGAACAGCCAGGTCACGGGAACGCTTGACATGTCGGGCTGGACAGCTGACGAGAAAATGAACTATGAAATGCACGGAATAATACCCGCGCGCCTTGGCAGCGCAGCACAGCCAAGCGGAAACACAACGGCAAACTTTTCCAGCGTAAGCCCCACGGGAGTTCCGGCTGTTTACGGCGCAGAACTTGGAATCAGGTATGACGATGTTTCCACTGCAAACCCGCAAAAAGCGGATTCTACAATTGCTGTTTTGTCTGCCTTTGACCAGGAGAAAAGCAGCACGAGAATAGAGCTTACGGGAAACGATTTGCAGAGATTTATCACGATTGGTTCCATGATTGCCTGCGAGTATTGCTGCGGTGCGACGACACTTGTTTTTTCTGACGGAACTGCCGCATGCGGATGCGCGCACAGTTATGCAATGCGCGGCCTTGCAAGATACCTGATTTCAAAGCACGGCAGCGAGTTTACAGACGACCAGATTCTTGAAGAGCTTGGAAAATGGAAGACTCTGTTCTTTCCTTCAGTCCTTGCGCAAAAGGCGGCTGTTATGAAGCAGAAGGGCATTGAATTCAATTACATAAATCTTGCCTCGAACAAATACAGGGGCCTTGAAAAAGAGACTTCCTCTTCGGGGTCGGGCAGTTCAATGGTAGGAGGGTGTTAAAATGGGTAAAAAAATCTGGATGCTGAGCGGCGCAATTCTGGCAGTAGTTTTGGTTTCGCTTCTCGGCTTTGCCGGGGCGAATTTTAGCGCTGCATATTCAGGCACATCAGCCGATTCAACAGCGAATAATCCGGGCACAGGCGCTGCCTGCCCGATGCATTCTGGCGCAGCAGGGGCTGCAGGAATGATGGGCATGATGCAGAGCGGAAGTACGGGAATGATAAACATGATGAACGGCGCAGGCCATGCCGACTGCATGAGCATGGATGCACAGCAGATGGACAAGGACAATGACGGAGTATGCGATTATTGCGGAATGAAAGTTGAAGACTGCGGCAAAATGTCAGAAATGCACAATGAAATGCATGGCAGTTCAAACGATTCCGGCAATGAAGAAATGCCCTCTTGCGGAATGCACTCGAATGGCAACGGAATGCAGTCCGGAATGATGGGCATGGGAATGCATTAAACAAAAAAGGAGGTTTTTGTCTTGAACGTGAAAATAGAACATCTGGCTTTGGCTATAGTCGCAATTGTTTTGATAGTTGCTTCTGTCCAGGCAGTGCAGTTATCGGGCCTGAACAGCTCGCTGGCAAAGCAGAGCACGGGATTGGCCGCGGCAGGCGGGCAAACAGCGCAAAATAATTCTGCTGCTGCTCCGCAGGGATATTCCACACAGCCAAGTTCGGGTTCAACAATGGTCGGCGGCTGTTAAGCGGCTGCCTTTTTTTATTATTTTTTTCTTGCTTTTTTTTGGAATTTTAATTCGCGGAGTGAAAGAATGCTGAAAAAAATCTGGGCTTCCGCAAAAAGAAGCCATTTTGCAATGATGGCTGTTTGCTGCATTCTCCCCATAATAGCAATATTTGCCCTGCAGGCATTCGGCTTTAACGGCTCACTGGTTTTTGCAGTTGCAATAGCAGTCTGCATAGGTTCCCATTTGTTAATGGGTTTTTTCGGCGCAAGGAGCAATGAGAAAGCATGCCACTAGAAATCGGAAAGTACAAGGGGCTTGTGGAGGGCTTTTTCTGGTTTGCCGTGTTTGCTTTTGCTTTTATTGCAATGATGGTCGTAATGCACCCGAGCTGGAGATTCTGGTAAACGCTGCAGCCGCAGGGCGTGCGCATAAAAAAAATGAGGTTTTACCATGGGCTGTTGCACGGGAATGAACAATTCTGAAAAAAAGAAAAAGGAAGAACATGCGGGGCATTAAAAAACCCGCAATTTTTTTTTATTGGAAAGCATTTTAAATATTAAAAACAACAATCAAAGCGGAGTTATGCTGTTTGCATATTCCCTGATTTACAGTGGTTTTAATGCCTGAAGAGATTTTGCTTGAAATACGCGGAATGCACTGCAGCGGCTGTGCGCGGCTGATCAAGGAAAAATTGTCTGCTCTGCACGGCGTTGAAAGCGCCGAGGCAAGTTTTGCCTCTGAAACAGCAAAAATTTCTTTTGACGCAAAAAAAATTTCTCCTGCAGAAATTGCGGCAGAACTGGAAAAAATCGGCTATTCCGCAAAGGGCAGCGGAAAAAATTCCGGAAAAGCAAATTCTTCGCTTAAACAGGGGATACTATTCGGGATTGTTCCGCACATAGGCTGCATTGCATTTATTCTTGCCTCTGTTTTCGGGGCAACTGTCGCAATAGAATTTTTCAAGCCGCTTCTGCTGAACCCGCTGTTTTTTTATATTCTGATAGGAATTTCGTTCCTGTTCGCGGGAATTTCCGCAATGTTTTACCTGAAGAGGAACAAAATCCTTTCTTTGCGCGGCATTATGATGAAAAAAAAATATATTGCGACAATGTTTTCATCAACAATCGGAATCAACATGCTTTTTTTCTTTTTTATTTTTCCAATGGCAGCAAGTCTAGGCATGGGCACTGCACAGGGCAGCCCAGGCTCCTTGGGGGCAAATTACCTGCTGACTCTGCAGGTGGATATTCCCTGCGCAGGCCACGCGCCACTGATTTCAAATGAACTAAAAGGCCTTGAGGGAGTTTCAAAGGTAAGCTTTGAATTCCCGAATTTTTTCAGGGTTGAATGCGACTTGTCAAAAGCCCCGAAAGAAAAGATTCTTTCCCTTGAGGTTTTCAAAACCTACGGCGCAAAAATAGTTTCAGAATCAAAATTAGGCTGAAGCCGAAAAAGGTTTTTTTAAAGGTTTTAAAGTTTTTGCAACAATATTTTTATATACAAAAAAAAGCGCTGGTGACAATGGCTAAAGACCCTGTTTGCGGAATGGATGTCGACGAAAAAAAAGCCTCGGCAAAAGGCTTGACGATCGTAAAGAACGGGAAAAAATTCTATTTTTGCAGCATTGCATGCAAAAAAAAGTTCCTGGAAAAACAGCCCGAAAAGCGCGCGGGAAACCGGGAAGAACCGAGCGAAAAAAGTCATGGAACGCATTTGCATGAACAGGAAAAGCCGTCTGAAAAAAAAACAGTTGCGCTTCCGATAGGCGGAATGCACTGCGCGAGCTGCGCGCTTACAATAGAAAGCGCCCTGCAAAAAATCGAGGGAGTAAAAAGCGCAAACGTGAATTTTGCATCTGGCAATGCGAGCGTTGAATTTGATTCCGCAGCTGTTTCCGAGCATGACCTTGAATCCGCAGTCAAAAAAGCCGGTTATTCTGTTTTGAAGGAAAAGCTGGAAGAAAAGGGCAGCGTTGTGCTGAACATTTCGGGGATGGATTCCGACCATTGCGTCGGAATTGTTTCGGGCGCCCTGAACAAATTGCATGGAGTG
>DATDTD010000021.1:0-19250 GCA_035290965.1 archaeon | reverse complement strand
CAGCCTCCGCTGCAATAGTATCTCCCGCAGAAGCCGCAGCCTCCCTGATATTTTCAAGCACTGAAATTGCAACTGCGAGAAAACCCGCGAGAAAAAGCAGTGCAATCATTGCCTCCAAATGAAGCTGCGCTTTTTTCATTTCAACACCACTGCGTGCTGTACGTAACTTATCGGAAGCTCAAGGCTTTTTTTTGCGTTTTCGGATTCAATCTCTGCTTTCAGGAAATTGTTTTTGAGTATTCCGCCCGTGAAGCTGTATTCCAGGAAAAAAAACCCTTCATAGCTTATCAGGAGCAGGCTTGAGTTTTCATTGAGGAATTCCCGGGATGGATTGTTCTGCAAAAAGCCCAGCTGGAGGGATTTTTCCCTTGCAAGGAATTCTTTTTCCTTTTCAAAAAAAGCGCTTATTTTTTCGTTTGCCTTTTGCTTTATGCTTTCAGTGTCCTGATTGTTGTTCCTTATTTCTTCAGCCATTGCCTGTTCCGCTATAAAATCCGCATTTTCCTCGATGATTGTTCTTGCAAAATCAAGGCTTTCAATTTCAATGCTGAGGCTCCTTGTTTTTTCGAATTTTTCATTTTCCTGCAATGCCTGCGCGTGCATGGCTGCCTGCATTCCCGCAATGCTGATTACAAGAAAAAAGCAGAATAATCCTTTGCTGTTCATTTTCTCTGAAAGAAGCGCGGATTGAAAAAGGCTTTAAAACAGGCGCCTGTTTCGCTTTTCAACGAACAAGTGCAAAAAATCATTTTTTCCTGGTTGCCCTTGCAATAAAGAATCCGAACAGTGCGGACAGAATAATTATTCCTGCAATCCAGACAACCATTGTTTCAAAGCTTATCGGCAAAGGCGATGTTGAAGTGACTGCTTCCTGCAGCGGTGTTGCAGCGCTTGTGACTAAAGGAGCGGAGTTTCCCGCAATTTTTGTTGCTTCGGAAAAATCCCTTGCTGTTTCTATTATCCCGTTCCCAACGAGCCATGAAAGGAAAAAATAAACCGCGCCCGCAAGCACAATGAAGTTTGCCGCTAGCACAATCAGAATGTTTTTCGGCTCTTCGGAGGAAGTTATGTTTTCGCCTTTTCTTGTAAGGCTGTAATATTTCCATTTTCTGCCGTTGTCCATCTGTTGTACAAGTCCCGCCTTTTCAAGTATTTCAAGGTGCTGTTTTACAGTGGGAGCGGAAAGGTTTGTTTTTTTTGAAAGCTCGCTCAGAGTGTAGTTTCTCTGCTGCAGATGCTTGATAATGCTTGTTCTTGTCTCTGAAGCAAGAGCCTTGAATTCGTTTCCCGAAAGAGTTACTGTTTCCATAAAATCACACAACAAAAACCAAAAACAATGCGAACAAAATTATTGCGACTGTCCTGTTATAGTATGCGATAAGCCCGAGAACTGCGGGCGCAATTATAAGGTAAATTCCTATCTGGGGATATGCGGTATAAACAAAGGCACCGAAAAACGCCCCCACTGCAAACAGCAGAAACAAAAAAGCCACAAAATGGCTTATCTGCGCGCTTACGTATCCCGCAAAGGATGAAAATCGCCTTTCAATCCAGTTCAGAGTGTCGTCTTTTGCCGCTGGCTTGTCTGCCATAAAACCCCCCCTAAAACCCCATTGATAACTATAAGTAAAGCCGCTTGGAAGTCATTTAAAAATAATGCGCTTTCCTAAGGCAACTTGTTTTGTATTTCCCTGAGCCTCTGCTCAAGCAGGAGTTTTTGTCCCTTCAGCCTGTTTATTGTGCGGCGTATGCCTGCAGGCCCGCCTTCCAGATAGTTCCTTGTATGCATGTGAATGTCTGCCTCCAGGCCGGAAATCCTGCTGATAATCTTTTCTCTTTTCTCTGCAAGCTCGAACGGCAGCAGAGCCTGCCCTGCATTACCGGGCTTTCTCCTGGCGATTCTTCTTCCCTGCATTTTTTCTCCTCACTTTTTTTCAAAATATTTTTTCATTAAAAGCGCATCATCTTCAAGATTCGGGCTTTCGGAAATAATGCAGCCAGAAACGCCTTTTTCCTTCAGCGCCTCAATGAACCATTTGTAATTGAAGGAATTTGTTTTTTCCTCAAGCTCAAGATGGTTTCTTTCCCCTTTTTCAGAAAAGTTTATTCCCGAGGCATGCATCTGCAGGTCCTGCAGAAACTTTTTCGGGATTTCTTCAATTGCATTTTCAAAATCCTTTTTGCCTTTGAATCTTCCGTTTTCGCGCGCGTGCAGATGCGCAAAATCAACCATTGGCAATAGTTCCTTCAAAGAATCGCACATTGCAATTGTTTCCTGCAGCGATCCCAGCTGAGTAGGCTTTCCCGTTGTTTCGGGCGCGAGCCTTATTTCATATTTCTGCTTTTTCATTTCATCGATTATTTCCCCGATAACTGAAATAACTTTTTCAAGGACTTTTTTCTTTTCTTCTCCCTGGAAAAAAGCGGGGTGGAAAGTGACAATCTTTGCTCCCGCAATAGAGCCTATTTTTGCTGAATCAAGGATTCTTTTTTTGCTTGCCTCGAGCTTTTTTTTGTCGCTCGAATTCAGGTTAATGAAATATGGTGCGTGCACTCTCAGCAGAACATTGTTTTTCAGCGCGGCTTCTTTTGCCTGCAAAGCTGTTTCCTTTCCCATGTGAACTCCGCGCACGAATTCAAGTTCCATTGCATCAAGGCCGAGTTCCCGTACTCTCGCGATTCCCGAAACAGAATCATGCTCCTTTGAAGAGTGCGGCACCCCCGCAGTCCCGAACAGTATTTTTGAAGGCATTTTTATCTCCTTTTTCTTTAAATAATTCTTTCTGCAATTTCTTTTATTGTTGCTGCTTTGCGCCGTGTTTGTTTTGCTGTTGTAATTGAAAGCTGTGTTCCGTAATCCGCCTCGCTTTTATGCGCCATGAGAAAATCATATGCGCTTTTGTATTTTGCAAAGTCGTTTCCAAGAAATTTTGCCAGTTCCAGAAAATAACTTTTGTCGGAATGCTGTTTGTGGCTTGGAATTTTGCTTAAAAATTTCTGGCATAATGCATTGTGAAAATTAATTGCAGAGTTTACAAACAAATGCGCCGCAGTGTGAAAGTGTTCTTCTTCCAATTGTTCTGTTGCTGCCTGATAGCGTTCAATTGCCAAATCCAAGTGCTGTTTGTAAGTGTCCAAGCCATTCACTTCCCTTCAGTATTTTGCCCTCTGTTAAAATATTTTTAATGAACCTGTCTTTTTCGCGCAGCCTTGCTTTTATTTCCGCCTTGTCAAGAAAAACAGGTGAAAACCGTGTGCCTGTTTTTTGCGTTGCTTTTACGAATTCTTCTACAATTTCTTCTGTATTTGCAGAATCTTTTTTTTCAATGCAAATCAAGACATCGAAATCAGATGCGTGCGAAAAATCGTTCCTTGCACGAGAGCCGAAAACAACAATTGCTTTTGCTTCCGGATTTTTAAAGGCAGCCATTTTGCGGAGTTCCTTGAATAAAGGCTTTTGAAAATTGCCTGTTTTTTCAAAAATCTTTTTCAGTTCTGGCAGCAAATAAAACTTTTGGTTTATTCTTACAAGCTTGTTTCTTCCCTGCTGTTCGGCCAAAACCAAGCCGGCTTTTTCCCATGCAATTACAATGCCTGAAACAGTTGCTTTCGGCAATCCCGCCAAGCGCGCCAATTCCGAAACAGAAAAGCTTCCTTGCTTATCCAAAAGCTTTGAAAGCAGCATAACCTTTGCCTTTGAATCAAGCAATTGCTGCACCAGATGCAAAAAAAACCAAGCCCCCCATTTGTTCATTTAACCGAACATATGTTCAGTATTTGGAACATATTTTAAGTATATGCCGTGCGGGGATTATTACAAGGATTTTTTCAGTCATTTTCCTCGCTATTAAATTGTTCAGGAAAAAATTTTAACTGATTGTTCTTACTATTTACTCATGAAAACAAATGTTTTTGACAAAGGTTCCAAAATCCACAGGATTTTCAAGGACGAGCGTTTTCTCTATCCCGAATTTGTGCCTGAGAGGCTGCCGCACAGGGATTCCGAAATTGATGCGCTTGTTTTCGCACTCAAGCCTGTTTCAGAGGGCAGAAAACCGCAGAATGTCTTTTTGTCGGGAGCGCCCGGAACAGGAAAAACAGTCACTGCAAAATTTGTTTTAAAGGAGCTTGAGGAGTTTTCCGACAGGGCAAAATCCCTTTACATTAACTGCTTCAGGACAAACACTCGGCATTCCGCGCTTGCGGAAATCGCGAATTTTCTGGGAAATCCAGTTGCAAGAAGAGGCACTTCTTCTGATGAGGCAATCGACAGCGTTCTGCGCGCATTCAAAAAAATTTCCTTTACTCCCATACTTGTTTTTGACGAGCTTGACCAGATGGTTTTCGAGGGAGAAGCCTCGAAATTATTCTATGATTTGCTCAGGGTTTTTGAATTTTCAAAGGCGCGCTTCGGCCTAGTTTTAATAAGCAACAATCCCATGATTCTTGAAACCCTTGATGCGCGCGTAAAAAGCAGCCTTTCTCCCGAAACAGTTTCTTTTCAAACCTATTCGCCGGCGCAGCTGAAGGACATTCTGCATGAGAGGGCGCAGTTTGCATTTTTCCCTGACGCAGTTGAAGAAGAGGCAATCGGAGTTGCAGCTGCGCATGCCGCAAAGCTTGGGGGAGATGCAAGGATTGCAATCGAATGCCTTTTGAAGGCAGGCAGGCTTGCTGAAAAGCAGAATGCAAAACAGGTTTCTGTTTCCCACCTTAAAGAAGTTTTTTCCTCGATAGAGCAGAGGGCAGTGCAGAAAGCCGCCCCTTTCCTCACTGAACATGAAAAGCTTATTCTTGAACTGCTTCCAAAGCAGGGGGAAATTTCTTCGGGAGCATTGTATAAAAAGTTTTCCGTAAAATCAAATCAAAAAATTTCCCAGAGAAGATTCAGGGCTTTTGTTTCAATGCTTGAAAATAAGGGGCTGGTTGAATGCGCCTTCACTGAAAAGGGTTCGCGCGGAAGGACACGAATGGTTTGCCTCAAGGCAGACAGCAAGCCTTAAAAACACGAATTCTCATTATTTAATTATTCAAAGTGAATCTTATGCCTGCGAAGAAACCAGCAAGAAAAGCAACTACAAAATCTGTTAAATCCCTTGCGAAAAAAACAGCAAAGCAGTCTGCAAGCCTGAAAAAGGCTGCGGCAAGCCTGAAAAAGGAAGACGTAAAGCTGAAAAAGACTAATGCAAGCCTGAAAAAAACAGATGTAAAGCTCAAATCTGATTTGTCAAAATTGAAAACAGAGCTCGGCAAACTGAAGAAAAACCCGAAGGCAAAAAAGCGCGAGCTCAATGAATACAATCTTTTCATGAGAAAGCAATTGCGCGCAGGAAAAAATTTTAAGCAGGCAGCTGTTGCATGGAACCGCTTCAAAAAGCTTCAGACAAAAAGAAAGCCTTCGGCTTACAATTCCTTTATTGCCTCACAGTTGAAGCAGGGAAGAAGCTTTGCACAGGCAGTTGCTTTCTGGAAATCCCAGAAAAAAGGCACAAAGCTCAAGCAGAAAATAAAAATCAAAAGAGTCCTTGTAAAAGCAAAGCCGCAGGTAAAATACAGGACTCGCCTGAAAAGAGTGCTTGTAAGGCAGAAGCCGAAAATCAAATATGTCACAAGGACAAAAATAATTGAAAAGCCTGCTGTAATCGAACTGCCGGCTGAAATAAAGGAGATTCAAATGCCTTCCGCAGAAGCAAAAAAAGTTTCAAAGATTCCCGAACACGGGCTTCCAATTGAAGAAATTTCCTACAGATTATTGACTGTTTATTTCCAGGATTTGGCAAGGCACGGCTTGAAGCGCTCTGTTTCACTGAGCGAGCTTGTGGATGCATACCATTTTTCGCTTCAAAAAGTGGAACAGAAGCTCGGAAGCCAGCAGAAAACTCTTCTGCACGAGGAAGAAATAGCATTCAGGATTGTAAAGCTTTATTTTTTCGAGCTCGCAAGATTCGGGAAAAAGCGGACAACAACTCTTGAAGAGCTTCTTAACGCATACTTCTTTGTTTTATCAAGGCTTGAAAAATAAACTCGTCAGCCCTTGAAAATTATTTCTATTGCGTCCCTGTTTTTCAGGAGATGCTCTTTTCCCACTGCCTGCTTTGTCTTCACATCAATCGCGCGGATAAACCCTTCCCCCATTGTAGTGTGAAGCCTGAAAGCAAAATCAAGCGCTGTAGAATTCGGAGGCAGAAGAAAAACATCGGGCAGAACCCTTCCTTCGGAATCCGCAAGCTTGTGCACTCCCGCAGGAAAAACAGCAATGTATTTCAAAATTTCAAAAACAGTTTTTTCCAGCACATCCTGAATGCCCGTGCTTCCGAATTTGTCAAGAACAATTTTTTGTATTGCGTCAAGCACCTGCTTCTGCTTTTCCCCGAGCTCCTTTATTACAGTAAATGTTTTGCTTCCCGGCTCGTATTCTATAAGGCCCTGTTTCGCTGCTTTTTTCAAAGCAAGTTCCGCAAATCCCGAGCACGCAATAATATGCCTGCCTGGAAATTTTTCCTTCAATCTTTGAAGATTTTTTTCCGCTGTTGGAATGTCGATTTTGTTTGCGGCAATCACAATCGGCTTTGAAATTTCCCTCAAGGCAAAGGCAAATTCTTTTTTGTTTTCCTCTGTCCATTGCTGTGATTTTTTTTCCAGCAAGCCGGATTTTTTCAAAGCATCTTCAATCTGGGTTTCTTTTACTGAAAGCCCGCTCAGCGCCCTTGAAAATGCCTCTAACATTTTTGTTTTTGATTCAGAGGGCTGTTTTGAAATTTTCACCCAGTTTTTTTCCACAATGCCCAAAAACCACAATCCTATTTCGTTTTCAAGGAACTCAACGTCCTTTACAGGGTCGTAGCTTCCTGCCGCAACCGGCTCTCCTGTTTCGTTTGTGCTTCCCGAAGCATCTATTACATGAATCAAAACATCCGCCCTGCTCAAATCGGATAAAAATGCGTTTCCCCTGCCTTTTCCTTCGGAAGCACCCGGAACCAGGCCTGCAACATCAATTAATTCAACGGGAACAAACCTTACATGGTTTTTGCAGTAGCCAGTGCGCGGATTGCACTGCACATTGAATTCCTTGTCAATGCATTCAATCCTCACAAACCCTATTCCCTTGTTGGGCTCGATAGTAGTAAATGGATAGTTTGCAATTGCAACATCAACCAGAGTTGCGGCTGAGAAGAAAGTACTTTTTCCGCTCGAAGGTTTCCCCACTACCCCAATCAGCATTTTAACCAATTATCTTCTGGAGACAAAAAAATATAAATGTTTGACAGGCTCGGTGTTGAGTTAAATCATCATTCTTTCGTCAGACGGTGTTAACCTCGTCATTGCCAATTGTAATGTGTAGGGATTATTCCTTAAATGTTGGCAGTTATTCTGGGTGGCTACACTTTTTTATTTTGTGGTCACCTTTAATTGTTTTTTGAGTTGTTTGTATTCTTCCAACAGCAATTCAATTGTCGGCCTGATGTTGTGGTTGTTTTCGTATTCTTGCAGGGATTGGTAGTATTTTTTGCGGTTTTTCAAGTCAATGTTTACCGGCGGCAAGTTGTGTTTTATGAGAATGTTGTTCATTAGGATTCTGCCAACCCTGCCGTTTCCGTCTTGGAAAGGGTGAATGTTTTCAAACTGGTTGTGGACAACGCTTGCAAGCAATATTGGCAGGTATTTGTTTTTGTATTTGTTGTACCATTCAACAAGCTCTTTTAGCAATTCTGTGACTTTTTCTGATGGCGCGCCCTGGTGCACTGTGTTGCCCAAGCCATCTCTTACCGCTACTTCGACTCCCTTTTCCCTTATTTTTCCCGCGTACGGCTTGGAATTCTCAAATATTATTTTGTGTATTTGTTTAATCAGTTCTGTTGAAATGTGCTCTTTTGTTTGCCTGATGAATTTTATTGCTTCAGTAACGCCGTATGCTTCGGAAATGTCTTCCTTGCTTTTGTCTTTTGGCCACTTGTCTTTTTCCAGTATTTCTTTGACTTCTTTCTGGTTTAATTCCGAACCCTCGATTGCATTGGTATTGTAAGTGAATAGTTCGGAGAATCTTTGCCACTGCTCTTCAGACAAGCGGAATACTTTGAAAGATTTTGCCGCTTGAAGCGCTTTTATTTTCTGGATTTCTTCTTCTGTCAAAACTTCCAGCAATGGGTCGCTTATTTTCTTTAAAATGCTGATTCTATGCAAGACCTGTTGTTCAACAATCTTTCTGGTTTTTTCGAGTTCTTCTTTTCCCAGATTAAGGCCCAGGTAGCGGCGTATTTTTTTGACCTTCTTTCCCTGCCTGAAAGAGTGCACTAAGTAGTATTTTTTCCTGCCTTTTGCTTCCCGAACTTCAACAAACATACTAACAATATAGGTGACTACATTTTTTAAATATATTGTAAAAATTGGCTACATTGGCGTTTTGAATAATGCCTGCTCTTTTAGGCTAACAAAATCCAACAAAGTTGTCAGCCTAAATTATTCTTTTTCCTGTTTCAATCAGGCTTCGATGCCTGCCAACTGCAGGAGACAGAAAAATCAGCGGAATAGGGGAAATTCCGCCTTGCAAAAGGGCTTTAAAAGAAAAAAAAACAAAGCAATAGCGGCTTTCAAAGCAGGGCTGTTTTTGAAGGTCAAATGTTTAAACGCGGGGGGGGATAAAAAATGGCCAGTATCAGCATATGCCTTTTTGGAAAGCCGGAATGGGAGTTCAATGGAAAAATTTCTCCCGAAAAGATAAGGCGCAAAGGCGACGAATTAAAATTGAGGCTGTATGCAATTGCGGACGCCCTGGAAAAGCTTTCCGCACAAAAATGGGAACACGAACTGGCGCTGTACGACGTATTTTTGACCAAGGGCATTTCAAAAAAAGCAGCGGAAAAAGAGCTAAAAAAACTCAGCATAAAAGAAAACGCATGCATCCTGGAAGATGAAGAAGACAGCTAAAACAACAAACCCGGCTCTGTGTTGAGTTAAATCATCATTCTTTCATCAGGCTGTGTTAACCTCATCATTGCCGATTATACAATATAGAAGATGTATTAATAGCGTTTTTGTTTGAAAGCTTCATTATAGATGTTGTCCGAAAGTTCGGACACTGTGTACCAAAATAAGTGGCGTTTTATGTTGCCAGCGAAATATTATTCCCAAATAGGCAATGGTTTCGCTTTACATTTGCCATCTTCGTAAATACAATACTCTTTAGCGCATTTTGATTCTGATACTTCTTCTGGTGTCTTTGGGGGGCATTCTTCCATAGCTCTATAGTCTACTAAAACACAGTCTCCCGCGCAGTAAGAGCAGTAACATTTTGGTGAAGCATCAGATGTTATTATTTCAAAAGTATTCATAATCCTTCTTGCTTCTTCAATTGAATCATTAAATTCTGATGGATCTAATCTATAGTCTAAAATATAGATTTTTTCGTCATGAATAATAATTTTTCCTTCGGTCTGAAAATCTCTAGTGCGATTATACCCGCTGTAAAATCCTGAAAAACTAAATTTTTTATATAATTGAAATTCATCTGAGACAATAGTTATTTTTTCTGTAGAATCCAAAAAGCTTACCTCCGCTAAAAAATTCAATAATGAATCTTTATCTGTTTTTTGAGGTTCAGGACAAACGGTAATTGTTATATAAGTAGAATAAAATTTACACCCATTCTCGCCATGGCGTGGGCTCCCAAAACCCACTCCTTTAGGATATTGTATACGAAATCTATCTTCTGCAGAAGTGTAAACAGTGTACCCGCCCAAAATATTTGGGCGGTCACTAATGTCAGGTATGCCTGTGTATTCAGATCTTTCAGGAGGAGTAAAAGGCAATATAAACCAGCCAGCCACGGTTATAATCAGTATAACTGCAACTAGAATTCCATAGCCCAATTTTTTGTTTTTCATTAGTTACTATTATCTTTAAACCCGACTTAAAACTTTTGTTTGTCCGTCTTTTCGGACAGGTGCCATTTTTTTGGACAAGCCGCTTAATTTTGCATTAGCACACTCTTTTTTTCTTTCAAATTTGGCAATGAAAAACTGGTGCTAACAACTACGCTTTTTCCGTTGTTAACTTCATCATTGCCTACTGTAATGTATAGGGATTAACGCCTTAAAATTAACGGTTTTCTGGCTTGAGCCCGTATACTTTTATGCTTATTAGAGAGTTGAAAATTTATTTCATTCTTATAAACTTGCCTTTTTACTTCCAAATTTTCAACAAGCCCGCAGAAGATGCCACATAAATATTGCCTTTGTCATCAACGGCAACAGACAACGGATCTATAGGCAAGCTATCTGAGAGTAATATTTTTTCTCCATCCCTTGTAATCCTCCATAAGGCCATATGCTGCGATATAACTTCTAGTCCAACGATATAGATCATTCCATCGAAAGGTGCAATTGCAAGATTCCCAGCCGGGTTGAAGTCAGTAATTATTATAGGGCTGCCTTTTTCATCAAATCGAATTATGTTCCTCTCCATGGCGATAGACCCCGTGTCATAGGCTTTCTTATTGTCTTCTATGGCATGCAATGTGCCATCAGTAGCATGATCTAAATAGACAAACAGAGTATCAAAGTTAAATGAGTTAGGGAGTTCGGAAACACTTCCATTTTCATCTATGCTGATTAACTCGCCGTTCCCCTCGTCGTAGGCAATAGCCAACCCGGTTTTAGGGTCCACGCTTATACTCCACAACTTACGCATTCCAGGATTGCGGCTATCCCAAGACGCCAAAGTTTTTGCCTCGCGCTTAGGAGTTATTAAGAGAACGGAGCTGATTTCATATTCCCTTTTTTCTCCAAAATATATTGTAGTGACAAACATATTGCCATTCTGAGCAAAGCTTAGATCAGTTATTGCGTGTAAATTGTCTGCATAAACTTCTACTGAATTATTTGATTGTATGCGCAATATTTTGGAATGGCTAATCGGAAATCCACTGTTGTCTCCGAGATAGACAGCACCATCCGGGCCTACATCCAATGCCCGCGAATTACCTGTTCCTCTAATAACCAACTCTATCTCTTCTTTTTGTAGATCAATACCAAGAATATTATTATGGGTAGGGTCAACAAAGTATGCCTTGCCGCTGGAAAGGAAGGCAAAGTCGGTTGGATGAACACCTTCGGAGCCGCCAAACCAATCAACATTTTTTAAAGCCCCGCTATTCGTGTCAATTTGATGGAATCCTCGATCTTCATTTACATACAGCGTTCCGTCTGGAGTGAATCCTAAATCAATAGGGTCTGTTGCAGCTAGTCCAGAAATAAGCAGTTGCTTTGTGCCATCTGGCTTTACGCGGGTTATCGTGCCCATATCCCAATCTGATACATACAGGTTTCCTTCCTTATCACGAACCAAGTCGAAAATGAAGGAGAAACCTGTAGCAATGGTCTTTGGCTCCTCGTCTTTGCTTTGAAGTACGAGCACATCGGATTTTGTGTATCCGTAAATCTCGCCGTTAGGTCCGAGTGCTGCTGGATTCATGCAATGAGGATAATAAACTGTATAAGTGCCATTTCCGCTAATGTGAACAATTTGACATTTAATTTGCATATAAGCGCCGTCAGCTCCATCAGACAATAAAGCATTCCAGACATTCTGCTCATGGGGCAGATTATAAAGAACATTTATTTCAGCAGTTAAAGGATTTATGCGCAGCAAGCGGTCACCATAATGTTCTGCCACCAGAAGCTGGTCATCGGAAGTCGCGGCAATGAAAAGCGGTGAAAGTAAATCTGGTTTCAGAAGAAACTCTGCATTATAACCTTCAGGCAATCCCAACTCGGCGGCCAGTTCTTCCTCTGGTTTTTTCTCTGGCATTTCTACTGTAATTGTAATGGTTTCATTATCACTCAAACTACCGTCATTTACAGCGAATGTAACTTGATAAGAGCCTTCAGCATAAGTTGGTGTCCAGCTAAATGTTTGTGTAACTGTGTTGAATGTTGCACTGCTTGGCAGGTTTGACGCAAAGTAGGCGAGAGAGTCGTTGTCCGGGTCTGATGCATTGATTGTGAATGTCAATGTGCTTTCTTCGTTAATGGTTTTGTCACCAATCGGCTCCAATACGGGGGGCCTGTTAACGTTTCCAACCGGCTTTTCTACACAGCCGCTGATAAAAACAATCAAAATTAATAAAAGGGCGATAAAAAATAAAATTCTCATAATGAATCATTATGTGCCCTTGTTTAATAATCTTTATTTCCGTACGGGCGAGCCCCTGAATTTCCGCTAACAACTATTACGCGAACATTTTATTCGCTTTACCGCTTGAGTTTTGAGTTATAATAAAGTTTTTGTAAAAATTTATTTAACTTGGTCTTGCGTCGTCATTGCCTGCTGAAATTGGTTTTCACCCCGTCATTGCCAACAGGAATGTATGGAGATTATATACTTTAATTTATGGGTTGGCGTTTTTTTTATTTTTCCCGAAGCCGGTTATTTCCGCAACCTTTTAATATTGTTATATTCATATATTTGAATATATGAAGAATAAACTGTTTGAGTTGCATGCCGAGCTTTGCAAGGCTTTGGCCGACCCGACGCGTTTGGAAATCCTGAACCTGCTCAGCAAGGGGGAAAAGAATGTTTCCGAGCTTGCAGCCCTGATGAAAATCAGGCAGGCTACTTTGTCCCAGCACTTGGCTGTTTTAAGGCAAAGAAAAGTTGTTGTTACAAGAAGGCAGGGCACCACTGTCTCCTATAGAATTGCCAATCCAAAAATGATTAAGGCCTGTAACTTGATTAGAGAGGTCTTATTAGAGCAATTGGAAAATGGAGGAAGGATTGTTAAGGGGACGGTCAAATGAAGAAGCTATTTTTGGTTTTTGGAATACTCCTGCTTGGCATGGCTTTCGCATCTGCCAGCGGGGATCATCAGGCAGTAGCAGAAGATGGCAAAAATTATGCGGGTTATGGCGGAATAATGGATTCTGGAGGCATGGCGGGTATGCTGCCTATGATGATGGGTTTCTCGGATTCATCTCCCGATAATGCCGCAATACAAAGCCAGCAGCAGGAAGAACAGGAAGGCAAATTTTTTTTGGACAGCTTAAACAACAAAACAGTTGTCTGTTCGCAGCTCGAGGATGCAGATTTTGAGAAAATTGGCGAATATTTTATGGGCCAATCCATTGGGGATACTTCGGAGCACATTGCCATGAATGAAATGATGAAATCAATGATGGGAGAACAGGGAGAAGAACAAATGCATATTGCGATGGGCAAGCGAATGAGTAATTGCGAACCTGGCATTCCAATGCCTCAAAATATGATGAATGGCAGTATGATGCCAATGATGATGAACATGATGGGCAGCGGAATGATGGGCGGGCAGAATCCAACGCAAGCCAACCTGGCGCAGGGCATGGGTTCGGGAATGATGGGAAATAATGCCTTTGGCTTTGGAATGCCTTTTTTGAATTATGGTTATTTTAGCGCTTGGAATATTCTTTATGCCTTGCTTTTAGTTGGCCTTGTTGCCCTGGTTTTTCTCGGCGTGTTCAAGCTTTGGAAAGATGTGAACAAAAAAGAGGCAAGAAAATGAAATTGAAAGAAAGCAGTATGCCTGAAGAAAAAATGTGGAAAAAATTTTTTAATCCTGATAATGTGCTAAAAACTCTGGGCATAGACAATAGCATAATTAATATGGCAGATTTTGGTTGTGGTTATGGAATTTTTACGATTCCTGCTGCAAAAATAATAAGGGGCAAAATCTACGCTATTGACATAGAACCAGAAATGATAAAAGTTACGCAAACAAAAGCAAGAAAAAATAAATTGAATAATGTCGAAACAATGCTCCGCGACGTTATGGCAGAGGGCTCGGGCCTTCGGAATGAAAGTGTTGATTATGCAATGCTTTTTAATGTTCTTTATACCACAGAACAACCAAAAAGATTACTTAAAGAAGCGTATAGAATTCTAAAACCAGAAGGGAAACTCGGCATTATACATTGGAATTATGACCCTGCTACACCAAGAGGCCCGCCAATGGACATGAGGCCGAAGCCGGAGCAGTGCATTGAATGGGGAAAATCCTCCGGGTTTGAGCTTCAAAAAAAATACGACCTGAAACCATACCACTATGGAATGGTTTTTAAAAAAAACAAGGCTGGACAGAAAAATGAAACAGAAGGCAACTGATTAGGGCATCTGCAAGGATGGGGGAAAGGAGAGCTTAAAATGAAAAAGGTTGTTTTAGTTGTTTCAAGCAAGCGCTTGAAAGCCGGTTGCCAGACTTGCGAGGCAACAAAAAAGTTTTGGAAAAGGCTGGGAGAAAAGCACAAGTTTGACTATGAAGAAATTGACATTGACACTAGGGAAGGGCGGGAGTTCGCAGAAAAGCATTCTATTCTGAGTGCTCCCACCACAGTGATTGATGGCGAGGTTGCCTTTATTGGGCTTCCAAATAGAGATGAGGCAATAAAAATTATTGAAGAAAATTGAGTCAATGTAATTAGAAAATTGTATGCTTTGTTGAAGCAATAAAGGAATTGGGTGGAGTAAAAAATGACAATGGTTGTTGGGATAATCACGTTGTTGCACATAGTCAGTGCTATTTTTATGGCTTGGCCTTTATACGCGCTTATCTCTGTAAACGAAAGGAAGGCAGTAAAAGCTCCTTTGGGTGATGAAACTGATACCTATATGGAAAACATAATAAAAAAGCAGGCTGGAAGATGTTACATATTCCAAATCACTGCCCTTATTACAGGGCTCTATCTTTGGTCCCGCGGAAACTTTGGGATTGCGTTATCAGTGCCAAATCTTCTAATGCTTGGCAAGTTCTTGGGCTTGTTTATTCTTATGGGGCTGCTTTCTTATGTTGTGTTTGTCATTCAGCCAAAGATAGACAGCCTTTTTGCAGAACTGAAAAAAGAAAACGAAGAAAAAGTAGCAAGCCAATTGAATAAATTAAGGGCAAAAAGAAAAAGATTTGCAGCAACATGCCTTTTTGTTCTGCTGGCGATAATTATTTTTGCAGTTCAAATCAGAGAGCCTTTATCCTTGCTGGTTAATGTTGTTCTTTTAGTTTTAGCCGCACTTTTTTCGTATAGAGTGTATAAATCTAATATTCCCTATGGGTGGGCATAAATGGTGAATTAAAATGGTTAATTTATTGGTCACAATACATGTCATAACTGGAGTACTGGCAATATTTGCCTTTTTGCTAGTGGTTGTAGAACTTTTGGACCCAAAAGAAAAGACAGCCAAGAGAGTAAAAGCCTTTGCGCTTATAGGGACAATTCTGATATTTGTCTCTTGGGTTGTTGGAGGCTATTATTATGTAACATATTATGGCACTGATGTTAAACCGCTGATAAAAGAGGGCGCAAGCCCCTGGATACACAGCGTTGTTATGGAAACAAAAGAACATGTTTTCCTGTTTTTGCCTTTTTTGTCGATTCTTGCCACTGGAATAATTTTTAGTTCTAATGCAGAATTGCTTAAAAACCATAAAACAAAACTGGCAGTACTACTGTTATGCGCATTGATTATTTTGATAGGGCTAGCAATAACTGGAATGGGTTTCCTAATATCCACTGGTGCCAGAGCTGCAGGAGTTGGCTAAAATGAAACTCAACATTAAATCATTGAATTATTCCACAATCTTAACAATCTGGTTGATAGTTGTGCTTACAATTTGGGGTGAGTTATCAAACTCTTTCAAAACATTTCTTGCCGTTAGTACAGGGCATCACTGGATTACCAAAGGCATGTTGTCATTGATATTTTTTGTGGTTGTTTATTTCATGATTTCAAAAATCGTTAAGGACAGGGCAGATTCAACCAATTGGGCAATCAATACAAGTATAGCAACAATTTTAGCTGTAATAATTATTTTTGGGTTTTATTTATGGCATTTTGTGCCTTAGAGAACAGGCAAAATTTGTTTAAATAGCTGAAGAAAAACAAAAGGAAGTGACAAATATGGAAAAAGACCAGAATACTTTGTTGCTGATTCTGATTGCCGCAGTTATCCTGCTGTTTCTTTTCACAGGATTTGGAATGGGCGGCTACGGCATGATGGGATTTGGCATGGGCTTTGGGTTTTTGTTCATGCTGCTTTTCTGGGGAGCTGTAATCTGGCTTGCAGTAACTTTGATTAATTCCACCCAACACAACAAAGAAGGCAATTCAGACCCGCTTGCAATCCTGAAAAAAAGATTTGCCAAAGGAGAGATAACCAAAAAGCAGTTTGAGGAAATGAAAAAAGAAATAAAGGGGTGAAACTATGAATGAAGAAGACTTTGCGTATGTGGTTGAAACGAAAAAATCTTTTGATGAGGCAGTTGTTTCAGTAAGAAAGGCAGTGGAAGACAAGGGCTGGGCAATATTCCAGGTGTATGACTACAAAGAAATATTGGCGGTAAAGGGATTCAAGCAAAAGCCATTGAAGATTATTGAAATTTGCTCCGGAAAATACGCCAACCAATTCTTGAACAAGAACAGGCTAACATCGCTTTGCATGCCCTGTAAAATAAATGTTCTCGAAGAAGCCGGCAAAGTTAAGATAGTGGGGATGAAACCAACAATGATTTCACAATTCTTCCCTGAAATCAGCCAAGAGGAAGCCATGGAGGCTGAAAAAGCCATAAAAGAAATTATAGATAATTCAAAGTAAAATCAAAGTAAAGTAGGTTATATGGTAAAATGAAAGTTGAAGGGCATGGCCTGTCAAGCCATTGCCCCGAGGCGCCTTAACAGCGGAAACTGCAATTTCTTTTTAATAGACAGTTCCCTCAGCCCAAACAACATTGTATGGATAAGGTTTAATTGTTTTCACTGCAGTTTTTTGTCATATGAAGGAATCAGAAACAATGCTTTTTACAGACGCCTTTTTTCCAAAGAATTTTGAGGAATTCATTGGAAATCCCGAGCTTGTGGAAAAGGCAAAGGCCTGGGCGGAAGCATGGCAGAAGGGAAAAAAGCAGAAACCGCTTTTGCTTTACGGTGCAACTGGAACAGGAAAAACCTGCCTGGCACTGCTGATTGCAAAAATGTTTGAATGGCAGTTATTCGAGCTTAACGCGAGCGATCTGCGCAGCAAGGAAATAATTGAAAAATTCGTTTCAGCCGCTGTGCAAAATGCTTCCTTTTCGGGAAGGCCGAGGCTAGTCCTGCTCGATGAGGCAGATGGGCTGCAGGCAAGGGACAGGGGCGGCGCGGGTGCAATAACAAAAATCCTGCGCGAATCCTCAAATCCTGTTATACTTACAGCGAACGACATTTATGCAGACCAGAAATTCGCGCCCATAAGGAGCGAATGCGAATTATTGCAGTTCAAAAAAATAAATTATTTAAGCATTGCAAAGCGCCTGCGCGAAATCTGCTCCCTGAAAGGGATTTCTTTTGACGAGGAGGCAGTAAAGGAGCTTGCAAAAAACTGCGCAGGCGATTTCAGGTCAGCGCTCCTTGATGTGCAGGCGCTTTCACTCTCGGGAGAAATTTCAAAGGAATCTCTGCAGTCTCTCGGTTACAGGGCAAGGCAGGAAAACATTTTCAACACAATTGAAAAAATTTTCAAAGCCAAAAATATTCAGGAGTCGCGCGAGGCAAGGTTCAAGAGTGAAATTTCCGAAGACATGCTTTTGCGTTGGATAGAGGAAAACATTCCACGGCATTTTACAGAAGCAGGAGACATGGCAAACGCCTTCAATGCGCTTTCAAGGGCGGATATTTTCGAGGGAAGGATTTTCAACAGGCAGCATTACGGCTTCAAGGCATACAGCTCAGAACTAATGACTAGCGGAGTTTCCTTGTGCAGAAGCAAAGATTATCACGGCTGGATACAATACCAGTTTCCAAGCCTTTTGAGAAAGTTAAGCTCTGGAAAGGGAACAAGGGAACTGAAAAAATCGCTTGGAAAAAAAATCGGAGAGCAGACACACTCGGGTTCGCGCGAATTCATTGCCAATGACTTGTTTTTTTTCAAAATCTTTTTTGCAAAAAAGCCGGTTGAATTTTCCGCCTCTTTTGATTTGAACGAAAAGGAAATCGCCTTCCTGCTTTCCACAAAGCCTGAAACAAAAAAAGTCCAGAAAATTTTTTCAGAGGCAAAGGAAAAAAGGCAGAAGGAATTCGCTTTGAAAAGAAGGCCTCTTCAGGCGCTCGGGGAAAAAGAGCTTGAAAAAATAGAAAAAAAACTTCCATCCGATGAAGATATTCTGGAAGAGGAAGAAAAAAAATCCTTTGAGGAAGAATCCTCGAAGCAGGCAAAATTATTCTAGCTTTTTTTTGCTTTGGCAGCCGGTTTGGCTTTTGCCCTTATGCGGATTAATTCTTCCATTATCATTCTGAATCTTGCTTCGCGGTTGTCTGCTGCTGCCATTGCCCTATTGTATTCTGTTGTATTGTCCTCTTTATGCGCCTTTTCTGCTTCTTCAAGCGCCTGTTTTCTTTCTTTAAGAGCCCTGTCTGCGCGCTCTATGCGCACTTTTTGCTCATCCGGCAGTTCATTGATTTCCAAAGAAAGCCTTCCGAAGAGGCCTTCGCCGAAAAGAGGCTTTTTCGGGGATTTTTGTTCCATTTCTTTTTTTGCGCTTTCAAGAAGCCCGTTCAGGACTTCTTCTGACTTTTTGCGGTAGGCATCCGGCTTCTGCCCTGTTTCTGTCAGCCTTACGTTCACAACTGCCCAAACACCCAATTTTTTCGGCTGTCTTTTTGTGTCGTATTTTTCGAATGCCTCGATTCTTTCCCTGTTTATCTGTTCCGCAATCTGCCTGTCTGTTTTTCCATCCGCAATGAGCTCTTTTATTCTTTTTATAATGAATGGAGGCGACTGATATTTTGCGGCAGGAATATTTTTTGACTTGCGAAAGGGCCCTAAAATGTTATGGGAAAAGCCAAGGCGCCGTGTTATTCTATTGTCTGAACGCCTTCCCCCTATAATCGGGCGCTTTAAATCTTTGTGCATTCCGCCCGCAACCATTGCTTCCATTATTGCGCGCCGCTTCTCGCGGGGAATCCAGTATTCAGGTTTTCTTGGCTTCATATTTTTTCAGATATTTCAATTTCAATGCACGAGCAAGGCATTTCCAAGCCGAACTCGGATAAAGTTTTTTTGTTAATCTCCCCCAAAAAGCCTTTGCTGTTTCCGATTGAAATTTCTCCCTGCTTTCCCTTTTCCAAAAAAGGCAGCAAAGATTCCTGCAGCGAATATTCCTTTCCGAGGTTTTTGCAGACAGCATCAAGAACTGATTTTATTGCAGTGAATTCTGCATCCTTTCCGCTTGTAACAATGCACAATTTTATCGGCTCCC
>DATDTD010000020.1:0-5491 GCA_035290965.1 archaeon | reverse complement strand
GCAATGATGTTTACTTTTATATACTAAACCAAACCGATTACTTGGACGGGCATATTATTACGATATACTACAATCCAAGCATACACAATCCATTGAACACTGAAACAAAAATCACTTTCAAAGAGCCCATTGACGAGATTTTGTTCAATGCCCTGCGCTATTCAGTGGAAAAATCCCCTTTTACGAATTTAAAGCGCAGCACAGGCTAATAGTTAAGGATTAAAACAGGAAAAGCGTTTTTATATCAGGTTTTTGCTATGCCAATCGAGAAAAGCGAACGCAGCATCATAAAGATAATCGCGGAAATGGTGCGCGAAGGGGAAACCGAAGAAAAAATAATACGGAACCTGTGCGAATTGGGTGCAATGGAAGACGAAGCAAGAAGAATGGTTTTGATTGCGCAGGCACAGACATACGACTCTTTGAAAGAAGAAATAAGCAGGATAGTAGAATCGAATATTTCCGCGGAAAAGCCTTTTCTCAGGGATTTTTTGAAAAAACAGATTTCCGAAACAGCAAAAAGAAAAGTGCTTCCAGGCCCCGAAGAAAAGCAAAAAAAGCCCGGTTTCTTTTCAAGGCTGTTCGGGATTTTTTCAAGAAAAAAAGCAAAGCAGGAAATTCCTTCTCAAGCGCCTCAGTTTGAAATGCCCACAATGGAAACAGCGGAAATATCACAGCCGCAGGAAACACTTGAAGAACTCTCGGAAGAAATACGCGAAAAGCCTCTTGTTATAAGTGAAAGGATTGAAAAGGCAAAAAGAAAAAAATCCCTTCTCTCTGCATTGAAAACAAAAAACGAAAAAGAAATCAAGGAAATGCAGAAAGCAAAGAAAAAGGGAAAGCTTTCAAAAGAAGAAGCAGAAAGAAAAAGCGAGTTAATGCAGAAAAACAGGGATTATGAACAGCAGATAAAGCAATTGCAGAAAGCCCTTGAAAAGGAAAAAACAATTGAACGCCCGGAAGAAAGGGAAATTTCGCCTTCAATGCAGGCCGCACAGGCAACTATGCAGGCAGCTTCGGAAGTTCCGGCTGCAGAGCTTGCTTCACTACAGGACCTTGCCGCAGCTGCAAAGGCAATTAACCTTGCGGCAAAAAGAATAGTCCTTACAGCGCCGAAGCCGAAAATAGTCATAAGCCAGGGAGAAGGCGAACTGACAACTGAACAGCAGATAGAGCAGCTGAAGAGAATGCAAAAACTCCTTGAAATAGATTTTTACAAAAGAAGAATTTCCCTTGATGACTACAAGAACAAAATGATGGAATACCAGAGCAGGCTCTACGAGCTTGTGGAGAAAAAAAGAATACTTGAAAAAACAAAAAGGCTTCCGAAAAAACAAATGAAAAAAATTTCAAAAGAGCTGGAAGAAACCATTGAAAAAAAATTAGAGGGAAGAATGTCGGAACAGAGAATGACTGAAATAGAGGAAACAATTGCGGGGCTGCTGCAAAATTACAAAGTGCCCGAAGCAGCAATTGCAAAAGAAATAAAGGAAGCGAGCGCCGATGCATTAACCTCAAACCTTGAAAAGTTTGTAAAGCTTGCCGCACTGCAGCAGGAAGCGAAAAAAACAATCGAAGAAAAAGGCGGATTTCCAGCGGCGGCAGGAACAGCACAAGCCCCTACAATAGTAATCGGCGGAACACAGACAATACAGGGTTCCGAAACAAAAACAATTCAACGCGCCGAAAAAATTCCTGTTCAGCGGCGCCGGCAGAAAGCCGCGGCAAAACCAAAAAAAGCAGGGAGAAGATTCTGGAGCAGGAAGCAGGGGGAAAATGTAATAATAGTGCAAACTCCTTCACAACAGCAAACTTCCTCACAACAGCAAATTCCTGAAAACGAGCAGACAATCAGAATAGAGCGGGCTGCAGAGGAAACCGGAAGGCTTCCCGAAGAGCCAAAAGAAATAGTGCGGATAAGGCCGGTTGGAGAGGAAAAATTTTACAAGAGAGTAGAGGGCGGAACAAGGAGAATTCTTGCGGAATCAGAAAAAACCTGGGAAGAGGCCGAAATCCCGAGCTTTCCCGAAACACTGGAAAAAAAGGAAAAAGAAAAGCTTGAAACAAAGGAAAAGGAAATCCAGAGATACAGGATAATAACTGATTTGGACGGAGTTTACCAGATAATAAAGGAAAGGGGAATAATTGCAATGGACGAGCTTGAAAAAGAAGCGGGCATAGAAAAAAAGCGCATGGAAGAATTAATGGACATTCTCGAGGAGCAGAAAATGATACGGCTGCAATACCCTGCTTTCGGCGCAGTGAAGGTAATGCACTACAGCTACAAGCCCGAAAAGCATCTCCCAAAAGAAAAGAAAACAAATGAAGAAAAAAAACAGGAACAACAGGAAAAAAAGGATGAGCAGAAAATAAACGCACAGCAAAAGGCGGATGCAAAAACCCAGAAAGCAACTGCAAAGGCGCAGAAAAAAGAGCAGAAAAAAACTGAAAATGAAAAAAACAAAAAGCCGTTCTTCGGTTTCGGGCAGAAAAAAAATCAGTAAAAAACTTTGGAAAAGCAATTGATTAAAAAAAACAAATCACTTTATCATAATGGCAGGAAAAAAAAGGTTTTTTTTTATGATGGAAATAGACGGAAAAACAGACGGAAAATTCCAGGTAATAGAAACATATATAGTGGAAACTGGAGAGCTGAAAATTGAAACAAACATACTCAACAAGCCGGAAGAATTCGTAAAGGCGTATTACCTGAACTTTCCAAGCTATGGACCGGGAACAAACGCACTGCTTGCAAACCTGAAAAAAAGCCTTGTAGAGGAAACAGTCGCAAGGACAGGGGTATTTGACATTAATTTAATGGAAAAAATGAAGGAAAAATTCAAGGAAAAAGCCGGAAAGGTTCTGACAAGAGAGCTTCCTAAAACAGATGAAGAGACAAAAAAAGCCCTTGTTGAAATACTGCTGCATGAGATGCTCGGCCTTGGAAGAATAGAATTTTTGCTTTCGGACGGAAACCTTGAAGAAATAGTAATAAACAGGAGCAGCGAGCCGATCTGGGTTTACCACAAAAAATACGGATGGCTGAAAACAAACGTTACAATCGACAGGGAAGAAGACATTGAAAACTATGCAAACATAATTGCAAGGCGCGTCGGAAAGCAGATAACAATCCTTGCTCCATTGCTCGATGCGCACCTGATAACAGGGGACAGGGCAAATGCAACCTTGTTTCCGATTTCAAGCAGGGGCAATACAATAACAATAAGGCGCTTCCGGAGAGACCCTTGGACTGTTCCGGATTTCATAAAAAACAAGACAACAAGCTCGGAGCTCATGGCAGTTGTATGGGAAGCAATGGAATACGAATTAAACATGATAATAAGCGGAGGAACTGCATCGGGAAAAACTTCTCTGCTGAATATCTGCATGCCGTTCATACAGCCGAACCACAGGGTGCTGTCAATGGAAGACAGTGTTGCGGGAGAAAGCGAAATATTGTTCAAGCGCAATGAAACAGTGCAAAAAACAACAGCCGCGGATTTGGTTGACGGCATAATTGAAGACGATTCTGTTCAGGACGCAGCGATTGAAAACGACGAGGAAATTGAAATTCAGAGCATGGATTCAAGCGGAAAAATTGCATGGAAAAAGCCAAGCCATTTAATCAGGCACTGGGTAAAAAAAGAATTTTTGGCAATAACGCTGAAAAGCGGCAGGCAGGTAAAAATAACTCCAGACCATTCCCTGTTTGCATTAAAAGAAAACGGAAAAATAGAGGCTGTTTCCGGAAAAGAAATTTCAACAAATACATGGATTGCAACGCCACGCGCACTGCAATGGCAGGGAGAAAAAGTCTGCTTTAACCTGCGCGAACACACAAACGCTTTCAACGGATGCTTTTTGAAAAGCATTGAAATAACACCATTGCTGAAAGAAAACAGGGAAAAACTATGGCAAAGCTTTTCAAAGCAGCAAATAAGGCACGCAATCAGAAACAATTCCGCAAGCACGCAGATGCTTGAAACAATCGGGCAAAGCCCGCAAACAGGCTGGATTTGCTCAAAGCTCGGGACAAAAATTCCATTGGAAATAGAAATAGATGAGGAAATGGCAAGGTTCGCAGGCTTATGGCTTGCAGACGGCTCTTATGACAAAAACAGCGTTTTGGTTTCAATAGTAGAACCCAAAGCAAGGGAAACAGTGGAAACAATTGCAAAAAGATTCAATCTTAAAACAAAAATGCATTCAGACGGAATAACATTAACAATAAATTCCAAGCCGTTCAAACAACTCTTGGAAAACGTTTTGGAACTGAAAGGAAATGCCTATACAAAAAAAATGCCGAACTGGGTTTTCAGGCTGGAAAAACAAATCGCCGCAGAATTGCTGAACGGCTATTTTTCCGGAGACGGCTGGGTAAGAAAAAACGACATTGCAATATGCTCATGCTCAAAACAATTATTGAAAGACACGCAAACACTGCTGTTGCGCTTTGGAATACCCTTGAGAACAAAATGGAAACTCAGAAAAGACAAAACATTTGAAACAAGAATTTCGGGAACAAAGTTTTTGAAATGCTTTGCAGAAGAAATCGGCTTTTGCATTGACAAAAAAAACAAGGCAGCGGAAAAATGGCTTTCAGGCAAAAACCACGATGTATCCGATGTAATCCCCCTGCCAAAGCAATATTACAAAGAAATAAAAAAAGCGCGAAAAAGCGAAATAGGAAAAACCCTCACTTATAAAAGCTGGAAAACATTCAACCAGAAAAAAACAAACATTGGAAGGGAAATGCTGCAAAAAATTGTTTCAGAATACAGCGAACTGCCGAAAGAACTGGAAGAACTTGCATTCAACGACCTTTTTTGGGACCCTGTCGAGAGCATTGAAAAAGAAAACTTTGAAGGATTTGTTTATGATTTCAGCGTTCCTGAAAACGAAAACTTTATTGCAGAAAACATTGTCTGCCACAACACACGCGAATTAATGCTCCCGGATTTTCTGCACTGGGTTCCAATGACTACAAGAGAGCCGAATCCAGAGGGAAAGGGCGGGGTTTCTATGTTAGATTTGCTTGTAAATTCTTTGAGAATGCGCCCCGACAGGGTAATTGTCGGAGAAGTAAGAAGGCAGCGCGAAGCAGAAGTAATGTTCGAGGCAATGCACACAGGGCACAGTGTTTACACAACAATCCACGCAAACACTGCGGACGAAACAATCACAAGGCTGACAAACCCGCCTGTTTCAATACCTGTTTCAATGCTTGATTCAGTGCATTTGAATATTGTAATGTTCAGGAACAGGCGCCTGGGCTCACGAAGAGTGCTTGAGGTTGCGGAATTTATTCCCGAAAAAAGGGGAAAAGAATTAGACATAAAGCCCAATGTGATTTTCCGCTGGAGAAGCTCGGACGACAGGATTGTTCCGCACAATGAAAGCATACGGCTCCTTGATGAACTGTCGCTGCACACCGGCTTGAGCAGGGCTGAAATACAGCAGGAAATAAGGGACAAGCAAAAAATCCTTGAAT
>DATDTD010000019.1:0-3091 GCA_035290965.1 archaeon | reverse complement strand
ACAGAATGCGTGAATTTTTCAACAACCCCCGCCTTGTTGTAAACGAGCAATGTGCTTAACGAATCGAAAATAATGAATTTTTTTTCGCCTTTTATTTTCTGCGCCCCTGCCTCTATTGCCACGCTTAAATCAGTGAGGTTTTTCGGGGAATCAATGTAAACAAAATTTGTCCCTTCAATTATTTCCGCGTTGATTGTTTTTGTCACTGCGTCGACAAAAAAAACGTTTTTGTAATTTATTTTCTGCGCATTCAGCGATTCCATCAGCGCGCTCAGGGGCTTGTTTGTGCTTATGTAAATTCCCGGGATTTCATTTTCTGAAAAAAAATGCATGAGCCTCAGGCTTATCATTGCGTATTCCTGCACCTTTTCAAGAAGAAGGACAACGAATTTTTCCGGAAGGTCCTGGAACATTTTTTCAATGCGCAGGTCAATGTTTCTTTTCGGGCTTAATAATTCGAACAGTTCCTCATCGGCTTTTGAAGTTTTTTTCTTTTCCTGCGCGTCATCAAGCTTCTTCAAGTGTTCGAACACTTTTTCGTCTGAGCTTGGCGGTTTTTTCACTGCCATTATTCTACCTCCTCGAACAGCTCGTGCTTTGCGAGTATTTTTATGCCTTCCTTTGTTATTTCAATAGGGTGAAGCTTTTCCGAAATTTTTGTGCCGCGCATTTTCAGGATTCCGATGCTTCTCACAAACCTGTCCTCGAGCTTTGTGTGGTACAACAGGATTACTCCGTCCGCAACATACTCTTCAAGCCCGAACAAAGAGCTTGTCTTGTCCAATGCGATTTCGTTTGTTATTATTGCAGTGCAGCCTATTCTTTTCAGCATTCTTGCAAGGCTCAAAATTCTTTTTCTTGCATCCAATTCTCTTTCAAAGTAAAGCCTGAAAACAACTCCGGGGTCTATTACAAGCCTTTTTGCGCCGATTCTCGCGACAACATCCTCGATAGTGTTTTTCAGCTTGTCAAAATCATACAATTCAACCGCGATTATCAATAATTTTCTTGCGGCAATAAGCTTTCTCACTTCCCACCCGAAATTATCCGCCATCTTGAGTATTTCATCCTCTGATTCTTCAAGGGAAACATATACCCCGGGCTCGTCGTATTTTGTTGCGCCCATGTAAAGGAATTCAAGGCAGAGGCAGGTTTTTCCGCTTCCGGGATCACCGGAAATTACTACGAGATTGTTTATCGGGATTCCGCCGAAAAGAATTTCATCCAGGCCCGAAACTCCTGTTACTGTCCTTTTTGTTTCTGCTGCCATTCAAAAAACCTGTTATTTAACACTAAACCAAAAAAAGAATAAATAGCTTTGTTATTAAGGGTTTGCTTCTGCCCTTTCTTTTCTTTTTGCGAAAAAGAAAAGAAAGTGTAAGCTGCCCAAAGAAAAGAAAAACCTCCTCCTGCTGCCAAAAAGAAAGAAAAACATAAATTTTTAATAAACGCCTGTGTTGCCAACAAAAGAAAGAAACCTTGAACCTTTAATAAACACTCCCTCTCCTGCCAAAAGAAACTGGCCAAATTTCTATTTCTGTTTTGCTATCTGCTTGAACAAATAAACATAGCTGCCGGCAATCTTGGGCCAGGTCCAGGAGCGGCTGTATTCAAATGCGTTTTTTTCAATCCTTTCCTTTGTTTTTTTGTCTCCAAGGATTTTATTGACTGCAACTGCAATTGCCTTCGAGCTTTTGAAGGGAACAAGCATTCCCCTTCCGTGCCTTAAAGCGTCTTTTGCGTAAAGATAGGGAGTGCTTACGCAAGCCTTTCCAGCGCCGATTGCATACGCGAGAGTTCCCGAACTTATCTGCTGCGGGTCGAAATAGGGCGTGACATAAACATCTGTTGCCTGCAGATACCTGCAGATTTCCTCTACAGGCAGATACTTGTTGTAAAATTTCACGTTTTCCTGCAGACCAAACTTGTTCACTACTTTCTTCAGCCGATTCCTGTATTTTTCGCCCTCTCTTTTTCTAACCAAAGGATGGGTTTCCCCTATTACAAGATAAAGCAAATCCGGATTTTCCGCAACAATGCCCGGCATTGCGCGCAATGCATACTGAATGCCTTTTTTGTTGCTCAATAATCCAAAGGTGGTCATTACTTTTTTTCCAGTAAGCCCCAACTCTTTTTTTGCTTCCGCATTTTTCCCGCGCTGCACCAAAGGAACTCCGTGGGGGATAATCGCGATTTTTTCTTCGGGAATCGCGTATTTTTGCATTAAAATGTCTTTTCCATAGCCGCTTATTACGACAATTTTTGAGCTGTTCTCAGCAATTTTTTTTACTACATATTTTATGTGCCGTTTTGTTGTTCCCGCCTGTTCTGGATTAAGGATTGAATGAAAGGTAGTGACAACTGGCTTTTTCAGTTCTTCCAGAAAAGGAATCACATAATCTCCGAACGTCCCTCCAAACAGCCCGAATTCGTGCTGTATGCACACAGCTCTTGTATGCGCGCACTTGTTGAGCTTTTCCGCAGCAATCAGATAGCTGTCCCTGTCGTCCTGGTCAATCTGCAATTGAACGTTTTTTCCGTAATTATAGGTTGCCAAAAGGTTTTCGTTCAAAGCAGTTATCCTGCAGGAAATCTTGGGATTGAACTTACTTTCAATGGAATCCACAATATCCTTTGTAAAAGTCGCTATTCCGCATTCTCGCGGAGGAAAACTGCTTACAAAATTAATCCAGTGAGCCATTGTCCTGCCCAAAAATTTTTATGGATGTTTCGATTGCCGGAAACCCCTGAATTGCTTCTCCCGGCAATTTTTTATTTAGATTTCCTTTTTCTTCTCGCTTACTTCCTCATGAAGTTCCCTTATCAGCTTTTCGTAAAGCGCAAAATGCTTTTTTGCCACAATGCTCCATTTTATTTTTTCAGTCACATAACTCGAGGCATTGTGCGCGTATTTTTTCCTCAATGCATCGTTTTTCAAAAGTTCAACAATCGCTCTTTCAAGCTCCACATCGTCATCGGGAGTAACTGCAATTCCTGCATGGCTTTCCTCTATTTCAGCTTTCAGGCCTTCCATTGCAGTTGCAATGCACGGCACTCCCAGTGCAAATGCATGAGCAAGGTTTCCGGATTG
>DATDTD010000018.1:0-3695 GCA_035290965.1 archaeon | reverse complement strand
GAAATAAAAATTTCAATAACCTTAAATTGCCTTTTTCCTTTCTTGTTTGCGGTATTTGCATGTCTTTTGAGGAGATTTTCAAGGCATACGATATTCGGGGAATTTTTCCCGAACAGCTGAATGAAGGATTTGCTGAGCGCCTTGGAAAAGCGCTTGTTGTTTTTTTCAATGCAAAAAAAATCTGCGTTGCAAGGGATATGCGCCTGAGTTCCCCGCAGCTTCACAAGGCTCTTTTGAAAGGAATTGTTTCCCAAGGTTGTAGTGCAGTTGATTTCGGCCTGTGCGCAACAGACGAGTTTTATTTTTGCACTGCAAAGCAAAACCTTCCCGCAGGAGTAATGGTTACTGCATCGCACAATCCAAAGCAATACAACGGCTTCAAGATTGTCGGGAAAAAATGTTCTCCGATAGGAATTGAAACAGGTCTGCCTGAAATAAAAAAACTTGTTGAAAAAAACATTTTTCCAAAGGCAAAAAAGCGCGGCAAAGTCCTGAAAAAAAATCTTTTAAACGAGTTTGCAAAAACCTGCCTTTCCTTTGTGAAAAAAAAGCATTTCAGGAAATTAAAAGTTGTTGTGGATTTCGGCAATGGCATGGCTTCGCTTACTGCAAAAAAAGCATTTGCAGGCCTGCCTATGAAAATCATTCCGCTCTGCTACGGCCTTGACGGGAGCTTTCCGAACCACGAGGCAAACCCGCTTGTAGAGCAAAACAGAAAGCATGTTGAAGAAACAGTCATTGAAAAAAAAGCAGACCTTGCGATTGCCTTTGACGGCGATGCAGACAGGTGCTTTTTCATTGATGAAAGGGGAAAGTTTGTTCCCGGGGATTTTATTGCAGCACTGCTTGCAAAGAACATGCTGAAGAAAAAAAAAGGAACCGTCCTTCTTGATGTGCGCTGCAGCAGATTCGCGGCAAAAACAGTCGAAGAGGCAGGCGGAAAATTTCTTTTGAACAGGGTTGGGCACACGTTTTTCAAGAAAAGCATGAGGGAAAAAAAAGCCGTTTTTGGAGGCGAGTTGAGCGGGCATTATTATTACAATTTTGAAAAATACGGCTATATTTCGGATAATGCGATTGTTTCCGCTCTTTTAGTGCTTGAGCTTCTCTCTTTGGAAAACAAAAAATTTTCGGAACTGCTTTCAGAGGCGGAGAACAATTTTTTCCCTTCCGGAGAAATAAATTCAGAGGTTCATGACAAGGAAGCAAAAATACAGGAGCTTGAAGCGCATTACAAGGGAAGCGCAGAAAAGATTTTCTGGCTTGACGGAATTTCAGTCGAGTTTTCCGAATGGTGGTTCAATGTCCGCCCTTCAAACACTGAGTCATTGCTGCGCCTGAATCTCGAGGCAAACTCGAAATCATTGATGGAAGAAAAGCTTGCAGAAGTATTAAAAATAATTAGAACTTAATTATTGTTCATTCCTCTTGAAGGTGATGTAATGGTTAGGATTGCGATTAACGGCTTTGGAAGGATTGGAAGGCACGCTTTCAGGCTTGCATTGAAAAACAAAAAAATTGAAATAGCCGCAGTAAACGATTTAACTGACACAAAAACACTTGCGTATCTTTTGAAATACGATTCAGTGCATGGAATTTCCGAAGCCGAGATTTCGGCAAAAGAAAAATCACTTGTTGTCAATGGAAGGGAAACTCTTGTTTTTTCGGAAAAAGAGCCTTCAATGCTTCCATGGAAAAAGCTCGGCATTGAGATTGTGCTTGAAAGCACGGGCGCTTTTACAAACAAGGCAGACGCCTCAAAGCATTTGACAGCGGGAGCAAAAAAGGCAATTATAACTGCCCCCTGCAAGGGCGCTGAGATTCCTACAATTGTTCTGGGGGTAAATGAAGAAAAATACCTGAAATCAGATTCAATTGTTTCAATGGCTTCCTGCACTACCAACTGCCTTGCGCCGATGGCAAAGGTTTTGAATGACAATTTCGGCATTGTCGAGGGATTCATGACTACTGTGCATGCTTATACTAACGACCAGAAAATACTTGATTTGCCGCACAAGGATTTGAGAAGGGCAAGGGCAGCGGCAGTGAACATTATCCCCACAAGCACTGGAGCAGCAAACGCGTTGGGAGAAGTAGTTCCCTCTTTGAAGGGAAAGCTTGACGGAATTGCAGTGAGAGTTCCTGTTCCGGATGGAAGCTTAACTGATTTGGTTGCAAGAGTGGAAAAAAAAGTTTCGGTAGAGGAAATAAATTCTGTTTTCAGAAAGCAGGCTGAAGGAAGGCTCAAAGGAATTTTAGAATATTCCACAGAACCACTTGTAAGCACTGACATTGTGGGGAACCTTCACAGCTGTGTTTTCGATTCCCAGCAGACAAAAACAATCGGCAATACAGTGAAAGTCCTCGGCTGGTATGACAATGAAATGGGCTATTCACAGAGGCTTATTGATTTGATTGATTTCATTGCAAAAAAGGGGCTTTGATTCAAGCAAAACGAATTTAACTTCTTCTGGCTTTTCCTATTACTGATTTCTTATGCCGTACGATTTTATCAGTTCCCAGAATGTAAAGGGAAAAACTCTTGTTGTAAGGCTTGACCTGAATTCAAGCGTTGAAAACGGAAAAATACTTGTTTCAGCGCGCATAAAGGCGCACGCAGAAACAGTGAAAGAGCTTGCGCAGAAAGGCGCAAAGCTGGTTCTTCTTGCACACCAGGGAAGAAAAGGCGATGCAGATTTTATTTCCTTGAGCCATCACGCAAGGGCGCTTGCAAAATACTCTGAAAGGGATGTTTTTTTCGCCTCTTGGAAAGAGGATTTTGAAAAAATAATAAAAGGGCTTGCCCTGGGAGAAGTCCTGCTTCTGGAAAACACGCGCTTCCAGGAAGACGAGGCAGTTGACAAAACCCCCGAAGAACATTCAAAAAGCAGCTGGATAAAAAAAATTGCTGCCAACTCGGATTTTTTTGTGCAGGACGCATTGAGCGCCTGCCACAGGGCTCACGCATCTGTTGTGGGATTTTTTCCTTTGATTCCCTGTTTTGCAGGATTGCAGCTTGAAAAGGAATTAAGCGCGCTTGAAAAAGCAGAGAAAGTAAAAAAAACTCTTTTCATTTTAGGCGGGGCAAAGCCCGAGGACTCAGTGCAGTTAACAGGTTCTCTGCTGAAAAACAAAAAAGCAGAATCTGTTTTTGCGGGCGGCCTGCCCGGAGAGCTGTTTTTGAAGGCAAAGGGAATTTCTCTGGGGGAAAAGGAAAAATTCTTCGAGGAAAAGGGCTTCAACAAGCTTCTTGGAAACGCAAAGGAGCTCCTGAAAACTTTTCCAAAAAAAATTTTGCTTCCAATGGATGTTGCTCTCGATGCAGAAGGAACTCGAAAAGAAATTTCAGTAGAAGAGCTTCCGAGCGGCTATTCAATAAAAGACATTGGTTCCGGCACAGTTGATTTGATAAAAAAGAAAATCTCAGAGTCAGAATTCGTTGTTTTCAACGGCCCTTTGGGGGTGTACGAGGAAGACGCCTTTATTCTCGGCACAAAAGAGGTTTTTGGCTTTCTTTCAGAAAGCGCAAAGCCCTGCATTTTATGCGGGGGGGATACAGAAACAGCCCTCGAAGAGCTTAATTTTTCAATAGAGGATTTTTTTTATGTTTCGCTTGCGGGAAAGGCGCTGTTAGAATATCTTTCGGGAAAAAAACTTCCGGGCCTGGAAATCCTGAAACAGGGAAAGGCAAAATA
>DATDTD010000017.1:0-6547 GCA_035290965.1 archaeon | reverse complement strand
GCAGGATATACAAAATGCTTGTGATTGCAATGCTCAGCAGCAGGGCTTTGGGAAGCATTTTTTGGGCTTCTTTTGTTTCTTCGCCGAGCTTTGCAATTGCCTCAAAGCCAATGTATGCAAAAAAAATCAGCGCGGTAGCGGAAAAAATTCCCGGAACTCCGTTTGCAAGCTCGAAATAATTCACTTTTCCGAAAAAAGGTATTCCTACTATGATTATCAGGATTACTCCTATTACTTCAAAGACTGTAAAGACTGCGTTGAATTTTGCGCTTGTTTCAATGCCCAAAAAATTTATTATGCTCAGCAAAAAAATAAGCCCTATTGCCACAAGCACTGGGGGGAGGGGAATGAAGGCAGAGAAATATCCCGCAAAGCCGAGCGCGACTGCACCGGCGCTTACAAATCCGACAACCGCGACAAGCCAGCCCACTGCAAAAGCAATCCAGTCTTTCCTGAAGGCGTGCTTCAAATAATTTGCCTCTGCGCTCGCCTTTGGATAGGCAGAACTCAGTTCGGCATAGCTCAGTCCCGTGAAGGAAGCGAGCACTGCGCCTATTATAAAACTAATCCATAATCCGTTTCCCGCTACTCCCGCCGCAGTTCCGAGCAGTGCATAAACTCCCGCGCCGATTATTATTCCTATTCCGTACATTACAAGATAGAACAATCCGAGCTTCCTGTGCAGCGCCATTGCAATCCAGTTAAGAAAAGAGTTTTGTTATTTAAAAGGGTTTTTATTTTTCCGCAAGCAAAGCCTTTTTTATTTCCAGACAGCCCCTGAATTCGTTAAGCATTTTTTTTTCTGTTTCAGCAAGCACAATCCTTTTTTTGAAAAAAGGCGCGTCAAGCACAATGCTTTCAAATTCGCCGCCTTCTCCCGCAGCATTGAAGCCTTTTTTTTCAAGCGAAAGCAAAAAATCCGCCTCTTTGCAGGAAATTTTTTTTCCAAGGATTTTTTCATCAAGGCCCTGGGCTGCAATTTTGCAGATTACAAATTCGAATTTTTCCTTCAGGAGAGTTTTGATTACTGCTCCCTGTTTCCAGTGCCACAAAGGAGAGAAAAGTTTCAGGCCGAGCTCTTCGCAGATTTTCTGGATTCGCTCCCTCTGGTAATTGCTGTAAACCGCGCCCGAAACAAGGCCGTCCAAAAAAAATTTTTTCTTTGCAAGCGCAATTGTTTTTTTCATGTCAAGGAGCTCTTTTTCCTTTTCTCCCTGAGTTTTTCCAAGCACGAGCGGAATTCCCATTGCCTCTGACTGCAGGCGCAGGATTTTTTCGTTCGGCTTGTGGAACATGAAGGAATCAGGATTTTCAGGGAGAATTGAAATCAGGCAGGAGATTTCATAGTTCTGCTGTTTCATTAGCCAGAGCGCAAGGCAGCTGTCTTTTCCCGAGCTGAACAAGACTCCCAGGCGCAAATTTGTTTTTTTTGCAAGAGAATTCAAAAAACTTGTTTTTCTTTCAAAGCAGTTCTTTTTTGCAAGCTTTTCAATTGCTTTGTCGAAATTGCTCCCGTACTGTGCCGCTGTTTTTTTCCTGAAGGCGAATTCTTTTTCCAAGCCAAGAGCCTCTGCGGTTTTTCTCACAACGAGCTTGTTTTTCTCGCCTGAAATTTTCATTTCGCACGGAAGTTCAAGCGAAAACCTTACTATTTCATTGTCAAGAAAAGGAAGCCGAAGCTCGATATTGTTGTTCATTGAAACAATGTCATCGCGGTAAAAATCGTTTTCATATGCCTGCAGCAGAAGGTTTCTGCAGTCTTTGTTTATTTCATTTGAGCGCGCAAATCTTGAATAGCCCGCAAAAATTTCATCCGAGCCCAGGCCCGAAAAAACAACCTTTACTTTTTCAGAGCGCGCCTTTTCGCATGCGGCAAAAATCGGCAGTGCAACTCCAGCCTTTACGGGATTCGCGCTTTCAATCAAGGGGACAATTTTTTTCAGAAGCTTTTCTGTTTTTTCCATGCTTATAGGGACAGCCTCAAAATCAAATCCGAATTTTTCTGCAATTCTTTCAGCAAACTCCAGATCGCGCGGCTTTCCGAGTTCTTCTCCTTCCGCAAAAGCAAAATAGCACTTGAAATCCGCGCCTAACTTTTTCAGCACGAGCGCGAGCAGTGTTGAGTCGACTCCGCCCGAAAACAACAGCCCGAGTTTTTTTTCGGGAATCCTCTTTTCAATGCTTTTCTGCATAATGTCCAGGAATTTGTGCAACGCTTCTTTTTCCGAAATTTTTTTCTCGCTTGTTTCAAAAAAAATTCTCTGTATAAAGCGCGCCTTTTTTGTTTTCAAATCAAAAACCAGGATTTTTCTCGGGTTCAAATCCGATATTTTTTCAATGCCAGCTGCGCGCAGTGCCTTCTGTTCCGAAGCAAAGGAAAATCCCTTTTCAAGCGAATAATTCAGCGGCTTTATTCCGAGAATGTCCCTTGCAATTACAACCCTGTTTCCGAGCCAGTATGCAAACGCAAAAGTCCCGTCAAGCTCTTCAAGAGTTTTTCCGATTTTTCCAGTTCCGTTTTTTTCAATAAGCTTCAGCAATAATTCCGCATCGTTCCCTGCGCCTAGATTATATTTTTTGTTCAGCTCTTTCCAGTTGTAAATTTCGCAGTTTGCTGCAAGAATCCCTTTTTCTTTCAGAGGCTGGGGCACAAAGCCCACAATGCTGTGCAGGCAGTGCGCAATGCAGTTTTTTCCCTTCAAGGCGGGAATTTTTTCAATCTGTTTTTCAAAAACAATTTTTTTTCCATCGCTGAACCCAAAGCCGTCAATTCCCCTTTCCCTTATTTCAAAAATAGCTTTTTTTGCCTTTTCAAAGGAATCCGCAAAGCCGAAAAAGCCTGTTATGCCGCACATGAAAAAATCTTGCAGGGCAAGCAATTTAAGAGTATGGAAAAACCCGCAATGCCCGCAAAAAATTTTTCTTTAAGGGTATTCAAGAGCTCCGATGTCCGGGGTTGAGCCTCTTGGTTTTCCGTCTGCATCAATCCTGTTCCATGCCAAAAATTCGTTTGTTCCTGCGTTAATAGCTGGGGAACTGCTTGATAATCGCAGGTCTCCGTTTGTAGCGTCGACAAACAACGGGTTTTGCGCTGTTGATTGCTTGTCTTGTCCTAGCAATTGCCATTGTGTAAGATTTAAACGGGCTACGTTGTTTTTGAATGGTGTTAGTATGAGCGGAGTAAAGAACATGTTGTAATTGCTCAACAATTTGAAGTTTGTGGAAACATCATATACTGTAGCAACAGAATAGGTATTTGGCATATCGTTGCTGTTGGTAAAAAACGCGTTGTTGGCAACCACAATATCATAGTCGCGTGTCAGATAGTCTGGCCTTACATCAAAGAATCTGGTCCAGAGACTTGATGAACCTGCCGCGGAATTTCCCAAAACGCGGACATTTTCAAGTTCTACGAGATTATCATAGAAATTTTGCAGGCTGACAAAACCGCCGGATTGGTTAGTAATCCTCCTGTTGGCTGCAATCAGGATGTCTTTTCCTCCAACTACTTTGATTGCTCCCGGAGAATCATAGCTGCTGTTCCTGAAATCGAATTCGTTTCCAACAATCCAGGCATGATTCACAGAACCTGTATTTGCCTGGTCGGCTTCTAGGGTTATAATTCCAGAAAAATCAGCATCGGAAAAATGGTTGAAGGAAACGATTTTCCACCTGCCCGAAATCAATCTCATCTGAGCCTTGCTAATAGGTTGGTGCGCATAATTGTTGTGCTCTACAACTAATTTCGAACTATAAAATCTGTTTAACGCTTCGCCGTCATGATCACCCGGCCCGACAAAATCAGAGCCTAAAATAGCCATTCTCTTAAGATTGCCTGAAGCATACTCGTGATAAATTGAATGGCGCGAAACATTTTCAAATTCAGTATCAACAACAAACGCTAACTGATTCCAGCCGTTGTTCTGGCCTGTCTGATAGAGCCGAATTCTCAGCATCAGCGCGCCGTTGCCCAGGTATTGGAACGCCATAAATTCAGTGCTCGTGCTGTTTTGCACGTCCAAATCGACCACGCGAAGCTCGGGAAGATTCCCGGCAATCACGACATAATTATTATCCGCTTGGCGGATTACGGGTTTTTCCCCTGTTCCGTATGCGCCAAGATAAAAAGGCTCATTAGACCTAAGAGCTATGGCCCGCGTTGCGTTAAACTCGTCTCCGCGCTTAAACAAAAGCTTTACATTTGCTCCCGCAAGCATTATTGCCTTGTCCCATGTTTGGCAGGGCTGTGAATCACTGCATGGATTTGAATCTAATCCGCTTGCAGCAAAATAATATGTTGTCCATCCCGCTGCTGGTTGTTCTGCAACAGTGATTATTTGCGTGTATTCGTGAATTCCGCCTTCGTCATCAACGATTTTCAGCCCCACAGGATAAGTGCCTGCGTTTTCATAAACGTGCGCTGCATTCCAGCCGAACTCCTTGTTCTTTGCAAACCAGGAACCGTCGCTCTTCTTTGCACCGTTCTCCCAAAACCATAACGGATCAGTAGAACTTGTTCCTGCAGGGGCGGGGTCTCCAAAATCCCATTCATAATGGAAAGAAGCCCAATCCGCATTTAGACCGCCGCTGACTATCTGTATTTGCTCGCTGATGTTTGTTGCAGGCAATAGTGAAGGGTCAACCCAGACATAAAGCTTTCCTTGGCTGCTGCCGCTTTGCAAAGCAAAATTTTTTCCCAAAGAAACAGGCACGGCTGTTCCTGAGTTCCATGAAAGTGTTTTGTTTGCAGCATTAAAACTCAATGTTCCCTGCCCCTCTGAATTCGAATAGCCGACTGTAGTGATTTTCACTCCAGTTATCTGAACAGGCTGTGCTGTAAATCCTTTCGGCTGTGCAACGCTGCTTGTCCAGCCTGTTTCATCAACAGCATCAAAAAAAACTCCCAATGGCATTACCCCGCTTGTCCTGCTTGCTGTTTTCATTTGTGTTTGTCCTGTGCAGCCTGTTCCTGTTTTCCAATCTCCAATGTATCCAAGAAGTGTTGGCATGTCCATTGTTCCTGTTTTCCAGTCTCCAATATATCCAAGCAGTGCCGGCATGTCAACGCATGTTTGTGCAAAAGCGTTTCCTGCAAAAAGAGCAAGGAAAGCAATAACAATCAGAAACCGCAGGCTAACGTTTTTTTTTGCTGCTTTTGAAGGCATTTTCATCTTTATTATAAATGCCTTTTTAGTTTAAAATACTCTGTTTTAAACGCCCTATTTATTATTTTTTTGTTCTGCATTTATTTCAGGAGCCATATATGCTTGACACTGAAAAAATCCGTTCGGAATTTCCGATTCTGCAGAAGCAGGCTTCGGGAAAAGGCTTTGTTTACCTTGATTCAGCCTGCACTTCCTTAAAGCCGAAGCCTGTAATTGATGCAATGAATGCATATTACACTGAATTCACTGCCTGCGCGGGAAGGTCTGTCCACAAATTTGCAAAAAAAACAGAGGAAGAGTTTTCAGTCGCAAGGCGCAAAATTGCAAAATTCATCAATGCAAAGCCGGAAGAAATAATCTGGACAAAAAACACAACAGAGGCACTTAACCTTGTTGCTCTCGGCTTTCCGCTTGAAAAAGGCGATTCTGTTTTGACAACAAACCTTGAGCACAGCTCCGGATTATTGCCATGGCACATGCGCTCTGAAAAGGGAATTGAACTTGATTTTGTTTCCTGCAATAAGCAGGGAGAATTTTCCCTTGAAGATTTTGAAAAAAAAATTACAAGAAAAACAAAGATTGTTTCAGTAATCCATGCTTCGAACGTAACTGCAACAGTCTCTCCTTTGAAGGAAATAGCAAAGATTGCCCATGATAACAAGGCGCTTGTTCTTGCCGATTCTGCCCAGTCAGTCCCGCATTTTCCAGTCGATGTAAAGAAGCTTGGCATTGATTTTCTCGCCTTTTCAGGCCACAAAATGTTAGGCCCTACAGGAATAGGCTGCCTTTATGCAAGGCGCGAATTGCTTGAAAAGATTAATCCGCTTGTTTTGGGCGGAAGCACAATAACAGACACTGATTTGCACAGGCATGTTCTTGCGGATGTTCCAATGCGCCTTGAAGCCGGAATACAGAATTATGCTGGTGCAATTGGCTTGGGCACCGCAGTTGATTTTTTATCAAAAATCGGGATGGAGAACATTGAGGCGCATGAAAAAGAACTCTCAAAAATTCTTGTTGAAGGGTTATTGGAAATTCCAAATCTTGAACTTATCGGGCCGAGCGATTCGCAAAAGCGCAGCGCTCTCGCTTCCTTCAATATCAGGGGAATGGAACCCCACGAAATCGCGCTTATGCTCAACGACAAAAACTTTTTTGTAAGGTCAGGAATGCACTGTGCATATCCCATCCACAAGTTTTTGAATTTTCCAAAGGGTTCTGTGCGCGCTTCTCTTTATCTCTACAATTCAAAAGAGGAAGCGAAGCTTTTCGTTGAAGAGCTTAAGGGCATTGCAAAGAATTTTTCCTGAAAACCAGTTAAACAACGGTTTCACTAAGTAATAATAATGGTTTCATTTCATATTAGTATAATTGTTTTTTTT
>DATDTD010000016.1:0-2154 GCA_035290965.1 archaeon | reverse complement strand
TTCGCATTTTTCATTGCCGCAGCAGTTTGCCTTCTGCACAATCTTGCAGACACTGCTCACGCAGGCAAGCTCTTTACATTTTTCATTGCCATAAGCGCCCTCGCATTTTCCGCAGTCGCTTTGGCAGGTGCACTGGTTTTCTCCTGCCTCACAGGTGCCGTTGCCGCATTCAGCCGCAACAAACCCGGAAAAAAGCACCAGTGCAAAAAAAAACAAAAGAATTTTATAATCCATGAGAACACCGCAATTGCAAAAAGCAATTCCTTTAGGCAATTCACTAATATAAAAAGCAAGGGCAAATAATAAGCTTTCTGTAGAAAAAGAAACAGCCTGAAAAAAGGAAAAAACAGGCATGGCGGAAACAGCTTCTGCCAAAAAAAAACAGGGCAAAAAAAACCCTTGGAAATCGGAAAACAAAGTTTTTTATAAAAAAAAATCCTTATGAATACGGAAAAAAAATGAAAAAAGCAGCATTATTCTTGGGCATAGCCGCGCTTTTGGTTATTCTGCCAAATGCTTCTGGCGCAATAGTAACTATAACACAGTCAGTCTGCAACACAGGCGATGCGAATGTTACCTGGTATGATGGGAACACTTATTTTTTGAATGTTGACGGGAATGTGGATATTGAGAATTGCCAGCTGACTATTTTGCCTGGTGCTGTTGTAAAGTATGTTGCCAGCGGCCCCATTAATCCCGGCTCTTTTTTGCGCATTTTGAACAAGGGTGTTTTGAAGGCTCAGGGAACAAGCGCAAGCAAAATTGTTTTTACTTCGCAGAACGATGACTCTGTCGGGCAAATAATAACTGGGAGCACTGGAACTCCTGTTCCTGCGGATTATAACACTGCAATCTGGTTTTCTAACAGTGCAGGCATTACTTCTGATGCAAATTCTTTTTCAGATTTGAACATTGGCTTTGCAATGCAGGCGCTTGTAATCCGCAGGTATATAGGCGAGATTCACGACAACAATATTCACGACAATAACGGGGGTTCTTTGAGCGGTGTTGGAATAGTTGTTAGTACAGGGACAGTTGACAATATGTACAATAACACTGTCAAAAACAACCGTGCAACAAGCGGAAGGCGCGTTGGAGTTAACATAGACGGTGGCACAGTAAGAAATTTTTATCACAACACTATTACAAACAACAGTTCCAATGGAACTGCTCCGGGAATGTATCTTATCAATTCAACAAACAATTTTTATGGCAACATAATAAGCTGGAACGACACAGGCAGTTCGGGTTCAGATGTTGGCGGGCTTGTTCTGGGAGGCACTGCAACAATCACAAATTTTTATGATAACACCCTGAACAATAATGGGGGGGCATGGGGCGGGGCAATGCAGTGCAGCAGCACTCTTACCACTACAATAACAAATTTTTACAACAACACTTTTAACGACAACAATGCAGGAAGGGGAGCAGGGCTTTATGTGGGTTGCGGCATAACAAATCTTTACAACAACACTTTTTCAAACAATTCAACTACAAGCAATGGAGCCGGGATTTGGGTTGAGAAGACAATTTTGAATTTTTATGACAATACAATCAGTTCCAATTCAAGCGCAACCAACGGCGGGGGAATGTATGTTATCTCGGGAATAGAATCTTTTTACAATAATTTGCTAAAGAACAATTCTGCGGATATAAACGGCGGAGGCATCTATGACAAAAACATTATCCAATATTTTTACAACAACACTTTTTTCAATAATTCAGCGGCAGATGGCGGAGAAATTCATACCCAGGACTCAAACGGAATATTGCGGAATGCTTACAACAATATTTTTGCTTACAACACAGGAACCGCGGTTTCAACTTCCGGAGGAGAACTTGATTCAAACTTCAATGCTTACTGGGCAAACGACACAAACACAGCAGGTTATACAGAAGGAACACAAAGCATATACCTTGGAGCAACTCCTTTTGCAAGCGACAGCACAACAGACACAAATTCAGACAGAAACTTTTTATACAATTCCTATGGAATTGCACAGTTGCAGGGAATGGGAAATTCAAGCACAGGAACAGACTCCTGGTTTGCGGCAAGAACAATAAGGGCAGACAACAGGTTAGACTACAACAGAAGCATTGGCTGGCACGCAGACCAGAACAGCCCCTATATTTCAATCATTAATCCGCAAGTAG
>DATDTD010000015.1:0-27082 GCA_035290965.1 archaeon | reverse complement strand
AGTTATTCTTTCAGGCGGAACAGGTTCTCGTTTATATCCATTGACGGCCGCAATCAACAAGCATCTTCTGCCTGTTTACAACAAGCCAATGATTTTTTATCCCATAGAAATGCTGAAGTCTGCGGGAGTGAAAGACATTCTTGTAATTACGGGAACACACCATGCGGGCGCGATTTTCCAGCTGCTGGGAAGCGGAAAGGATTTCGGGGTAAATTTTACTTACAGGGTACAGGACACGGCAGGCGGAATTCCAAGCGCGATTCTGCTTGCAGAGGATTTTGTGGGAAAAGACAAATTCATTTCAATCAACGGAGACAATATTGTCTTTGAATCATTGAAGCCGTTTGCAGATGCGTTTGAAAATGGAAAGGAAGAAATGCAGATACTGCTTTACAAAGGAACAAGAGAAGAGGCGCAGAAGTCCGGAGTGGCTGTTACAAACGGAAATTCTGTCCTTGAAGTAATGGAAAAGCCCAAAGAGCCTCCCGCAAACAACATTATTATCGGGATTTATTTCATGAGCCCGAATGTTTTTGAGGCAATAAAAAAACTTAAGCCGAGCGCGCGCGGAGAAACAGAAATAACTGATGTGCAGAGAAACTATCTCCAGAAAAAATCACTGCGCGCTGAATTTTTGAAGGGAAAATGGCTTGATGCCGGAGACTTCGAGGACTTGATGCACGCAAGCCTTGAAACCCAGAAGCTCTGCAAAGAAAACGGCTCGGAAGGCTTCAGGCAGAAAATCTGCAAATAAGCCTTTTGAAGCGCCCGCAGGCTCGCTTTCAAAAGCCTTGGGAAAAACAAAAATTGTTTGAAAAGTGAAATTTATGCGAATTTTAATGCTGAATGCGCCGTTTATTCCGAAGTATTCTCGGTCATCGAGGTCGCCCGCCGTGACTAAGGGGGGCACGATTTATTACCCGCTCTGGCTTGCTTACGCAACAGGCGTGCTTGAAAAGGAAGGCCATGAAGTAAAGCTTGTTGACGCGCCCGCAGTTCCGCTCAGCGAAGAGCAGACTCTGAAAATTGCAAAAGAATTTTCTCCGCAAATCTGCGTGCTGGACACAAGCACTGCAAGTATACATAATGATGTTGCTGTCCTTGAAAAAATAAAAAAACAAAGCCCGTGCTTCGGCGTACTTGTCGGGCCGCACGCAAGCGCTCTCCCTGAAAAAACAATGGAAATGAGCAGTGCGATTGATGCAGTCTGCGTGCAGGAATATGATTACACTTTGAGGGAGCTTGCGGAAGAACTTTCAAAGAAAAAGCCTGCGCTGGCAAAAGTAAAGGGGCTTGTTTTCAGGGAAAAAAGCAAAATTTTCAGGAATCAGGAGCGCGAGAAAATCAGGAATCTTGACGAGCTGCCTTTTGTGAGCGCTGTTTACAAAAGGCACTTGAATTACAGGGATTATTTTTACAGCGCAAACAGGCACCCTGAAATTACAATCGTAACAGGCAGGGGCTGCCCCTTCAGCTGCAGGTTCTGCAACTGGACGCAGAATCTTCACACCTGCGGATACAGGAAGAGAAGCGTTTCAAACGTGATTGAGGAACTGAAATTCATAAAGGAAAATTTTCCCGATGTGAAGGAGATTTTTTTGGAGGACGATACTTTTACAGCTGATCCGAAGAGAGTTGAGGAATTCTGCAGTGCAAAAATATCCGCGGGAATAAAAACACTGTGGAGCTGCAATGCGCGCGCGGATGTTCCCCCTGAAACACTGAAGCTCATGAAAAAAGCCGGCTGCAGGCTTCTATGCGTGGGATTTGAATCCGGCAGCCAGGCAATCCTCAATGAAGCAAGGAAGGGAATTAAGACTTCTTCAATGTTTGAATTCATGAAGAATGCGCGCAATGCGGGAATTTTGGTTCACGGCTGCTTCATGATTGGAAATCCGGGTGAAAGCCCTGAAACAATCAGGGCAACTACAGAGCTTGCAAAAAAGCTTAATCCGGATACTGCGCAGTTTTTTCCCATAATGGTTTATCCCGGAACAGCAACGTATGATTATTACAGGGAAAAGGGGTTTTTGACTACTGAAGATTACAGCAAATGGGTCGATTCAAGGGGATGGCACAACTGCATTGTAAGCATGCCGGGCCTGTCAAATGTGCAGATTGTGGAAGCATGCAACACAGCGAGAAAAGAATTTTATTTAAGGGCAGGGTATATTACAGGCAAGGTTTTGCAGGTAATAAAACAGCCGGGAGAATTTCCGCGGCTGTTCAGGGCAGGCAGGACTTTTTTCAGGTATCTTTTTGCAAGGGCATGAGCGGTTTTTATGAACGGTTTTGACAGCAGGAAAGAATCTTCGCACAGCATTGTTGTCGCGCTTGCGGGAAAAAACAAAAAAATCTTAGAGTTCGGCTGCGGAAAAGGATTTGTCTCTGAGCAATTGAAAAAAAACGCATGCAGGGTAACAGCGGTCGAAATAAATCCCGAAAGCGCGAAGCTTGCGGAAAAGTTCTGCGAAAAAATTTTTCTGGGAAACATTGAAACAATGGATTTTTCAAAGGTCGGAGAAGGATTTGACATTGCGATTTTCGGCGATGTGCTCGAGCACCTGAAAAACCCCCCTGAAATACTTGAAAAAACAAAAAAGCTTCTGGATGAAAACGGCAGAATAATTGTCTCTGTGCCCAACATTGCAAACTGGAAAATAAGGCTGAAGCTTCTTTTCGGAAAATTCGATTATGCAAGCGAGGGAATACTTGACAGGACACATTTGAAGTTTTTTACGCTTGAAACAATAAAAAAAACAGTTCAGGAAGCGGGATTCGGAATTGAAAAGGTTTTTTTTGTGCCGAGCGCGCCAGTCCCTACAATGGCAATGAAAAAGCTTTTTTCAAGGGTTTTGCCCGCGGCATTTTCTTTCCAGTTTGTCATTCTTGCAGGGGTGCTCAAATGAAGGCAAGCGTGATTATTCCCGCCTACAATGCGGAAAAAACAATTGCAGAATGCCTTTCCGCGCTGCAGAAGCAGTCTTTCAGGGATTTTGAAACAATTGTCGTCGATGACGGAAGCAAAGATGCAACATCAGAGATTGTTAAAAAATTCCGCGGGGTAAAATTGCTGCAGGAAAAAAATTCCGGGCCTGCAACTGCAAGAAATCTCGGCGCGAAAAACGCCAAGGGGGAAATAATTGTTTTCATTGATTCAGACTGCATTGCGGAAAAGGATTTTTTGGGGGAAATGCTTGCGCCTTTTTCCGACAAAAAAATAGTTGGAGTGCAGGGAAAATACAAAAGCAGGCAGAAGGAGTTTTTTGCGCGGCTAACCCAGCTTGAGATAGAGCAGAGGCATGAAAAAATGGCGCGCAGCAGATTCATTGATTTTATGGGAAGCTATGCCGCGGCTTACAGGAAAAAAATTTTTGGGAAAATGAAGGGCTTTGACACAAGCTTTCCGATTGCCTCGGGAGAGGACGCTGATTTGAGCTTCAGGATTAGCAAGGCGGGAAATAAAATGGTTTTCGCGGAAAAGGCTATTGTCTGGCATTTCCATCCTGCTTCTTTCTGGAAATACCTGAGGATAAAGTTTTTCAGGGCGTTCTGGAGGACAAAACTCTATGGAAAGCACAAAGACAAAATGGCAAACGATTCTTACACCTCGAAGGCAATCAAAATTCAATTGGGATTGTTCGGATTGCTTGCGCTTTCAATAATCTATGCAGTAATAAATCCCCAGTCATATCCCCTTGCAATCGCTTTTCTTGCCCTGCTGCTTGCTTCAACAGTTCCCTTTGCGGCCTGGGCGGCAAAAAGGGATTTTGCAGTGGGAATTCTCTTTCCAATAATCGGGCTTGCAAGAACTGTTTTTTTCGGGTTTGGATTTGCTTTGGGAACAATACGGCAGATAAGGAATCTCATATGAAAATAACACATGTTTTCCATCATTTCGCGCCCTGCACTGGCGGAATTGAAACAGTCATAATGGAACTGTGCAAAAGCCTCAATGCAAGGCACGAATGCAGCGTAGTCTGCCTCAACAAATGCCCGAAAGGAAAAAAAACTCTCGCTGAAAAAGAAACAATCGAAGGAGTGAAAGTGCAGAGAATCCCGTTTATAAATTTGGGGCTTTACAAGTTTGCCCCAAGCGTTTCAAGGCACCTCAAGGGAGCGGATATAGTGCATTTGCACGGGATAAACTTTTTTTCGGATTTTCTTGCAGTGACAAAAATCTTCCACGGAAAAAAAATAGTTTTGTCGACGCACGGGGGAATTTTTCATACAAACAAAAAAAGCATTCTGAAAAATGCGTATTTTTTCGGATGGTGCAGGATTGCGCTGCGCGCCTTTGAGAAAATAGTCTGCGTGAGCAAAAACGATTTTGAGCTTTTCTCAAAAATAGTTCCGCGGGAAAAGCTTGCCCTGATTGAGAACGGGATTGATTTTGAAAAATTTTCCATGGCAAAAAATGAAAAAACAAAAAACAGCTTTGTTTTTCTTGGCAGAATGAGCAGAAACAAGAGAATTGATTTGCTCATAGATGCCTTTGCCGGGCTGAAAAGGAAAACAAAGGACTTTGAACTGCACATTGCGGGAATGGATTTTGACAATATCCTTGAAGAAATGAAAAGAAAAGCAGAGGAAAGCGGGATAGCGGAAAATGTTTTCTTCCACGGCGAGGTTTCTGAAAAAGAGCTGCTTGAATTGCTTGGCAGCTCTGAATTTTTTGTTTCGGCCTCTGAATACGAGGGATTCGGGCTGACTGCGCTTGAGGCAATGGCAGCGGGCTGCATTCCAGTCCTGAATAAAATAGATTCCTTCAAAAATTTTGTAAGCGCTGGAAAAAACGGCTTTATTGCGGATTTTGAAAAAAGCGCGGAAACAGCGGAAAGGATTTTTGAAATAACAGAAATGGAAAAAAAAAGGAAAAGTGAAATTGCCGGAAATGCGGCTGCAAGGGCAGGGGATTTTTCCTGGGAAAAAAAAGCCCTGGAATATGAAAAGGTTTATTCGGAAGTGGCAAAATGAAGCCCGTTGTTTCAATAATAATGCTGAACTGGAACGGAAAGGATTACACAAGGCAGTGCATTGAATCGATTGCAAAAAACACAAGCAGGAAAAAATACGAATTGATTATTGTGGACAACGGCAGCAAAGACAAGAGCATTGAAATGCTGGAAAAAATGAAGAGGAAAAATCTCGTTGACGTAATCATTCTGAATTCCGAAAACAGGGGCTTTGCCGGCGCAAACAACCAGGGAATGAAAATCGCAAAAGGGAAATATATTTTTTTGCTGAATAACGATACGCTGCTTGAAAAAAACTGGCTCGAAATACTTGCAGGGGTTGCGGAGAGAGACAAAAAAATCGGATTGGTGGGCCCGGATTTGCCGTCAAGCGCTGATTCCAAAGAAGAGCTTGGCGCAGGCTATATCGACGACAGCGGCGCAGCAAGGCTGGATTACAAAAATATCGAGGGGGAGGTAGAGCAGATAGGGGGCGCGGCATTTTTGATAAAGCGCGCAGTGTTTGAAAAAATAGGCTTTTTGGACCCTGGATTCAACCCTATTTATTTTGAGGAAAGCGATTACTGCGCAAGGGCAAGGAAGGCGGGCTTCAAAATTTTTTTTACGCCGAAAGCAAGGATAATACATTTCGGCTCCGCAATAGTGAAAAAACAGGCGGGCAAATGGGCTTATGTAACGCTCAACAAGAACAGGCTGCGGTTTGTGCTCCTGCATTTTTCAAAAAAGCGGCTTGCAAAGGCTTTTTTCTGGGAATTGCTGAGGATTGCAAAAAGCATTCTTACGCTGAAGACTCACTGGCTTTTTGAATCATACTGGGCTGACTTGAAAAATCTCAGTGAGATACTTGAAAAAAGAAAAAGATACGCAAATGGAAATTTGATGGTGAGCTCATGAAAAAGATTGCAATTGTTTTCGGGACAAGGCCGGAAATAATAAAGCTCGCGGAAATAATCCGGCTGCTGAAGCAGGACAGGCAGGCGCAAACTCTGCTTGTTTTTACCGGGCAGCATTACGATTACAATCTGTTCGGGATTTTCATGAAGGAGCTTGAATTGCCCGAGCCGGATATCAATCTCGGCATCGGCTCTGGAAGCCAGGGTTATCAGGTCGGGACAATCCTGATTAAGCTCGAGGAATTTTTTCTGAGGGAACAGCCGGCAATCGTTGCAGCTCTCGGAGACACGAATTCTGTTTTCGGGGCAGCGCTTGCAGCGGAAAAAATGCACATTCCATTTGCGCATATTGAGGCAGGCATCAGGAGCTTTGACAGGAGCATGCCTGAAGAAGTGAACAGGGTTCTGGCAGACCAGATTTCAAGCTACTGCTTTGCGCCCACAAAAACAGCAGTTGCAAACCTGCGGAAAACAGAAACAATGGGAAAAATTTTTCTCACGGGAAACTCTATTGTGGAGGCAGTGCAGAAAAACATTGCAACTGCAAAAAAATCCCGCATACTTGAAAAACTGGGTTTGAAGCGGAAAGAATTTGTTGTTTTGACAATGCACAGGCAGGAAAACGTAGACAGCAGGGAAAAGCTCGAAAGCATTGCAAATGCCCTGGAAAAAATTTCCCAGCAGGTTGTTTTTCCAATGCACCCACGGACAAAGGCAAGGCTGCAGGAATTTTCACTGAAGGAAAGGTTTGAAAAAATAAAAAACCTTATGATAACTGAATCAATGGGATATTTCGATTTTCTGCAGCTGTGCTCAAACTCGCGCTATATCCTCTCTGATTCGGGAGGAATACAGGAGGAAGCGAGCGTTTACAAAAAATTTGTAATTGTTCTGCGGGAAAACACTGAAAGGCCCGAAATGCTCGGAAAATTCGCTGTGCTTGCCGGTTTTGACGAAAAAAAAATAATTGCGGCAGTAAAAAAAATTGAAAAAAACTATCCCGCGCTTGAAAAAAGAATCAAAAAAATTCCCTGCCCGTTTGGAAACGGAAAGGCAAGCGGAATAATCGCGGAAAAAATTGCTGAGGCGCTTAAATGAAAGTCCTGTTCAATACCTCGCAGAACGCTTTCAGGAATCTTGGAGGCGGGGAAGTGCAATTGCTGGAAACAAAAAAACAGCTTGAAAAACTCGGAGTCAAAGTTGAGCTTTACACCGGAAGGCAGGAAATTTCGGATTTTGACTTGCTGCACAACTTCAATATACACAGGGACACTTTCGCAACAGTGCAGAAAGCCCTTGACGCAAAAGTGCCTGTTGCAATCTCAACAATTTACTGGCCGTCTCTTAAAAGCGCTTTGCTCTGGAACAATGGATTTGCAAAAAAGGCAAAAGCAATGGCAGTCGAACTGATAAACAGGCTGGATTTTTTCGGGTTTTCAAGCGTAAAAAAAACACTGAAAAAAGCGGATGTTCTGCTGCCAAACTCTGTTGCCGAGGCAGAAAAAATTTCCAATATTTTTGGAATTCCTATGGAAAAAATTGTTCCGATTGCAAACGGGGTTGATGAAAGGTTTGCAAACGCTGTTCCGGATGAATTCCAAAAAAAATTCGGCCTGAAGGATTTTGTTTTGTATGTAGGAAGGATTGAAGAAAGAAAAAATGTCATGGCGCTGGTTAAGGCAATGAACGGCTTGGAGGAAAAGCTCGTCATTATCGGAAACGCAAAATCCGGCAGCGGGAAATATTTTGCGGAATGCAAAAAAATTGCGGGAAGAAATATTGTTTTTTTGGATGCTGTTCCGCACGATTCCGAACTGCTTGAAAGCGCTTATGCCGCGTGCAAAGTTTTTGCACTGCCGAGCTGGTATGAAACTCCGGGCCTTGCGGCGCTTGAAGCAGGGCTTGCTGGCGCAAACATTGTTGTTACAAAAGAGGGCTGCACAAAAGAATATTTTGCTGAATTCGCCTCGTATGCTGATCCCGCAAGCGTGCCGGATATAAGGAAAAAAATCCTGCTTGAACTGCGGAAGCCGAAAGGCGATGCGCTGAAAACCCGCATTATGAAAAATTTTTTGTGGCGGCACTCGGCAATGCAGACAAAGGCTGCCTATGAAAAGGCGCTGGATGCAGGGTTTGAAGGCGCGGGCATTCAGAAAGCATCGGAGAAAGTGTTGTAGATGGCTAAGCATCTGGCAGTTGTTTCCGGCGAAGAGGAGCTGCGCGCAGCAGAGAAATTAATCGGGAAAAGGCCCGGGAAAAATGATGAACTTGTTGTTCTGGGGTATTCCATCGAGGAATATCCGCGCATGAAGAACAGCGGATTTTCAGTAATCAGGCCGGAAGATTTTTTGTCAAATTTGGAAATGCAGGCAGTTTACAGGAAAGCCGCATTTTTTTCAAGCAACTGGCATAAATTCGACAGCGAATTATGCGGAAAAATGGCTTACAGGGGGATAAGCATTGCCTTTTCCCACAGCCTTGCATATTTTTTTATTGCAACCTTTTCGCGGATAAAAACAATCCTGAAGGCAATTGAAAAGGAAAAGCCTGAAACAATAATAGTGAACAGGAATTCGCCTGCCGGCGAAGCAGTGAGGGCGATTGCAAAAGCAGCAGGCCTGCGGAACGTGCTTTTTTTCGAGCTGCCGAAGCGGAAAAAACCCGTGCTCCTGCCGCATTTTTCAAGGAAAAAGGCCCTTGAAATAAGGAAAAAAATTTCAATCCTTTTTTCCGAACTGGCGAAGGCAAAAGAAAAAACCGGCTCAAAAAAAACAATTTTCATCAGGGAAAGGGGCTATTTCGGAAACCTGAAAAAACAGCTTCAAAAACAGCCGGGCATAAACGTTTTCTCGCTCGACGAATTTTTGCTGCGGAGAATAATGAATCCTGTTAATGCCCTGAAATATTTTTCAACTGTCAGCTCCTGGAAAAAAAAATTGGGGCTGATGTTTGACAGGTTTTCGGAAACACGCGCTTTCAGGGAAAAATTTGTTTTCGAAGGCATAAATTTTGCGCCTCTTTTCAGGGCAGAACTGGCAAGAATAACCGTGCTTGAATTGCCGGAATTTGTTTTCATGATTGACATGCTTTCAGAGCTGTTCAGGAAAAAAAAGCCTTCGGCAGTCGTGCTTTGGATTGATTTTGTGCCGTTCGAAAGAATCTGCGCACTGCTCGCAAGGCAGTCCGGCGCAAAGAGCCTTGTGCTGCAGCACGGAATTTTCAAGGCTGTTGCAAAGGAATGCAACTGGATACGCGGCTTTGCGCCGCTGGCTGCCGACAAAATCGCTGTCTGGGGGGATTTCTACAAAAAAGAGCTTGAAAAGGCAGGCGTGCAATCCGAACGCATAATAGTCGCGGGCGCCCCGAGGTTTGATTCCCTGAAAAGGCTGCAGGGAAATTCGGAAAGCACAAGAAAAAAGCTCGGCATAAAAAATCACGAAAAGCTTGTTTTGTTTGCGCCGCAGATTGCTTTGAAAAGCGGATATCTGGAATTCATTGCAGGGGCTGTTAAAAAAACTCAAGATGCAAGGCTGGTTATAAGGCTTGAGGAGCCTGCAGGGAAAGAAGATTTAAAGAATCCTGCGGGCGCAAATGCAGTAATAGTGCGGCATGAAAGCCTTTATGAACTGCTTAATGCCGCAGATGCAGTAATAACAGAAGGCTCGGCAGCCGGCCTTGAAGCAATGATAGCGGGAAAGCCGCACATAATGATTGGACAGGCTTTTTCAGGGGCAGGCAGTGCAGGCGAATTAAAAAAAGCGCTTTCAGTTGCGCTCGGCAGCAGCGCGAACAGCAGGGAAAAAAACCGTCTTGAAAAAGGCAGGCGGAAATTCATTTACAGGCATGCGTTCAGGCAGGACGGCAATGCCACTGGCAGGATTATAACCCTGGTAAAAGGCATGCTTTCCGAACCTGAGAAACAGCCGAAACACTTTCCTGAACCCGAACCAGCAGAATAAAAAAAGTTGTTTCATTATTAAAAATATAGCGTGGATTTTGCAATGGAATGGTTTCAATGAAAAAAGCTGAACAGAAAAAAACCCAAAGAACTGGCAGGGAATATTATGAAAAATACAAAAGATTTACCGAGCTTGGCGAAGAAAAGGGCCTGACTGCGGCCCATAAAATGCGCGCAGTAATAAAAATAATGCAGAAATTTTTTTCCTGCCCGCAGGAATTTAAAATAGCGGATTTGGGCGGCACTTACGGCTCCTGGCTCGCATTCAGGAAAAATTTTCCAGAAAGCGAAATTTACAGCGTGAACATAGCCGCAGAACAGGTGGCAGGCTGCGAAAAAAAAATAGTCGAGGACTTTTCCGGCGGAACAAGCCTCAAAAGCGGTTTTTTCGACGTTGTTTTTTTCGGCGACACAATAGAGCATCTGGTCGAGCCCGACAGGATAATGGGCGACATAAGAAGGATTCTGAAAAAAGGCGGCTTTTTAATAATAACAACCCCAAATCTTGCAAGCCTGGCAAACAGGTTTTCCCTGCTGTTCGGCTTTGCCCCCACGAATTACCATCCGAGCGAAATCCGGCACGGCACTTTGTTCGGCGCAAAGCAGAGCTCGTGGCATAAATCTGTTTTTACAGTAAGCGCCATGAAAGGCTTCCTGAAACAGCACGGGTTCAGGCCTGCTGTCGCCAGCGGCTTTAATTACAGGGAAAATTTCCTGCTGGGCTTTTTGCCGGATAACTGGAAGGAAGGAATGATTGTTTTTGCGGAAAGGAAATGATGCCCATGGGGTTTAAAATTTTTTTTAAGATTGCGGAAAAGATTCTGCTTGGCGCAAATTTTTTCCTGCTGGCGGTTTCCTGCCTGCCCAAGGGCACTATTATATCGCCCTTTGCAAAAATAATTTTTTACAACAACATAGAAATCGGGAAAAACTGCAGGATTCCTTCTGGCTGCATTTTCAGGGTGCCGAAAACCTCAAGGCTTGTAATAGGCGACAACTGCGCCTTCCGCGAATACACGCAGTTAATGTGCCGCGAGAAAACAACTACTGAATTCGGGAACAACTGTTTCATAGGGTCGTTCTGCTTTATTTCCGACCAGATAAAGTTCGGCAACAATGTAATTCTGGGGCCGTACTGCTCAATCATTGCTGGCAGGCACAATTTCAAGCAGAGGGACGTTCCCATAAACATGCAGGGCTCTTCAAGCCTGCCTATTGAAATAGGCAGCAATGTCTGGCTTGGAGCCCATGTGATAATAATCGGGCCTTCAAAAATCGGCTCAAATTCCATTATAGGCGCAGGCGTAATATTCAAGGGCAATGTTCCGGAAAGTTCCCTTGTGAAAAGCGAGAGGAAAAACACTGTTTCAAAACTCGCCTGATTTTTTTAGTACAACTTTAAAAAAAAACAGTTTAAAATGGCTATCGGACTATAAACTGTTTTAACAGGCTTGGGGAATTGCAATGGCACATTTTTACGAATCAACGCTGATAGACACTGTTGACGGCTTCCAGTGCAAGTCCTACAGCAACGAGCATCCGGATGGTTTTGTAATAGTAAAGCCGAAATATGTCCCCAAAGAAGCTATTTCGGGACAGGGATTAAAGTACAGGTTTTTGTTTGAAAAATGCCTTGTGCGGTTCAACCAGTTTGCGCCAAAGACAGCGCTCGCAGGCTATGTGCAGCAGTTCAGAAAAAAATTTCCCGAGTATATCTATGACTGCCCATTGCACAAGAACTGGTTTTACGTTGTTCCCGCAGACAGAATCAAAACAGTGCACGACGGGAGAAAAGGCCTGCAGGAGCTCTGGCAGGTTCCTGAAAGTGATTTGGACGAATACCTGCGCCTGGTAAAAGAGCTTGCGGGCTTCCTCACAAAGAGCGGAGTCAGGCTGGAGAATCTTGGGATAACGCATTCTACGCTTTTGGGAAATTACACCTTCGGAAAATCAGACATTGACATGATAATTTACGGCAAGGACAACGGCTGGAAAATCCTTGATTTTTTGAAGAATGCCAGGCATCCATTGCTGCGCTGGAAGACTGATGCAGAGTGGGCAGAATATTACAAGGAGCACAAGACATCCGAATCCGCGCATTTTACGGAAGACGAATATGTAAAGCACATGCAAAGAAAAAAATACGAGGGCATTTTCGGCGGCACTGTTTTCACTCTTTTTACAGTCGAGGAGCCGAATGAAACATGGTTCAAGTGGAACGATTCCACTTATGAGCCTGCCGGGCTTGCAACAATAAAGGCAGTTGTAACAAATCATTATAACAGCCATGTCAGGGCAGGCTGTTATGATGTAAAAAATGCCGAGTTTGTGAAAACAGTGGATAAAATGCCTCAAATTGACAGGTCTATACAGGTAAAGCGCGTTGTTACTTATTCAGTCCCTTTTGTCCAGCAGGCGCTTAAGGGAGAGACAATTACTGCCTGCGGGCTTCTGGAACTTGTAAGGCCCAGGCAGGGGGAAAAATATTACCGCATTGTAGCAGGCTATTTTGACGCCTATCTCAGCGACAGAAGGGAAAAGGAATTCATAAAGGCGGAGATCTGACATGCATTTTTACGAGTCTTCAATAATCACTACAAAAGACATGCTTCACTGCCAGGTTTATGCAAACGAGCATCCGGATGCAGGCATTCTGATAAAGCCAAAGTATATTCCTACAGACAAGGTTGAGTGCAGCGGGCTGCAGTGCAGGTTTATTGCGGGGCAGAAAATGAACAGGCTGAATTTGTGGGCGGAAAAAAAAGGGCTTGCGGATTACATTAAAAAATTCAGGCTTGCATACCCTGAATATGTTTACAGGAGCGAACTGCACGACAGCAAGGAATTCTTTTTTTGGGTTCCGCATGAAAAAATCGAGCGGGTTTTTTTCCCGAGAAAGGGCCTCGACGAACTTATGTCAATGCCGAAAAACAGCCTTGACAACCATCTCAAAGTCGTATATAATTTTGCCGACTTTCTCCTTGAAAGCGGGCTCAGGCTCAAGGACTTAGGCGTCACCTATTCCACTCTCATGGGCAACTATGCGGAAAACATGTCTGACATAAACATTGTCGTTTACGGAAAGCAGAATTTCTGGAAGCTGATGAAATATATGGAGACTGCGAAGCACGCTTCCCTGAGATGGAAAAACGAGGAGGAATGGCTGGATTTTTACAAAAAAAGAAACAGGTCGAATATTTTTGAAAAAAACACTTTCCTGAAGCACATGATAGGCAGGAAAAAATCCGAGGGGTTTTTCGGAAATTCGCTTTTCGTGATTTTTGCCGCGGAAAAAGAGGACGAGGTCTGGTGCAAATGGGGCGGGGAAAAATACTCCTCGCTCGGGCCCGCAACTGTCGAAGGCACTGTCAGCAACCATTACAGCTCTGTCGTGAGGCCGGGCTGCTATGAAATAACAGATTCAAGGCTGATTGATTCGAAGCTTGACTGCGACGTCAAAAAGGTTGTTTTTTATTCAAGGGACTATACGCTGCTTGCCTTTGAAGGGGAAAAAATAAGGGCCTGCGGAATGCTTGAAAAAGTCACGCCGAAAAACGCGCCTCCCTACCACCGCATTGTAACGGGCTATTTTGATTCTTACATTACTGATAGAAGGGAAAAGGAATTCATAAAAGTGGTTTGATGCGCGGCATAAGCGGACTGGTTTCAGAAGGCACTGGAAACAAAAAAGGCTGCAGCCTGTGCAAAGAAGCCTCGATTGAAACAGGAAAAAAAACAGGCTACGGGGCAGTAATAATTTTCCGCATAGGAAAAAAAAGCAACGGCTGGTTTGCAACGCTTTCGCCGAAAACAGGCGGAAACCCCGAAGAGGACTTTACAATCCAATTAATGCCGTTTGCGCACCTGACGCATTTTGCCCAGATTTCAAAATATCACAGGCTTGCAGAAAATTACGGCATTGCCTTTGCAAAATTAACAAATGCAATGGCGCAGATAATGGCTGATGAGCTCGCGGGTTTCAGGGCAAATCCCGCGGAAAGGGCTTTTGCGGTTTCAATCGCAACCTACGGCAAATGCACTAACTGGGCGGAAAAAAAAGAGCACCTGCACCTGAAAATTTTTCCATTCAGGGGAAACATTGGGCAGCCATACACTGTCGACAGCTCGTTTGCAAAGAAAAAAATTTTCAGGGACGCTGAAACAGGGGAAAGCTTTGTAAAAATGAATCCTGTGGCGAAAGTCGGCCTGCCGAAAAAAAGGCTTGAGCATCTTTCAAAAAAACTGATTGAAATTCTAGGGGAGGGAAAAAATGATTGACCTCCATATGCACACAACCGCCTCGGACGGCAGGCTTTCCCCGCAGGAACTGGTTGACCTTGCAGTGCGGAGCGGGCTCAAGGCGATTGCAATAACAGACCACGATGCCGTAAGCGGGATTGCGCAGGCTTCGGAACATGCAAAGCGCGGCGCGCTTGAAGTAATTCCCGGCATTGAAATAAATTGCGCAGAAAAAAAGCTCGGATTCAGTGAAATAGAAGTAGTGGGATTGTTCATTAATCCGGAAAACAAAAACATTGCGGGTTTTGCGCGTGCTGCAAAGCTTGACAGGATTGAACAGAAAAAAAAATCCGTAAAAAAACTGCAAAGGCTCGGCTTTGAAATTTCCTTTGAAGAGCTGAAATCCCGTGCAAAGGGTTCTTTAGGATTTCCTCACATTGCAGGGCTGCTTCTTGAAAAATACCCGGAAAAATTTTCCTCCATCAAGGATGTTTTCGACAAGTATTTAAGGGCGGGAAAACCTGCTTTTGTCGACAGGCAAAAAAAGCCGGGCATCAAACAGGCAATTTCCATTATAAAAAAATCCGGCGGGCTGGCTTTTCTCGCGCACCCGGGAATTTTTTCAAGGGAAGACTCTTTGAGGGCAATAAATTTTTTTCAGGGAAGCAAAGGCGACGGGATTGAAACATATTATCCATACCATCTCATCTGCTCTGAAAAAAAAATCAGTGAAAAGGAAAATCTCGCGCTGATAAATTTTTTCCGCGGAACCGCAAAAAGCCTTGGCCTGCTTGAATCGGGCGGAAGCGATTTTCACGGCGGAGACAGGCAGACAATAAACGCAGTGGGCATTCCCGACAGCGTGCTTGAAAAACTCAGGGAAAGCCTGAAAAGGCGGCTGGTTAAATGAAGGCAATCGGAGGGACAATATGGTTTTCGGGCCTGCACGGCAGCGGAAAAACCACTGTTGCTAATGCGCTTGCAAAAAAGCTGCGCGCGCTCGGAGTCTGTGTTGTCGTGCTCGACGGCGACGAAGTGAGAAAAAGGCTTTCCTCGGATTTGGGCTTTTCAAGGGAAGACCGCGACAGGCACATTAAAAGGGTAGCCGATGTCTGCGAGCTTATCTCAAAAAACAATGTTTTGAATATCGCGTGCGTTGCCTCTCCTTCGCAGGAAATGCGCGATTATGCAAAAAAAATCATTCCGGATTTTCTGGAGGTTTACATAAAATGCCCTGTGGAAGTCTGCGAACAGCGCGACGTAAAGGGGCACTACAAAAAGGCAAGGCTAAAGGAAAAAGGCTTTGAAAACTTTTTGGGAGTGCACCTGCAGTATGAAGAACCGAAAAGCCCGGCAATTGTCCTTGAAACAGACAAAGAGGGCATTGAAGAATCTGTTGAAAAATTGTTCAATGTGCTTGTGGAAAAAAAATGGCTGTATTAATGCTTTTTTGGATTATTTTTCCGGCACAGGCAGTTTTTTAACCAGCCTGTAAAAATCAGCAATCATTTTTATCCAGACAATTACCCAGAGCACTGCAAAAACAGCAAGCATCAGGAAAACAGAGCCTGCAAGCAGGCCGATTGTTATTATCAAGGCAGAGAGCCCCCTGTGCCCTATGCGCAGAGTTTTGTTCAATCCCATTGTCGGCTTTAAAACAGCCTTGTCAACGTACATAGCCCTTGTGCTGAGCATTTCGGAAACCATTCCCAGGTTGATTATTGCGGGAATAGCAACCAGCAAAAAATTCACGTCTTTCACAAGCCAGAACTGGCCTATTGCCGCAGCGCCGAGATAAAGCGCCATTCCGTAATAGTCAAATCTCGCATCCAGCCAGGCCCCGAAGGGAGAGCCTGTTTTGTTTATCCTTGAAATTTCGCCGTCGACGCAGTCGAGGATAAAGGAAAGCTGAAAAAGAACCGCGGCGGCAACCAAAAATTCATACGTTCCAAAGAACAGCAACGCTGCCCCGAGCACTGCGATAAAAAAGGAAACCATTGTAACATGCCAGGGAAGAAGCGCCCTGTGCCTGTAAACAAGCATTGTTATGCGCGTGCTTATCAGCCTGCGGTAACTGTACATTATTATGCAGTCTTTTTTTTTCAGGCAGATTTCCCTGATTTCTGCCAATGACAATTTTTTTTCCTGCATCAGTATTTTTCTTGTCGGTTAATGCTTTTAACCTTTTGGTACAAACCCAGCGGGTTTCCCAAAAAAAAGCATTTAAAGCATTTTCCTGTTTTTTATATACTGCTTTGCCGGTTTTTTTATGTCTTCGATTGAAAAGGGCGCGTTCCACCTGCTTGTTTCAAAAGCTGTTTTTTTCCTTTCGGGCTATGCCCTGGTTTTTATTCTTGGGAGATGGTTCCTGACAACCGAAGAATTCGGGCTCTTCGGGGTTGTTTTCACAATAAATTCCCTGGTAACAAACATACTGATTACGGGAATACAGCAGGCTGTTGCAAAATTCGTTTCAGAGGCCCCTGAAAAAGCCGAAATAATACTGCGGCAGTCTCTGAAAACCCAGCTGTTTTTTTCAATTGCAATGTTCATTGGTTTTTTTCTTTCCGCGGATTTGATTGCAGGGCTGCTCAACGAGCCGCGGCTCGCCCTTTACTTCAGGATTGTTGCTTTCGTTCCATTGATACAGCCGTTTTATTCCGCAATGGGCGGCTATTTAAACGGGCTGAAAAAATTCAGGGAACAGGCGGGCTTTTACAATCTCTACAGGATTCTGCGCGCGGGCATTCCGATTTCAATGGCAGCTGCGGGATTTGCACTGTTCGGGGTTTTTACAGGGCTTGTTTTTGCCGCGCTCGCTTCCCTTCTCGTCGGGATTTTTTCCATAGGAACAGGAAAAAGCGGGGATTTTTCAAAGAAAAAAATATTCCTGTTTTCAGCGCCGATTATTTTTTATGCCCTGATCCTGAACTCTTTCATGAGCATTGACCTGCTTTTTCTCAAGGCGCTCACGCAAGGCGCAAACAGCAACGTACTCGCGGGCTTTTACACTGCCGCGCAGACTGTTGCAAGAGTCCCCTTCGAGCTTGCAATGACTATTACAATGATTCTTTTCCCGCTTGTTTCAGGAACAGTCGCAGCGCAGAAAAAACAAAAGGCCGCCTTTTATATTTCCAGCGCTTACCGCTATACCTTCATTGCAGTCGCGCCTTTTGCCGTAATGTTTTTTACAACAGCCCATGAGCTGCTTTCACTTGTCTACGGGCAAAAATTTTTGGAGGCGGGAAGCACGCTCGGCATTCTTTCGCTTGGATTTGTTTTTATGGCGCTGTTCAGCATTTCCGAAACAATAATATCGGCAAGGGGCAGCCCCTCAAAGGCTGCATTGATTGCTTTTTCCTTCCTGATTGCGGAAGCAGCGCTGCTTTACCTGCTTGTCCCGCTTTTTTCCATGGAAGGCGCGGCATTTGCCTCTCTTGCAGCAATGGCTCTGGGCGCAATTGTTTCCTCTGCAGTAGTTTTTGCGCAGTTCAGGAGCTTCCCCTTCAGAAGCATTGCAAAGACATGCATTGCGTGCATAATAATTTTTCTGGCTTCAGTTCTTTTTCCTGCGTCAGGAATGCTGCTCATCCCAAAGTATTTGCTGCTGACTGCAATTTTTTTGGGGGCAATGTTTCTGCTGAAGGAAATCAAAAATCAGGACATGCGGATATTCCTGAAAATGGTTTCCTGAAGCGCTGCAATGACTGCGCCTAAATAAACCTGCGCATTATCCTGTGCAGGAATTCTATCCTGAAACCTGCTTTTTTCTCAATCGCAAGCAATACTTCAATGTCTTCCTTTTCAAAGCATTTCAGCGCCAGCAGAAGCAGGCAGTAAAATGCAAGCGCAATAGCGCCTGTTGCAATCGCGGAAAAAATAGAGTAAGGCAGAAACTCGTGCACTGCAAAAAAGGCTGCGCATATAGGCAGGACTGCCGCAACCGCTGTTTTGACGTGCTGCCTTGTAAAGGGATTGAGCTTGAAAATCATTTTCATTTCTATAAACCCGATTGCACCCCAGATAAAATACGCAATCATTGTCGAAAGCGCGGCTCCCACGACAGCCATTCCCATCTGCAAAAAATAGGGGATGAACAGAAGGTTCAGCCCCACAGCAATTATGCCTGCCGCTGTTGCATTCAAAAAATTAAGCCTTGTCCTGCCTGAAGCAATCAGGACCTGGTGGCTCGGCCCGAAAGCCGAGAATAAGAGATACCCAATTGCAAGGATTGACATTGCGGTTGCGCTGTTCCTGTAGGCTTCGCCGAACAAAAAAACCTGCACAGGTTCCGCAAAAAGCGCAAGCAGCAATGCCAGCGGCAGGGAAAATACAAAAATCCACCTTGAAACAGTGCGGAAAATTTTTTTAAGGCTGTCCATCTGGTTCAGCGCAAAATAAGTCGCGGTAATGGGAACGCCAAGCACTATTATTATGTCAAAAGGCATGAGCACAAGCTTGCCTATGGGAACTGCGGTTCCGTAAAGGCCTGTGTCATAGGAAGGCGCAAAAAACCCGAGCATTATTGTGTCAATCATTACAAGGATGTTTGCAAAAATCCCTGTAAGCAATAAAGGCCATGCAAACGCGAGAATTTCTTTGTTCATGCCGGCTTTCTTTATTGTTTTGTAATGCGCGGGAAAAACCTTTTTGTGCAGCACGAAAATTCCGAAAAAAAGCACTACTGCCTCTGAAATTATAAACGAAAAAACAGCGCCCCAGAGTGAAAGCCCCATGAGAAAAAACAAAAACAATACCAGGATTTTTGAAATGATTTCAATGATTTTCCTTGCGAGTATTTTGTATTCTATTCTTTTGAATCCCTCCAGGGAAGCCATGTAATCAGTCGCAATCAGGGATATGGGCAGCGAGAGTGCCAGCACCCTGAGCAGAACGGCAATTTCCGGCTTTGAAAAAAAGGCAACGGCAAGCCAGTCAGCGGAAAAGAAAAAAACTGCGGCTAGAAAAACAGAGGTGAACAAGTGGATTTTTATTGCGGCAAAAATGCTGCCCTTTACTTTTCCGTCCTCTTTTTTTGTCTGGTAGAATGCAATGAATCTCGGCAGCGAATCCGCAACCCCGAAGTTCGCAAGCATTGTAAAAAAGCCGAGCACTGCGGTTGCAATCAGGAAAAGGCCGAATTCGCCCGGAGTAAGTATTCTTGCCAAAAAAATCTGGTACACATAGCCGAGGATTTTGCTTGCAAAAATCCCCACTGCCATAAAGGCCGCGCCTTTCACTATCAGGTTCAGGTCGGACTTCATAAAAACCAGCAGTTAATCGCGCCTTTAAAAGGAATAAAACAGGAAAGAATTTTTAAAGCAGAGCAGTTCTTTTTTTGTACTAGCCGCCTGAAAGCCGCAGGCAGCAGCCTTCAGATTTTCGCTTTTTCCGCGTCTTTTTCGCAGCTGCATTTTTTTGCAGAAGGAATTTTGGGAACAGCCTGGAAAAAAAGCCTTTTTATGTTGGCGGAATTTTTTTGCATTGCCTTCAGGACTGTTTCAATTGTAACTGTTTCCTCTTCAGTGCGCCAGCAGTCGTAATCAGTCGCCATTGCAATGCTCGCATAGCAGATTCCAAGCTCCCTTGCAAGAATTACTTCAGGAACAGTACTCATGTTTATTACATCTGCCCCGAGAATCCTGAACATTTTGCTTTCGGCCTTTGTGCTGAAGCGCGGGCCTTCGATTGTTATTACAGTGCCTGCCGCGTGAAATTTCAGCCTTAATTCCCTTGCTGTTTTTGCAAGCAGCTTTCTCAAATCCGGGCAAAAGGGCTCTGCCATTGGAATGTGCATTACTTTTTCGGAGTCAAAAAAAGTGTATCCCCTTTTTTTTGTAAAATCAATGAACTGGTTCGGAAAAACAAAATCTCCCGGCTTTATTTTTTCGCGCAGGCTGCCGCAAGCAGTCGAAGCCAAAATGTGCGAGCAGCCAAGCTGCTTCAAAGCCGAGATGTTTGCCTTGTAAGGCACGTTGGTAGGATTGATAGAATGCTTTTTTCCGTGCCTTGAAATAATTGCGACTTCGGCATTTCCTATTTTGCCAAGAACTATTTTGTCCGAGGGCTTTCCGTAAGGGGTTTCAATTTCTTTTTCAGTGAAATCCTTTATTATCCTTGAATCCTCAAGGCCAGAGCCCCCTATTATTCCGATCATTTTTTCACTTCCTCAGAATCTAGTAATATTTTTGAACTCTTTAATTCTTCCGCTTATGTCTTTTTGGGTTATTTTTTTCAGCCTGTCAAGTGAAAATCCCTCTGCGTTGAAGGATGCTACTGCGGAAGCTGTTATTATTGCTTTGCGGAAATTTTTTTCTTCAAGGGAATTTGTTTTTGCAAGATATCCTATGAGCGCGCCGGCAAAGCTGTCGCCGCATCCTGTAGGGTCAATGACTGTTTCAAGAGGATATCCGGGTGCGGAAAACCAGCCTTTTTTCGAAAACAAAATGCATCCGTTCTCGCCCTTTTTTATTATTGCAAATTTTGAATCCAACTCAAGGATTTTTTTTGCCGCATATGCAAGGCTCGGGGTTTTGAACAATTGCCTTGCCTCTGCATCGTTCATGAGGCAGATATCCGCCTTTTTCACTACTTCAAGGACTTTTTCGCGCCTGCTTTCAATCCAGTAATTCATTGTATCCGCAACAACAAGCTGCGGCTTTTTTTTCATCTGCGAGAGCAGTGCGAGCTGCTGTTCGGGGTCAAAATTCCCGAGAAAAAAGAAATCGGCTTTTTTGTATTCTTCTGGGAGAACTGGCCTGAATTCCTGCAGCGCATTCAGCTCTGTCTTCAGTGTTTCCGCAGTATTGACATCGAAGCCGTATCTGCCGTGCCAGCTGAATGTTTTCAGGGAACTTTTTTCTATTCCCCCTGTGTCAATGCCGCGCCCCCTGAAAAAATCAAAATATTTTTCGGGAAAATCATTTCCAACTATTCCCACAATGCCTGCTTTTGCAAAAAAGCCCGCGGCAATGCCCGCATAGGAGGCGCTTCCCCCCAAAACATTTTCGGCTTTTCCGAACTGAGTCTCGATATTATCCAATGCTATTGAGCCTGCAATAACAACCTGCGGAGAATCATTCTTCCTTGTCATAGTTTATCAGCGAAAAAACATCGTATCCTTTGAGCTTTTTTCTTCCCTTCAGAAAATCAAGTTCAATGAGAAAAAACAATCCTTCAACCTTTCCCCCGAGCCTTTCAACAAGCCTTACGGCAGCCATGCTTGTTCCGCCGGTTGCAAGCAGGTCGTCGCAGATAATGCATTTTTCCCCCTTCCCAATCGCGTCTGCGTGAATTTCAAAAGCATCCTTGCTGTATTCAGTGTCAAATTCTTCCCTGATTGTTTTTGCAGGCAGCTTTCCCGGCTTTCTCAATGGAACAAAGCCCGCATGCAGTTCTTTTGCGAGAATTGCGCCGAAAATAAATCCGCGCGATTCCGCACTTACAACCTTGTCAATCGAAAATGGCTTTTTCAAATAATACGCCGCCATTTTATCCGCAACAGAATTCAGGGCATTCGCATTTTTCAGAAGAGTGGTAATGTCCCTGAACATTATTCCCTGCTTGGGAAAGTGGGGGACTGTCCTTATGTGCTTTTTGTAATCCATAAAAAAAACTCACTTTTCGATTTTTGTATAATAAAACCTGAGCGTAATAACCAATTAAAAACAATATTCTTTCAATTTGTTTTATGCGATATTCAAGATTTCTGTTCCTGATAGGCTTTGCGCTCTTCGGCTTTCTCCTCTGGTTTTTGGGGCCTGAGAAGGTAAGCGGAATTTTTGCAACGCTTTCAAAGGCAGACCTGCTTATTTTTGCAGCGGCAATTTTCCTAATCCTGCCGGCTGTTATAATCAAGGGAATAAAGCAGTCGGTTCTCCTCAAGCCCTTTGGAAAAAAAATTTCCCTTAAAGAATCAACACAGGTCTGGCTTGCGGGATATCTCCTCGGGGCAATCAGCCCGGGAAGGAGCGGCGACTTTTTGAGGGTTGTTTACTTCAAAAAAAATTTCGGAATCAAGTCGGGAAACGGAATCAGCGCTGTTCTGCTTGAAAGAATCCTTGATGTCGGATTTTTGCTTGTTGCGGGAATCATAGGGTTTATTTATTTTTCAGTAATGTTCGGGCTGCCGCAGATAATAATTTTTGTTCTCGCGGGAGTGCTTGCCGTGTTTGCAGTCCTGTTTTTTCTTTTGACGCAGAAAAAAATAATGACTTTCCTAGCAAGGCCTTTTTACAGGCGCCTGGTTCCGAAGAGGCTTAAGAAAAGAGCGAGCGCCGCATTCCACGATTTTTACGAAGGGCTGTCAGCATTCAGCAGGCACAAAAAAAACATTCTTTTCGCCCTGCTGCTCACAGTCTTTTCATGGCTGCTGTTTTTTGTGCAGGCATTCCTGCTCGCCCTCGCCCTGAAACTGCCGCTTTCACTCGCGGCTGTTTCCGCAGTAATGCCTGCCGCAGCGCTCGCAGAAATAGTGCCAACTATTTTCGGCATAGGGACTCGGGACGCGACAATGATTTTTTTCAGCTCCTTCCTGCAGATTTCCAGCGAAGCCGCTGTTTCGTTTTCGCTTACAATACTTGTGATTGAAATAGTCCAGGCATTTTTCGGGGCATTGTTTTTGCGGAAAATAAAAAACGCCTGAAATTGTGCTTTGAATTTTTTAGAAAACAGGAGAGTGCGCTTGTTGAAAAATGTTTCATTCTGGCTTTGCGCTTTTTTTATTTTGTGCATAATGCAGTTCGGGCTGTTTTTTCTGCTGTCTGATTCAAGGCCTTTTTTCGACGAAGGCGTTTATCTTACCGGAAGCTGGCTCTTTTCAAATGGAACTTTGCCATATGCGGGATTTTTCGAATCAAAGCCTCTGGGAATTTTTTCGGTCGGCGCACTGCTGTTTTCTATTTTTCCGCCGAGCCTTCTGGCTGCGCGCCTGTTAATGGCATTTGTGGCTGTTTTTTCCTCGGCTCTGGTTTTTCTCGTATCGAAAAAAATTTTCGGCGAAAAAACAGCCTTTTTTGCATGCGTTTTTTTTGCTTTTTTGAGCGTTGCTTTCGGCAATTTTTGGTTTGTAATAGAGCCCTTTGTTTCATTTTTAGTTCTGCTCTCTGTTTTCTGCTATTTGAATTATCTTGAAAAAAAAAGCCTTGCATGGCTTTCTGCCGCAATCCTGTTTGTTATTGCGGCTGTTTTGTTCAAGCAGACTGCTTTTTTTCTCGCGGCTTTTTTCCTGCTATTTTTCATTTTTCGGGAAACAAAAAGGCAAAAGAGTTTTCAAAAAGCTGTTTTTGTTTTTCTCAAAGCACTTGTCCCAAGCTTTGTTTTGATTCTGGCTTTTTTGGCTTTTTTGCTTTATAACGGGCTGTTTTCGCTTTTTTTCGATTATTTGTTTTTATTCCATATTGAAAATTTAGGGTATTATTCGGGGGTTTTTTTGTCTCTGGATTTCCTGCCGTTTTTTGTTTCAATCGCAATCCCGTTTTTTGCAGCAGTGCTGCTTTTATTGAAAAAAATTTCTTTTGAAGCAGGGCAGAAGGAATTTTTTGCACTGCTGTTTTTGTGGGCGCTCGGCAGCCTTGCAATGGTTCTTCCCTTAATGGGCTGCTGCATGCATTTTGTGCCTGTCCTGCCTGCCCTGTCAATTGTTTCGGGATTCGGGTTTTTTGCTTTTTGGAAAAAGGCTTTTTTGCTTAAGCTCTTTGCTGTTTTTGTCCTGCTATCCGCGGTTTTTGGCGGAATTTCATATGCAGTGATTTTTTCCGGGAGCGCGCACGGATTTTCGGATTTAAAAAACATTGCGGGAATAATACAGGAAAAATCCTCTCCGAACGAGAAAATACTTGTCCTGCCATCAAGCCCCGAACTTTATTTTTTGAGCGCGCGCTTTCCCGCAACAAAGGCGCTTTATTTTTCCTTTACCCAGTATCCCGAATATTTTATCAGTGAAGAGCTGAATTCGCTTTCAGCATTTCCCCCCAAGGAAGTGGTTGTTTTTTCAAGGGACGGAAATTTTACTGAAAGCAGCCCCGAAATAGATTCTTTTGTAATGGAAAATTTTGAACTGAGGCAAAAAATAGAATTAAAGGCTCAGCTTTACAATTTTTACAGGTTTGCCCTGCTGTTCGAAAAAAAATAGCAGTTTCGGCTTATTTGAAATTTCAGAAAAAAGCACAATCCTCAAAAAAAGAAGCATTTAAAACAATTTTTGCAATGTGTTCTGTTATGCCGCAAATTGTCGCAATTATAGGCCTGGGCTATGTCGGGCTGCCGCTTGCATGCCTCTGCGCAGAGAAGGGCTATGAGGTAAGGGGCTTCGACACAAATGCCGAGCGGGTTTCAGCAATACGGCAGGGCAAAAGCCCCATTCATGACGAGTCGCTTGAAAAAAAACTCCCTTTATTTTTTGAAAAAATGCGGGTTTCAACGAATCCCGAAGAAGTTTTGCAGGGAGCTGAAATATTCATTGTCGCAGTGCCTACTCCTGCCGAAAAAAACCTGCCTGATTTAAAGCCCCTGAAATCCGCATGCAAAACAGTTTCAAGGTTTATTTCAAAAAATTCCCTTGTAATAATAGAGTCAACGATTTACCCGGGAACTACGGAAGAAATTTTGCAGCCAATCCTGGAAAAATCCGGCTTAAAATGCAACAGGGATTTTTTTTTGGGGCACTGCCCCGAGAGGATTGACCCGGGAAACAGGAAATTTACACTGCAGAATATTCCAAGGGTTATTGCATGCACCTCAAAAGAGGGCAATGAAAAAGCGCTTGCATTCTACAAATCCCTGATTGATGCGGAAATCGTCCTGCTTGAAACAGTGAGCGAGGCAGAGGCAGTGAAAGTGGTTGAAAACACTTTCAGGGATGTAAACATTGCCTTTGTAAACGAGCTCGCAAAAAGCTTTGAAAAAATGGGCATTGACCTGAAGCAGGTGATAAAGGGGGCTTCCACAAAGCCTTTCGGATTCATGCCCTTTTACCCCGGGCCGGGAGTAGGCGGGCACTGCATTGCACAGGATCCCTATTACCTGATTGCAAAGGCAAAGCAGTGCGGCTTCGAGCACAGCTTCCTGAAGCTTGCGCGGGAAATAAACAATTCAATGCCGTCTTTTGCTGTTTCAATAACAGGGCGCGCGCTGAAGCAGAAAAAATTGTCGTTTGCGGGCGCAAAAATCTGTCTCCTCGGCCTTGCTTACAAGCCCAACATTGACGATACAAGGGAAAGCCCGGCTCTGAAAATTCTCGGAATGCTGAAAAAAAGAAATGCAAAACTCAGTGTTTTCGACCCGTTTGTAAAAAAGCAGGGAAATGCTGCTTCGCTCGAAGAGGCAGTCGAAGGGGCAGACTGCGTTGTGCTCTGCACAAACCATGAACAGTTTGCAGAAGCGCTTTCACCGGATTTTCTGGAATCGAAGGGAATCAAAATAGTTATTGACTGCAGGAACTGCCTCGACAAGAAGGGAATAACTGCAAAGGGAATTTTGTACAGGGGAATAGGCTCCTGAGCCCGCCCGCGCTTTTTTTTCAATGCAGGAATTCTGCTTCTTTAATAACCTGTTGGTGCAATTATTGAATTCTTTTTTTGGACAAAAATTTAAATTCAGATTCTGCTTTTTAGTTAACCAATGGCGGGCATCAGGGTATTGCAGTTAGTGACTTCTTTTCTGCGCTTCAGGGGAGACGACAGTTTCAACCACGAATTTATGAAGCGGCTTGCAAAGAGGGGGATTGAAATAGAGGTAATTGTCCCGCACGACAGGGAAAACAGCCTCGGCTTTGAGGAGATCGACGGCATCAAAATCCACAGGTTCCAGTATTTTTTTCCAAAAAAACTGCAGAGAATCGCCTATCACGGCGGAATTCCGTTCAACCTTTCGAAAAGCCTTTTTGCAAAAATGCAGTTCCCTTTTTTCATGGTTTCTTTTTTCCTGAAAACACTGAAGCACATAAGGGGCAAGGACATAATTCATGCGCAGTGGATTCCGAGCGGCCTGATAGCTGTTTTTTTCAAAAAACTGACGGGAAAGCCTGTTGTGCTCTGGAACCACAACCTTCCTTATGGCGGGTTTTTTTTGAATTCTCTTACAAAATTTGTCCTGGAAAACTGCGATTTTGTAATGTTCAATTCCGTGTATACGCTTGAAAGAGCCAGGAAAATTGCAAAAATGAAGGCGTTTGAAATAGTCTATCCCGGCATTGATGAAAGCCTTTTCAGGCCCATGAAAAAACAGGGCGCAAGGAAAAAACTGGGAATTCCAGAAAGCAAAAAAATTGTTTTTGCCATAGGCAGGTTTGTTGAAAAAAAAGGCTTCAAATACCTGGTTGCGGCAATGCAATCAGTGGAATCAAAAGGCGTTGTATGCGTAATCGCGGGATACGGGCCTCTTGAAAAAGAACTGAAACAGCTGGCAGGAGGCAAAGGCCTTGAAGGAAAAATTTTTTTCACGGGAAAATTGAATAATGCGGAAGTGCCGGCCTGGATGAACGAAGCAGACATTGTTGTTGTCCCTTCAATCGTTGATTCCACAGGCGAAACAGAGACGCTTGGAATTGTTGCAATCGAGGCAATCGCGTGCGGAAAGCCGGTTATTGTTTCGGATATCGGCGGCCTTACGGATGTCGTAAAGGAAAATTACAACGGATTTCTGGTTCCGGAAAAAAACCCCGTAAAGATTGCAGAAAAAATAGATTTTATTTTTTCAAATCCCGCTGTAACAAAAAATTTTTCCCGCAATGCAAGAAAATACTGCGAGGAAAAATTCACCTGGCGCATTGCAGTGGAAAAAACAGCCGCGATTTACGAAAAAGTAATGCGGCATTCATAGCGCAGTTTTCAATCCCTTTTTTTTATAAGGTAAAGGATTTCTTCAATTGTTTTTCGCTGCCTTGCATTCATGTCTGCAATCAGTGCGAGAATCGCAAGCAGGAATCCCAAAACTATTAAAATCACGTCTGCATAAACAACCCACATGAAAGGGTCTATTTTGTGTTCCATAAGCAGCCTTATCCAGAGCCAGAAGGC
>DATDTD010000014.1:0-15616 GCA_035290965.1 archaeon | reverse complement strand
CTGCCTTTTGTGCTTTTAAGGAAACAATCGCGTTTCAAAAAAGAAATGCTGCCAATCTGGATTCTTTTCGGCTTGAGCACTGCCTTTGCTATTTTGGCGCAGTTCGGAGCCCTGGTATTGGGAGTGCAGGTTGCAGTTGTCGTACTGCTGTTGTATACCCAGCCATTGTGGACTATTTTGTTCAGCAAGTTTTTCCTGAAAGAAAATGTCGGAAAAATCGAAGCCATTGCTTGTGCATTAGTTATAGGAGGAACTGTTTTCCTTGTAAATCCTTTTGCAATAACAAGCAATAATTGGATAGGCCTGTTAGTTGCATTGATGGGCGGGATTTGCCTTTCTGCATGGGTAATAACAGGAAGCATTGCAAGCAAGAAAAAAGCAGACCCTATTGCCACAAAGTTTTTTGCGAGTTCTTTCATGTTGGCTTTTTTATTTGTTTTTTTCTTCTTGCTTGGCTTTTTTATTAAAGACCCGAAAATTGTTTCTTTTTCGCTCAACTGGCCAATCCAGATTTGGTTTTATATTCTCCTTTTCAATGTGTTCGCTGAAACAATAAATCATTTGTGTTATCTGAAAGGAGTTGAAAAGGTTCTGACAGCAGACGCCGGAATAATACTTCTGTTAGAACCAGTCGTCGGAGCACTGCTCGCAGTAATATTTCTAGGCCAAATGCTTACAACCCCAATAATAGTGGGCGGCGCACTAATACTTATTGCCAACTATTTGGTAATCACAAAAGAAAACAAAAAATAAGAATTATTGCGGGAGGGAGGATTCGAACCCCCGAACCCACTAAGGGAGTAGGCTTTTCCATTCAACTCCTTAAAAATTGAATTCCTGAACCTACCGAAATTGACCGCTATTCGACTCCCGCACGTTTGTTGATTGTTGCCAGACGGTCTGCTCTTTTTGGCAAATAATTTTGCTCTAAGAACTCTTTTAATATCTTCACTTGTGACTTTGGAATGGAAAAATCGTGCTGCACATACTTTCCATTCTTGTAATGTGTGCCATAAAATTTTGCAGTTATGCCAAATTCAGCAAGAAAAACTATTAAATCATCCACAAGTGCCTTGCTTCTGAAAGTGCAACCCATTCCCTTGCCGTGTTTTCCAATATCGCTATCTATCAATCCAGAAAGAAATGCTGCTTTTTTGTCAGCTGGCAAAGTTTTTATGCTCTCGGGAATTATTGCTTTTTCCGCTTTCTTTCCAACTGGCAACCCAATAATTTTGTTAAAGAAGCGATACAGAGGTTTGCTTCCTTTATATAGCTCCCAACTTTTATAACCTGTGCATTTTTGTGCCAAAAAAGGTTTTTGTGTTTTTGTCTCAAAGCAGCTTTCAATCAAGGCTTTTGTTTGTTCCAAAAACTCTTTATCACCGCTTGTTATACAAAACTTATAGTCAAAATTTTTTCGCCTGTAAGCTACAGGCAAACAGCCGTCTCCAAGAATAAGGCCAGCCAAATAAGCAATGTCACTATCTATTCTATTGGGAATTTTCACAACATCTCCTGTCGTTGTAGATATATATTCAACGCCGCTTAGAACCTGCTCAATCTCTTTTTCAAAGCCAAAATCTCCAAGAACTTTCAACGCAATCAAAGGAATCGATGCTCTCCCAGCCATCCAATCTTTTACAGCGCTGTAGGTTACAGAATAAGGAATTTGCTTAATCCAAAACTGCGCCCAAGATTTGCCAAACTTTTTTTTCATTGAATCCCTGATGGTCCAGATTATTTTAAGTATTTGTTTTGCCTTTTCGTTTTTTTCATCAGGGTTTTTGCAGAACTTTGGCAAAATAGTGTAGGCTCTTAAACAACGGCGAAGAGTCGTATCTTCTTCAGGAACATGTAGTTTTAGCAAGTCAATATTCATACCGCTCGTATAATCCCTGCTTTCTTCAGCATAAGCCGTTTTCGGATTTGGGTTTCCGCTATTCATTTGAATCGCTTCCGCAGAATTCGTTCAGAATCTGGATGTTTTCGTCATCCAAGTCTTCCGGATTGCTTGCAGCAATCCTCTTTGCCATCTGTATCTCTTCCAAAGTGGGAAGAGGAAACTGAAACTTTTCTAAATTCATTCGAACCACCTCCAAAATAAAAAAGAATTTTTTCGTGAACGCCTTGCGAATTTTGGAGGCATTAAACCCTTTGCCCTTCAACAGAAGGCAAAGGTTTAAGCCGAGAAAATTCGAGTCCTAAGAAAAAATTCTGTTCAAAGGAGGTGGTAAGAATTTGAAAGAAAAAAAAGCGCGTTAAGAGTCAGATTCTTCTTCTCAACTGCGTGCGCTTTGCCTGCAAAATTCTTGGATTTGGCAATGCGTTTGTCCCGATTCTGCGCACCTGCGGCCTGCCGCCCTGCTGCTGCACTGCAAGGCGCCTTCTTGGAACTTGGGAAAACTGCCTGTTTTGAGAGCGCGCCTGTTGCTGTGCAGGAGGAACCCTTCCGTGCGGCTGCCCCTGCCTGCGCATTTCAAGCGCAGTGCTTCCGAGATTGCGCATTCCCGAGCCGAATCCCTGCCTGCGCACTTCCCGAAATCTTTCCTTTGGAAAAATCAGGTTTACAATAGGATCGAAAAAAATCCTTGCAAGCCACTCGAAAAAGCCCATAAAAACCGCATAATAAAGGCAGTTGGGAAATATAACTTTTTGCAGGCAGGGCAATGGTTTTTAAAAACAAGCCATGAAGATTATTTCAGCTGATTTGAATGAGAAGGAATTTTCTTCATCAAAAGCAATGATTTCCCTGATTCTGAGGATTTGATTAAGTATAAGAATTTTTTCCAAGCGTATTCATCAGACTGGCTGGTGTGGTCTAACGGTATGATGAAGGCCTGTGGAGCCTTCGAATCGGGTCCGACTCCCGGCACCGGCCCTAAGCCTTTTCTCTTTTTGGAAAAAAGAGAAAAGTCTCCAGTCGTTCCAAAAGAGAAAAACTATAAATTCAGAAGAAACAATTTCAATAGTGATTCAGCATGAAATTCCAGACAGTGCGCGGAATGAAGGATTTTCTGCCTGCAGAGGCAAAAAAAAAGCAGGCAATAGAGGATTTGATTAGGCGCGAATTCGAAGCCTATGGTTTTGAGCCGCTTGAAACTCCGATTGTAGAGGATTTCGCACTGCTCGCAGCAAAGGGAAGCGCGGGAGAGGCAATAAAAGACGAGATTTATTATTTCAAGGACAAATCTGAGAGAGAACTCGGATTGAGATTTGATTTGACTGTCCCGCTCGCGCGCGTGGTTGCCTCAAATCCCCAGTTGCAGAAACCGTTCAAGAGATACCAGTTTGGCCCAGTGTACAGATATGACCGCCCAGGAGCAAAACGCTACCGTTCATTTACACAGGCAGATGCTGACATTGTGGGAAGCGCTTCAGTGCTTGCGGATTTTGAATGCATTGCGCTTGCATGCGGAGCAATGAAAAAGCTCGGCTTGGAATTTTTTGTGCGGGTTTCAAACAAAAAGCTGCTTGAAGAAACAGCTCTTGCATGCGGAGTAAAAAAAGAAAGAATGCTTGACTGTTTGAGAAGCATTGACAAGCTTGACAAAATAGGGGAAAAAGGCGTTGAAGAAGAGCTTGAGGAAAAAGGAATTTCAACAAAGATTCTTGAAGCAATAAAGGAAAACAATCTTGAAAAAGTAGGAAAAATAGTAAAGGACAAAAAAGGATTTAACGAATTGAAAGAACTGCTTGATTACTGCAAAGAGGCTTCCTTGGAAAAATTCGTGAAATTTGATGCAGGGCTTGCGCGCGGCTTGGAATATTACACTGGGAATGTCTTTGAAATCGCATGCGCGGGAACAAGCGTCGGCGCAGGAGGAAGATACGACAACCTGATTCAGGCTTATGGCGGAGGCGCAACTCCAGCAGTAGGGATTAGTTTCGGAATTGACAGGCTGCTTGATTCTCTTGAAGGAAAAAAACTTGAGGAATTCGGCAAAAGCAAAACCTCTCTTCTTTTGATTTCCCTTGGAGAAGAGGCTGCGAAAAAAACCCAGAAAATCGCTCTCGAACTCCGCGCTCTTGGATTGAATGTTGAAACTGATTTAATGCAGAGAAACCTGCAGAAAAACCTTGAGTATGCAAACAAAAAAGCAATTCCTTTTGTCGCAATTATCGGGGAAAACGAATTGAAACAGGGAGAGCTTGCCCTGAAAAACATGCAGACTGGAAAACAGGAAAAAATAAAATTAAGGGAACTGGAAAAGCTGAAGGAAATTCTGGAAAAATAAGTGTTAAAATGAAGGCAAAAATTTCTTTTGGAATAATATTAATTTTACTTGCAATTTTGTTTGTTGGGTGCATACAACCAACCGAACAAACCATGGAAGGCACTAATTCTGGCGAGAACAAAGACATTCCAGATTTACAATCAACAGAAATAACAAGCCGCTTGCCAGAATTCACAATACTTTACAACCTGGAAGTTTATAAAAACAAAATTAATTTTAAGCAACAAGATTATTTTGATGGAGAATGGCAAGATAGTGAATATTCTTTAGATTTTGATGCAGATTGTTTTGACGATATTTGTTTGATGACTTTTTTTACACCCGCAAGTTCTGCAGACAGAATAAGATTATTAATTAACCCAGTTGATGTAAACATTTTGAATGATACAGAATACATTTTCACTGGCAGCAAAAACATCACAATAATAACCGGCTCCCAACCCAAACAAGTTTGTAATTTTGTTTACCCGGCAACACAAGATATGGATTTGTCAAGATTCAAAACTAACTTTGAAGAAATTTGCCAAGACTTTAACAAAATAGAAGAAATAACTGGGCTTCCGCTTTCAAGAAAATACTACTTATTTGTAGCATACAAAACGGGCGTTGGTGGAATGTATCTCGGTAACGATGTAATTTTGCTTGATAGTATTAACAGACCAGAATTCAACAAAACAATATTGCATGAATTAACCCATGCCTCCACGGAAAAAGCGTGGATGCCTGTCTGGTTTGACGAAGGAATCGCGGAATATACCGAAGCAACAATCAGCGAAACAAGAATAGATTACAGAAGAGAAATTGAAGGTATTGAGAACTGGGATCCAAAAACTCCACAAGACGTTAGGGATAGGGGATTGGCTTATGAATATGCTCGTTGGATAGTAAAAAAACTTATTGACAAATATGACTTGGATAAATTCAAAAAATTACTAAAAAGTTTGATTGTTGAAAAAGACTCGTCAAATGAAAACTTAATAAGAAAAATGCAAGAAACAGTTGACGCAAACATAACAATGGAATTGCTAACACACCCCAAATAAGCGCTCAAGCCAAATAATAACTTCCGCACGCCCAAACCTATTAAAAAGATTCTTTAAGTTTGAAAATCTGCAATTTAATTAAAAAAACAAGGCAAGGACGGAAATCAAGAAGGTAAGTTGATCAAATGAAGCAAGCAGAAAAAAGCCTGTAAAAAGGTTTCGGTTATTTTAATTTATAAATGCATGATGACCCAAATAAAATAGAATTAATAAAGAAATTTGAAGGCTATTCCCTTATCGCTTTAGGTGTAATTATTGCATGTTACGCTTTGGTTGTAGGGGGGCTATTCTTTGGAGTGATTTTTGGCAGAGCGTTTTTATTATATCTTTTTGCATTTACCATTGGCCCTTATATTTTTTTATTAGCACTGATTCTTTATATTGCATCAAAACTAATTGGTTGGCTGCAAGAAGGAAAACCAGGCATTGCAATTTTTGTTTTAATTCTTGTGATTAGTGTTTTCTTTTTCTTGTATCTCTCAGGAACTCTTGAAAAGGGGGCAAATTTTTTGAACGAGTTTAATAATGCTTCCTTCAATGAAAAAGCTTCTGTGGTTATCCCGTGCCCTCCAAACACTACAAAATGCAACGGGGTTTGCTACACAAATTGTTCTGCCGGTCAAACATTCACTTGTGATGAATCCGCCGGTGGGATTTGTAATCAATAAAGTAGCCATCAAAACTTGAGAAAGCTATTAAAATTGTTTTCAATGCTAATTTTTTGTAATTATTGCCCGGGTAGCATAGTAGTGGTGCCGTTGATTGGTATCTTTTATTAAGGCAAAAATCAACAGGTCGTGGGTGCGAATCCCACCTCGGGCTCTGTTTTATTTTTCTTAGATATATTTAAATGGTTTTTATTGCACTGTTATTTCTATGCGCAAGGAAAAGGTTTACAACTTTGTTGTTCTGATTGAACAGGATTCTGAGGGCTGGTTTATAGCCAAGGTTCCGGACATACAGGGCTGCCATACCCAGGGAAAAACTATTTCACAGGTTTTGGAAAGAATAAAAGAAGCAATCCGGGTTTGCCTGGAAGCCGAAAAAATTGAATTGCCGCAAACGAAGTTTATTGGCTTGCAGACTGTCCAAATAAAAGCGTGAGTTCTGTGCCAAGGCTTATTCCTGTTTCCGGCAAAGAAATGTCAAGGCTTTTGGAAAAAATCGGTTTTCAAAAAGTGCACCAAGTCGGCAGCCACGCAAGATTTATCCATTCGGATGGAAGAAAAACAGTTGTTCCAATTCACGGGAACGAAGAGCTTGGAATCGGGTTAATCAAAGAAATATTAAAACAAGCAAAAATTTCAAGGCAGGAATACGAAAAACTCAGGCAAAAAATATAACAATTACTCGGACTATTTTTTTGCGTAAAAACAGGCAGCAAATCGCAAGGTTTAAGAACAACTTTAAACAAGTTATTGCATGCACAAACGGGATTTTGCATGCTGAAAAAAGAAACTGTTTTTTCGAAAAAAAGCCTGCTGGTTGTTTTAATGATAATCGGGAGCATAGGCATAGGCGCTTATGCCCAGCCTGTTATTGTGCAGAATTTTTCCTGCAAGAACATCAATGGCTGTGAACAGGTCTGCGACGGCATTGAAGCCGATGCAGGCGGAGTCACTGACGGAGTTGCATCTGCATGGCAGTGCGTGGGTCAGAACGCGAGCATACTCCAGTTCAGCGCTTCGCTATTGAACACGCCGCGCCCGAACTTTCCTTCCGCGCTTTTAATTGAATGCCACAGAAACCCGGACCATGATAACTGGTTTATCGGATGGCTTTTTCCAAAATGGAATCCTCCGGGTTTGGAAATAAAAGAATGCAGTTTAGCCCAGGGCATAACAGGCTGCCTTGTTCCGGGCGTTCCGAGCGCTGAAAATCAGATTGCCTGCACTACACAGTAAAAAAAAGGTGTTTTTTTGAAAAAAAATTTTGTGATTTTTTTTGGCATGCTGGCTGTTTTTGTCCTGGCAGGATGCCTCGGCACTAGTTCAAGCGCAACAGACACCTGCAACAGCATACTGACGCAATACGTCGCAACTGTTAATATTGGCGATACTTTCTCTACAAAGGAATGCGTTGCGCCCGGCACAGCGCTTTTGGAAAACGCCTCGGGATTTGCAAATGTCACTGAACCTCAGGTTTCTTCTGTTGTAAGCATTGACTGCAAGAATACAGGCAACTGGCTGAATCCTTGGGAATTGACAGTAAATGTCACTCCCTGCGACGCAGGCACATACATCGGCTGCAGGCTCTCGGCAAACGCTTCAAGCTCTTCCAGCGGAACAAATGCAGAGTGCATTACTGAAGACCAGAGCGGCAGGCCCCCGCCTCCGTGCACAACGGGAAACTGCACAGTAAGGGAAATGTAATTTTTGGTGTTTTTTTTGAACAGAAAAGGAATCGCCCCATTGCTCATAATTGCCGTAATAATAGTTGCGGCTCTGGGAATACTCGGGTTTCTGCTTTTTCCGAACATTACAAGCGCGCTGAGCACGCAATGCAATGAAATGGAAACAGGCTTCGGGCTTGACACAGGCAACAGTGTCTGGCAGAATATCTGCGTAGAGCCGAACTCTGCGGAAATGCAGGCAACGCTCGCCGCATATGGCTATAATTCACAGCAGTATCCGATTCCCGAAGATGCATGGAGCGTCTGGAAATTAACCTGCCAGAAAAATCCCTGCTTCCTTGGAATGTGCTGGGGAAACCCTTCTGTTGAAACAGTAAAAACGTGTTCAGTTGGAGAAACTTGCACTGCGAGCGGACAGAACGCTGATTGCACGGGACAGGCAAACACAGGGCAGTGCAACAACAACGGAACCTGCGATTCTTGGGAAAACTTTGTAGGCTGCCCGGGCGATTGTACGCCGCCGGAAAAATAATTGCTGTTTTTTTGTTTAGCAAGAATTAAATATTCAGAAGCCCTATTTCTTTTTGGTTTTATGGTTTTAAAAGAGGAAACAATAGAGGCGCTGGCTTTGCGTTACATAAAGCCTGGCATGATTTTGTCTTTCGGGGCTTCGCAGGAATCAGAGGTTTTCCTGAAAAAAATAGCTTTCATGATGGAAGAGAAAAAAATCAAATTGAGCGTTGTCCCTACTTCGCATGCAATAGCAAAAATTCTTTCGGATCTGCACATTCCCAAGGCTTCGCTGAACGAGCACGAGATAGACCTTGCTTTCGAATTCGCCTCGCAGATAGACTTTGATTTCAATTACATAAAGACTGATTCTTTGAGCTTCATAAGGGACAAAATGATTGCGCAGAGCGCGGAAGAACTCATTGTAATTGCGGACAAAAAAAATTTTGTCCAGAGATTGCATGGAATTGTTCCCTGCGAAATAGTGCATTTCGGCTGCCAACGGACAATTGTACAGCTTGAAAAGCTCGGGCGCGTAAAGCTCAGGAAAATCAATGAAAAGGAAGTGCGCACAGAAACAAACCATCTCATAGCCGATGTCCTTGTCGACGAAGTCTATGACCTTGACGAAATAGAATTCCAGGCAAAGGAAGTTCCCGGAGTAATAGAAACAGGGCTTTTCATAGGGTATGCAGACAGGATAATTCTCCATAACCACTCGCTTGAAGTGAAAAGCAGGCTTGATTTTGACAAGCAATAAGCCTTTCGAAGCGCTCGCAGGCTCGCTTTCGAAAGCCTTGGCACAATGTCAAGCAAAGAAACATAAAAACGAGTTTGACGCTTGACATTGTGGGAAAAACTGGAAAGCGATTTCTTTTAAAAACTGCCTGACAAAAAAATAATTGTAATGAGGGCAGTCTGCCTCGGTAGCTCAGCCTGGTTAGAGCGTCTGTTCTATTTGAGGCGTAACTCATAATCAGAAGGGCGGGGGTTCATATCCCCCCCGAGGCATATTTGCTCCCATTTTTCAAAGGAAGTTTTTGCAGGAAGTCATTCTTGTGTTTTCCGCAAACATACACGAGATACCATTTAAATTCGTTTTTTGATTGCGGATAGAATTTTGTTTCAATTTTTATTTTGGACAAGAAGCTTCTTACAAAAAGCGCAGTCTTCTTTGAGGAATTACAGAAAGCAAAAGAACTCCCTGAAACACCGCCGTCAGTGTCAAACAGGCCTGCCACAAAAAACAGTTGCAATTCCTGCGGCAGTTTTTTTATAAAATCTATGACTATGTCGGATTTTTTTCCTGAAGAAAAATGGAAAAGATTTGTAAAAAACCTTGAAACTATTTTTGAGTTAATTAGAATAGTTATCAATTCGCTTTTTCTCTTTGTAAAATAAATCCTTGGTGTAATGCCAAAAATCGCATTAATCAATGGGGGCAGAAAGAATTCAGAATATTTTGTCCTTTTCTTTTGTATTGCTACCCTGAAACGCAAATAGCCTTTTTTCCTCTTTGAATATGCAATGTGTCCGTCACCAAAAATAACTCCTAAAAAATATGCTAATGCACTATCCAATTTTGGAACTTTTACTTTTGCCTTAGATGCCCGAAGGCATAAATAACCCATTCTTTTTGCTGTGCCGTTTATATCTTTTAAAACAGGGAGCGGGACTGGATGCCTCCCAGAAATCCAGTCTGTCACAGAATCTTTGGAATAACCAAGCCTTTCAACGGCTTCTGAATCGATATCATTTCTTGAAAGACCAGTTACTTTTGCGTGTATAAATGTAGCCCTGGTATCAGAGGGTTCTGTCAGTAAATTCAAATCCAGCCAATTTGAATCCATAACAGATTTCTCTGGATTTACTGCTTTAAGTGATTCCGACAGCAAGTTTCCGCTATTCATTTGAATCGCTTCCGCAGAACTCGTTCAGAATCCAGATGTTTTCATCATCCAAGTCTTCCGGATTGCTTGCAGCAATCCTCTTTGCTATTTTTATCTCTTCCAAAGTGGGAAGAGGAAACTGAAACTTTTCTAAATTCATTCGAACCACCTCCAAAACAAAAAGAATTTTTTCGTGGACGACTTGCGAATTTTGGAGGCATTAAACCCTTTGCCCTTCAACAGAAGGCAAAGGTTTAAGCCGACAAAATTCAAGTCCTAAGAAAAAATTCTATTCAAAGGAGGTGGTGAGAATTTAGAAGAAAAGTAGAGTTCCTTGTCCCAGTGATACTTTCCCCAATTTAATTAATTTTATATATTAGAATTCCCTATTTTTTCTGGTTTTATGCCGAGAAGACTCGAAAGAATCAGCGGGCAACAACAGCAAAGCGCTGGAACAGGACCGAAGCTTTTTGAAAACAAGATTGCATGGGGAGCGCTCTGCCTTGCAGGCATAGTTATCCTTTGCGTTGTATTGCTAACTGCCCAGCCTTCCAAAACATTCCAGCTGAGTGTAAAGGATTCTGAGGGAAAGGCATTGCAGGGAATAACTGCGGATTATTCTGTGAACGGCACAGAGGCAACAGCGCAGACAGATGCCGAAGGAAAAATCTTTTTTCAAGCGCAAAAAAACTACAATGTAACTGTTTCAATCCCTTCACAGCAGGGATTTGCGGCTTTTCAGGAAAGCTTTTCTGTTTCAGACAATTTTTCAAAGGAAATAATCCTGCGGACAATTGCAGAATTTTCAGGTACAAAAACAATTCTTTTCCAGAACAGCGACGGCACACGAATTACGGGAAAACTGATTGCAATAAAATTGTCCTGCGCAAACGGTTTCAGGCCTGTTCCTGAAACAGTTTCGGATTCCGAAAAGAAAGGGGAAATAAAAATAACAAAGGACGAACAGTGTAATGCGCTTTCAGGAAGAGTAATAAGCCCCGAGGAATTCAGGCAAACTACTTTTTCGCTTGAATCAGCTGCAACAATTGTCACGCTTGAAAAAAACTATGAAAGCGCGCCTCTCGGAAAAATCCGCGTGAAAATTTCAAACAGGCAGGGAAACCTGATTACTGAAACAAGCTTTACAGTGCAATTGATTGACTCGAAAAATTTTGTGCAGAAGCAGAAATTTTCAGAATCCTTCGGAGAGGTTGTTTTTGTCGAAGTTCCAATCGGCTCCTACACAATAAGCGTTTTTGATTCAGGGGGAGAATACGGAATAGCGAATTCTTTTGCCGCTGTTTCAGCCTCTGCACTTGAACAGGAAAAAACAGTTTTCCCTGAAAAAAACGCAAAGGGAACAATCAATGTGAATGTTATTGACAAGGCTTCAAGGGAAGGAATTCAGTATGCAACAGTGGTGCTGTTCAATTCCCAGGGAGAAATAATGGCGGAACAGGAAACCGATGCAGAGGGAAATCCAGTCGGCTTTTCCGTAACTGAAGAAGACACATACAAAATAACCGCAGTGCAGGAAAATTATTTGTACGGGGAAGCAACAAGCTTGGCAAGCGGGAATGTTACAATTGAATTAGAGCTGATGACTCCGGAAAACTCGGGAATTGTCGAAGTGCATGTGACTGACGAGGATTCACTCCCAGTGGAAAACGCATCAGTTGCCCTGAAAAACTCCGCAGATGAAATACTGCCTTATCCCGCAAGGCAGACTGATGCAAAGGGAATCGCGTTGTTCCGCGGAGTAAAGGAAGAGCTTGTTTCTGCTTTTGCGGAAAAATTCCCCGCAAGCGGCTACGGAAACATACAGGAAATAATCCTGAATCAAAAAAACATTCTTGCAGTGCAGATGCAAATCGGGAATGCAACAATTGCAATAGAGGCTGCAGATGAAGCAGGCAATCCTCTTGACGCGCAGGCAGAAGTTTTTTCCGAAACAGGAACACTGCTGAAAACAGTTTCATTGCAGAACGGAAAAGCAGGCTTTGAAGCAAAGGCAGACAAAAAGGTTTTTGTTGTTGTAAAAATGCCTGGCTATGAAACAGTGCAGACAATTGCAAAGCAGTTATGGCCTGAAGAAATAATTAAATTCAATGTTCAATTGCCTGCAGGCGTTCCAACAGTTCCAGAGCTCAATTTTGAGGGAATTTTTCAGGGAGAGCAAAAAACAGGATTGCTTTCCGCAGGGCAGAAATATCTCGCTGTATTCAGCATTGACACGCCTGAAAGCCTTGCAAAGGGAGCGCTGCATTTCAGGGTAGAGGAAAACCTTGCAATAACAAATGTTTTCTTCGGAAATCCGTCAAACGTAATAAAGGGAACAAGCTTTTCCCCGCCTCTTGGATTTGAAACAGATAGTGCATCAGATTATGGAGGAGAGGCAAAATGGGTTAACATAGAGTTTTTGCCTGCAGGCGAAACAACAAGGTTTTTTGCGGCAATAGAATTTTCAGTAAAGGATTCTGCACAGCCGGATTCACTGCTCAAAATGCATTACCGCGCTGAGTTTGCAAACTCGGACTTAAGCGTCACGAGAATTCCTTATGATTCAGAACTCGGCTCTCTTGAAGGCACTTCATCAAAGCAGGCATTGTATGCGAAAACAAATGATTTGGAATTTTCAGAGGGGACTGATGCGGATTGCATGGAAACTCTCTGCTATGGAAACGAATGGATTTTCGACAATTCAAAAAAATCTTTGCAGAGAGAAGACTATCTGCTTGCACTGAACAGGGATTACAACCTGAATTTCAGAATAACAAACAATTCAAATGCAATGCTTGAAAACCTTTCAATTTCAATTCAAACAGGCTCAGAGGGAGAAGCCGAATTCAAAACATTTGCAGCAGGTTCGGGAATTGAGGCAATAAACAACGACAGGATTGAAAACACTGCATTCAGCCTTGCAAGGCAGGAAACAATGAACTTCAATGCATTGTTCCGTGCAAAAAAAACAAGCCTCGCATTCTTTGAAATAAAAATAAGGAACGGATCAGAAGAAATATTTTCAAAAACAATATGGCTGGACGCAACTGCAAGCAAAGAAATCCTGCTCGAAATAACCCCTGAAAAAATCCCCCTGCTTTCTGCACAGGAAATAACGGCAAAAGCTGGCGCGCAGGGTTTTCCTCTTGAAGGCGCAGAAGTATGGATGGCAATAATTGCAGCAGACAATTCAAGGGCAACGCAGAAGGCAAGCACAAATGCGCAGGGAGAGGCAAAATTTACGCTTCAAAGCGCAATGCCGGGAACAAGGCTTGTTTTTGAAGCCGAAAAAGAGGACTATTATGCAGAGCCGTTTGAAAAAAAACTTGAAACAAATGTTTTTTCTGTTTCTCCCGAAGCGCTCGAATCAAAAATAGACAACAAGTTCAATACTGAAGAAACACTTGAAGCAGAAATCGCAAGCAATGCGGGTAAAAAACTTGAAATTTTTTCTGTTTCCGTAAATGGAGATTCAAAAGGATTGCTTGATTTACAGGCAATGAACATGTTTTTTTCTTCTTTGCAGGGAGCGCAGATAGGCGCGCTTGAAACAAAAAAAATTTCACTTGTAAAAACAAAATTCATGGAAGGCGCAGTGCTTGAAAAAGACGCTTCATTGCAGCTTGAAACAGTGCTGACAATAACAGATCCAGAAACAGGGCAAAAATTCGACAAAAAAATTCCCTTAACAGTGAACATTCATGCTGTTTCCGCCGCAGCAATGAACTGCATAAAAATAAACAAAACAGAATGGCTTGGATACACAAGCAACAATCGCGCTGTTCTAGAACTTGAACTTGAAAACACATGCGCGGGAGAGGCGGGAAATGAAATAAAAAACCTTGTCGCAAAAACAGAATGGGCGGGAGAAGCAGGTGGAGTAGTGGAAGTCTTCGACACGCAGACAGGAAACTCTGAAGTTGCAGGCGAAAACATCTGGCGCGCAGTAAGAAAGGATTTTTTGCAGGGAGAAAAAATTTCCGCAGAACTTGTTTTCACTCCGAAGCCGAACACTCTCGGAAAAACATCTGAATTCAAGATTGTTTTCGACGGGCAGGCTGAAACTGAAAAAGGCCTGAAATTTGTAGGCAGCAGCGAAATAAACGCAAAAATAGACATTGCAAGCATTGAACAGTGCATCAAAATTGACAAGGATGCACTTGAAATAAAAAACACTGAAACCTCGGCAGGCTTTTCCATTGATGCGGGCGCCTGCGCGATTCCAATGGAAATCGCATTGTGCAGGAATGATTCAGGATGCAAAGGCGGGGCATTGGAAGGAAGCATAAAGCTGAACGCTGCAAACATGCAGCTTTCTCCCGGGCATGCAAAGGCATCTATAACTGTTTCAAGGGAAAACATTGCGGGAATTTACGGCATAACCCTTGAAGCAAAAACACAGAACAGCGATTGGATTTATGTAAAAACAATCGATATTTTCATTGAACCGGGCGCTGATTCTGTTTTCACGCTTGACAAATATGCTTTTTCCGTAATAGGAAACAGCGCAAAAGACTCTGCAACAATTTTCAATCCGAATTTAACAGAAGACATTGAAGTAATTGCTCCAGTGCAGGCATGGCAGGAAAGCATACAGAATTCCGAAAGCTTTTTCGATCCCGAATTAGCGGGAACAGGCGCAACTCAACTTGAACTTGAAAACGCAAAAATCGCTGCGGATTTGGCAAAACAAAAAATCCAGGAAATGACTCAAAAAGCCGCAAGCGAAGCAGACAAGGCAACGCAAATGCAGGAACAGGCACTGCAAATGCTTAACAATGCAAAGCAACAGGCTGAACAGGCAAGCCAGCAGGCTCAGGATGTTGCAGGACAGGCAAACCAGCTCCTGTCAATGGCTGAACTGCTTGCCGGGCAGGGAAAATCAATTGAAGAAGCCGCAAGTGCTGGCTGCGATAGCCCTGATCCTATTACAAGGCCGCTGTGCTGTACAGCCATGACTGCGGCAACAGCAATGAATGCTTCTTTGCAGCAGGCAAAAATTTACACTACAATTGCAAACACTGCTGCAGGCGCGGCGTCAAGCTCAGCACAGCAGGGGCAGGGCAATTGCAATGAAGGGCAGAACTCGGGAAATCAGGGACTGGAAAATTCTTTGGAAGCGCAGAAAGCCGCGTGCGCAACAGAGGAAATTTCAGCAAGGTCAGGACAAGGGTCTGGACAGGCAAAACAGGCCGCGGCAGACATGCTTAATGCTGCACAGCAGGACAAGCAGTGCGGCTCGCAGATGCAGAATGCTGCAGCAAAATTCGGGCAGGCAGGGACAAACCTTGCGGGGACTGCGGCACAAATCGCAATTGTGGAATCACAGTCGCCCGCAATTGCAGCATGCCCTGTTGCGGCAGCACCGCTTACAGCATTCACGGCGCAGTTCACTGCTTTCAAGGCTGCAGAAAACAGCCTTGCGGGCGCAAGTGCTGCGGCACAGCAGCAGGCGCAGGCCGCAAACAGCGCTGCACAGCAGGCAAGCCAAGCTTCGCAGGCAGCAAACGCACAGAGCGCTTATGCACAGGACCAGCTGAACAAGTTATCTGTTGTTGAAATAAATTCTGAAGAAGCCGCAAAATT
>DATDTD010000013.1:0-4837 GCA_035290965.1 archaeon | reverse complement strand
GAGTCATTGTCTGCTGGCTCCTGCTGTATTCGCATGAACGCAGGGTTGCCTGGACATTCAGGTCAAAATTCTTGTATCCGCAATCGACTGAAAGCTCTCTTGCGGAATCAAAAACACATTCTCCGGATTCGCAGCGGCCGTTTGAAAGAAACGTTGTTCCCGAGCACTTGTCAGGACAGGCAACATTTGCACACGGATTAATGCACTGGTCAACTTTTGTATAGCCATCGGGAAGGCAGGAGGTCGGGAATTGCTGGCAGTTTCCCTGCGCGTCAACTCCAAAAGCAGTCACTTGCGTGCAAACAGGCGCAGGAGTCTGCTGAGTGCAGCCTGCTAGAAAAATAACTGCAAGAATAAATCCTGCAAGAAGAAAAAGCCCTGTTTTCATGTTCTAATAAAAGGCTTTTTGAGAATAAAAATCTTCTTGTCGCCTGTTTTTCGGCAAAAATTGTTCCTGTCCATTGTTTTAAATCTTTTCTCCTGAATTACTTTATAATAAAAAAAAGTGATTAGCCATGGTTTCTGATTTTGCAAAGATTGAAAAAAAATGGCACCAAGAATGGGAGAAAGCGGGCCTGTTCGAAACAGCGCTTTCCAAAAAAAAGAAAAAATTCTACTGCCTTGAAATGTTCCCCTATCCTTCCGCAGAAGGGCTGCACGTTGGGCATGCCTTCAATTATGTAATCGGAGACATTTGTGCGCGCTTCAAAAGAATGCAGGGCTGCAATGTATTGTATCCAATGGGATACGACAGTTTGGGGCTTCCTGCAGAAAACGCCGCAATAAAGGCAGGCGAACACCCCAAAAAATACACTGAAAAGGCAATTGCAAATTTCATTAACCAGCAGAAGCTTCTCGGATTAAGCTATGACTGGAAAAGAATGATTGTAACGCTTGAACCCGATTATTACAAATGGAACCAGTTTTTTTTCCTGAAGTTTTTTGAAAACAATCTTGTTTACAAAAAGAAGGCAGCGGCAAACTTCTGTGAAAAATGCAACACTGTGCTTGCAAACGAACAGGTGCACAGCGGAAAATGCTGGCGCCATCCTGATACTGATGTGCAGATAAAAAGCCTTGAGCAGTGGTTCATAAAAACAACCGCCTATGCCGAAGAACTTCTTGAGGGGCTTGAAAAACTGGAATGGCCGGAAAAAATAAAGGCAATGCAGAGAAACTGGATAGGCAAAAGCCACGGCATTGACATTGATTTCAAAATAAACAATGAAGGCTGGAAAATTTTTACCACAAGGCCCGACACTATTTTTGGAGTTACTTTCATGGTTGTTTCCGCACAGCACCCGAGGCTGATGGAGCTTGTCACAAAAGAGCAGAAGCAGGAAGTAGAGGAATTTTTGAAAAAAATAAAATCCACGAGCGAAAAGGATTCGCTTGAACTTGAAAAAGAAGGCGCTTTTACTGGAAGCTATGCCGTTAATCCCGTTACAAACGAAAAGGTTCCGGTTTATACGGGAAACTTTGTAATTGCAGAATATGGAAGCGGAATGGTAATGGCTGTTCCCGCCCATGACCAGAGAGACTTTGAATTTGCAAAAAAATACAGCATTCAAATCAAAATAGTAATCCAGCCGAAAGGCAGCCATTTAGAGGAGCTTTCAGAAGCATTTGTGGAAGAAGGAATCCTTGCAGATTCAAAAGAATTCAACGGCATTAACAGCAAAGAGGCAATTGAAAAAATCTCTGATTTCATTGAAAAAAAACATTTTGGAAAAAGAACTCTCAACTACAAGCTGCGCGACTGGCTTATTTCAAGGCAGAGATACTGGGGAACTCCTATTCCAATTATTTACTGCGAAAAATGCGGAATTGTTCCAGTCCCTGAAAAAGATTTGCCTGTTCTGCTTCCTGAAAAAGTTGAATTTGGAACTGGAAACCCGCTTGCAACAAGCAAATCCTTCCTCGATGTAAAATGCCCGAAATGCAAGGGAAATGCGAAGAGGGAAACAGACACAATGGACACCTTTGTGGATTCAAGCTGGTATTTTCTGCGGTTTGCAGACAGCAAAAACAAAAAAAAGCCCTTTGAAAAAAGCATTGCAGAATACTGGCTTCCTGTTGACCAGTATATCGGAGGCGCGGAGCATGCATGCATGCACCTGATTTACGCGCGGTTTTTCACAAAAGCTCTCCGTGATTTAAAATTCCTGAATTTTTCAGAGCCGTTTACAAAACTTTTCAACCAGGGAATGCTGCACGGCTCCGACGGCTTTGTAATGAGCAAATCGCGCGGCAATGTAATCAATCCCATTGAAATGATTGAAAAATACGGCGCAGACACTCTGCGCATTTACCTTATTTCCTCTGCCTCTCCCGACAGGGATTTTACCTGGAGCTCCGAAGGCCTTGAGGGAAGCTCAAAATTCGTGAAAAAAATATTTGAATATTTTTCAAAAGCGAAAGCAGGAAAAAGTTCGGCAAGAAGCGAAAGCAAAATTAACAAGGCAATAAAGGAAATTTCTTCTGACATTGAAAACTTCGAATACAACCTTGCAGTAATAAAAATCCGCTCTCTGTTCGATTCTCTCTCTGAAACAGAAAGCAAAGAAACTCTTGCAAGCTTTCTGAAGCTCTTTTCTGTTTTCTGCCCGCATATTTCCGAAGAGCTCTGGCAGAAATTCGGCAACAAGGGTTTTATTTCAACTGCTGAATGGCCTGTTGCGGATGAGAAAAAAATCAATGAAAAATTCGAACAGGAAGAAAAAGCGCTTGAAAAGCTGGTTGAGGACATCAACAATGTTTCAAAAATACTGAAAACAAAAGGCAAGGCAGCGCAGAAGGTTTTCATTTACTGCATTCCCCCTGAAAAGGATTTTCTGCTTGAAAACCTTTCCCTGATTCAGGCAAAAACAGGGCTTGAAGCAGAAGTATTTGCTGTTAATGACAGGCAGAAGCACGATCCCGAAAACAAGGCGGGAAAGGCAAAGCCGGGAAAGCCCGCGCTTTTCATGGAGTGAATTTTTTGCTTTTGCGCAATCTTTCAGAATGCAAGGAATTCATTGCGGGAGACAAGACCTCCCTAAAATCCATCCTGCACCCTGTTTACGACAACCTTGATTTGAATTACTGCATTGCAGAGGCAAGGCTCAAGCAGGGAAAATCTTCCCTCTGGCACAGGCTGAAAACCACTGAGCTCTATTTCATACTTGAAGGAACCGGAATAATGGAAATTGAAAGCGAAAAAGCGCGCGTGAAAAAGGGAACCGCAGTTTTTATTCCCGCGAACTCAAGGCAGCGCATTCGCAATACGGGAAAAAAGGATTTGGTTTTTTTGTGCATTGTTTCCCCCGCATGGAAAAAAGAGCTTGAAGAAATCCTTGAATGAAAAAAAATTTTCCGCCTGTTTCATATTTATTCTTTTTGTTTTAAGACTATTTAATGAAAAAATTTTTTCCGGCAATCCTTTTCATTGCCATTGTTTCAATAATTTTTCTGGGTGGCTGCGTGCAGGACAATCCGAATCCGAATGATTTGTCAAAGACTGTAGAGGTTGGCGACACTGTAAAGGTTGAATACAGGGGGACTCTTGCAGATGGAAGTGTTTTCGATTCGAGCGCGCGCATTGGAAAGCCGCTGGAATTTGCCGCTGGCAAGGGACAGATGATTAAGGGTTTTGACAATGCTGTTTTAGGAATGGACCTCAACTCGGAAAAAAATATTACCATAAAGCCGGAAGATGCGTATGGAAACCCTGACCCGAGCCTCATAATACAGGTTGCAAAGGAAAAGATTTCGGATTTCAACAAGTTAACAATTGGAATGACTGTCAGTTCTCCGCAGGCCGGAAACGGAGTAGTGAAAAGCATTGACGCTAACTTTGCGACAATTGATTTCAACCCTTCCCTTGCGGGCAAAACTCTCAATTTCTGGATAAAGGTTGTTTCAATTGTAAAAAAAACCTCGCCGGCGCAATAGCCCTTCAAAAAGCCTTTTTTTCGCATTAAGCAAATTTTAAAAACACAACCAACCCAATTTTCTTTGTACGCGGGGGTCGGATAGCGGTTAATTCCGCCAGCTTGAGGGGCTGGTGCCTTAGTGGCTTCGAGAGTTCGAATCTCTCCTCCCGCACTGCCCTTTTTTATTTATGGCAAAAATTATGTACCTAAAGAAAAAAAATTACTTCTTAGTTTGCGGCATTCTGTAAATTTCGAATATAGTTTTCAAGCTGAAATAAAGTGCTGCCCAGATAGCGGATATTTCAATAAAACTACTTGTGTTTGAGGATATGGCTGCTGCTATTACAAAGCAGGGTATAAGCAAAAAAACACTGCGCATAATTTCGGTCCAAAAATCTTTTTTTCGCGTAGCAGAATAAACCGAAACTGCAGAGTAAAACCCAAAAAACAGGGACAGTGCAATGTTTTTTGAATATGCAAAAACGAGTATTGGATAGAAAAGGGCAGCTGCAAGCAGTATGGCTATTCCTGTTTTGAATCTTTTTTCTTCTTCCGCAGCAAGCAAAAAACCGCCTGCAATTCCCATTGCATTAATAACCAGAAATTCAGTGAGATACAACAGCACGGGATCTTGAATAAAATCAAATGGCAGGCCCAATGCAAACAAATAATTGAGTGCTGAAAAAACAATCAACAAAAAAACCAAAATTTTCAAGGCTTGGAACAAAAGTTCGCGCCCTTTTTTTGGCCTTTGCTCTTGTTCTGTCGGCTTTTGCAAAAACAGGCCGGGAATCAAAAAGAGCAAACCAATTAATAAAAAGCCTAATTCCATTTTTATTATTTGGAAACCGCGAAATAAAAGCTTTTTGTTGTTTATTAACAGATAGCGCCGGCTGCAGGGAAAAAATATTTCGCAGAGGATG
>DATDTD010000012.1:0-24335 GCA_035290965.1 archaeon | reverse complement strand
ATTAACAATAATTACAAGGGGGAGCATAATTTCAGGAGTTATACTTCCGACAGGATTTTAATTGCCAACAGCACTTTTATCAGGCCGAAAAGAACCAAAGCATCTGTTATTATTTCCGCCTCCGATATGGCCGGCAGGAATACAGAATACGCGCTTATAAGCAATCTGACCTTTGACGCGACAGTAGTTACTCCGAGTATTTCCACGACTCTTACTGTTCAAAAAGTCATTGTGGAAAAAAGCAAGCTTCTTCTTACAAATGATCCGAATTCAGTGGCCGGCAAGTATCAGATTGGCAGTGCATCAGACATGGCGCCAGCCCGGGATATTATAGCAAGGAATAATGTTGGGATACAAATAACGAATATGTTTATAGTGGATAATGCAGAAAATGTGAAGATATATGGAAACACGTATTATGAAAACGATCCTTTACTTGGCGGAAGAATGGTTAATACCGGCTCATTCTCCAAGAACATTACTTTCAAGGATAATCTTGCATATGTAGCATCTACACAAGAAGCAACAATTCTCCCACACTTTTTCAGAAGCGGGAGCGAGTATACTTATACCACTTCAGATTACGGCTATTACTATGCGCCGCACCATCAAAACGATTTTTCGGCTTATTTCAACGGAGTTAACGCTTACATGACTCTTCCAGCCTGGCAGACAGCAACAGGAAACGACATGCATTCAAAGCGCCTCACTGCAACAGAAGCAAACAACTTGTTTGTAAATCCGGCGGGAGCAGACGGAATCATTAACACGCTTGACGATGATTTGTCATTGAAGGCAGGCAGCATTGCAATAGACAAAGGAGAAGCAATGCCGGGGCTGTTCGAAGACCACAAAGGAAACCCAAGAGACGCAACTCCCGACATCGGGGCTTTTGAATACCAATAACTTTCAGCCAAGCTAAAGTTTTTTATTCTGCTTTTGCGTATTATTGCTGATGGCAGGCAAACTAAAAATTCTGATTCTAACATTCTTTCTCGCGGCATTTGTTTCAGGGGCAACTGCCGAATGCGGAAACACTGTATGCGAGGCAGGAGAGGCATATACTGACTGCCCTTCGGACTGCATAAACCCGAATCTCAAGCTCGTAATAGATTCTCCCGCAAACGGAACTGCTTTTTTGCGCGGGGATTCAATAACAATAAAAGCGCACGTTGAAGCAGACGGCAAAAAAGAGCTGAGCCTTGATTACATCAGTGCCGCGGGCTTTTTCGGGAATTTAGCATTGCTTGACGACGGAAAGCACAATGATGTGCAGTGGAAAGACGGTTTCTTCGCAGGCGATTTCAATGTAAGCACTGTGCAAAGCGCGGGATTTTTTTACATAACTGTTTCAGCGAAGCAGAACAAGGCGTATTTTTTAAAAAAAATACTTGTACAGGTAAAGCCCGAGCTTGAGGCAGGCCTCGCAACTGAAAAGGCGTCTTATTATCTCGGCGACAAAATAAGTTTTTCAGGCTCTCTGAAGAGGCACGGAATTCCCGTGCAAAAAAATTTTGAACTCCTTGTTTTCGACGCAGCTGGAAAAGTCGCAAAAATCCCTGTTGAAACAAATGCGGAAGGGGAATTTTCAGGAACTCTTCACAGCTCCCTGATTGATGCTCCGGGAACATGGAACGCGGGCTTTTCCGCAATGGACGACCTGAACAATACAGGAACAAAGCAGATAAGCTTTGAGGTGAAAAAGCCGGAACAAAAATCCTTTCTGCAGGTACAGCTGATTGAACAGCCGTCATTGTTTTACAGGCGCGGTTCCGAGCTTTTCCTTATGGCAAGGGTTTTTGACGATTCGGGAAATGAAATGCCTGACGCAAACATAGAGCTTGAAACTCCCCTGGGGGAAAAAATCCAGTTTGAAAAATCAGACGAGAATATTTCGTTTGTGGCGGCAACAATTCCCTTTTCAATGCCCGCGGGAAAACAGGGCTTTACAATTCACGCGGAAGCTCTCTCCTCTGAAGGATTGAAGAGCGGAGACCTGAATGTTTCCCTGAACATAAAGGAAACAGAAATGCGCGTTGAATTTTTGTCCCCCACTGCCTCGCAGGCAATGGTGGGGGAAACCCTTGATTTTGCCGCAAGAATATTCTATGAAAACGGCACGCCTTTGAATGCAAAAAGCATAGAGGCAAAGGCAAACAATGAAACAATCACTCTCTTCCTTGAAAACGGGGTTTATTCCGGGCAGTATGTTGTAAAGCCATCTGATTCCGCAGTTGTGTTTGCAATAAACGCAGATGACGGCTTCGGGAACAAGGCAAATTTTTCCACGCAGATAAGCGTCGAGGGAATTTCTGTTTTTTATTACCTGCGCGAATATTATTATTTGATACTGGCCTGCATTGTAATCGCGCTCATTGCAGCATGGATTGCGCGCGGAAAAATAAAAACAGGCTCGGAAATTGCGCTCCTTAAAAAACAAAGGGGAAAAATAAACGCCCTGCTTGAAAAAACAGAGCAGGAATACATTGACGGAAAAATTCCGCGCAGCGAATACAACGGCACTTTGACAAGGAACAACGCAGAGCTCCTGAAAATAAACAGCAGGGAAAAAGAGCTTGAAAGCAGAACAGGGAAAAAAGAAAAAAAGAAGGCGCTTTAATGAAAAAAATTTTTACAATGTTTTTTGCCATTGCGGCATTTGCCTGCCTTTTTTCCGGGACTTTCGCACTGGGCATTGAGGCGAAAAATCCTTTGGTTGAAAAGGGAAGCGCTGTTGAATTGTCGGGAACAGCATATCAGGGAACTGTTTCAGCAAAAATTTTTTACGAAAACATTCTTGTAAAGGAAGGGCAGGCAACTGCGGATGAGAACGGGTATTTTTCCTATTCATACAGAATCGGGTTTTCCGAACCTTCGGGAAACTGGAAGGCTGTTGTTTCGCAGGGAAACGATGCAAACACTGTTTCCTTCACAGTGGAAAATTCACAGGAATCGGCTTTCCTGCTTGTAAAAATAACAAGCCCTGAAAAAACAGGCTTTGTTTCAACGGAAAAAATTTTTTTCAGCGCAATAGTCACTGATTCGGGAAGCCCTGTTGAAAGGGCGCTTGTAACCGCATGGGTTCCGGGAATGGAAAAAACAGTTCTCCTTGAAAATCAGAAAGGCGTTTATTCGGGAGAAATAAGCCTGCCTGCTTCTTTACAGCCCGGAGAATACAATTTTGCGATAACAGCGGAAAAGGCTTTTTCAAGCACTGAAAGATACGGCGGGGAAAATATTCTGCAGGTTAAAATCAGCAGGCCTGAAATTGTTTTGGAAATTCTGCAGCCAAGCCTGTTTGAAACCCGCTTTGAAAAGCAGATTGAATTCCTTGTTCAGCCGGAATACTCAACCGGAGTTCCTGTTGAAAACGCAGAGATATATGCAGGGATACAGGGAGAAAAAATTGTTTTTGAAAAAACAGGCAATGCATATGCTGCAAGTTATACCCCCAAGCAGCAGCAGGGCGAAGCCCTGGACATAACAATTTTTGCAGCGGATTCGTTCGGAAATTCCGGCAAAAAGCAAATCCCGATGAGAATAACAGGCTTTTTCGAAAGCTTCCTTGAAAAAAACATTGCATTCATTGCCGCGGGAATAATCATAATAGCACTGCTCGCCTTTTTCGCGGCAAAAAAAATCAAGAAAAAGAAAAGCATGAAAAACAATGCGGGAAAAACAAGGGAAATAGAAATGCAGATGCAGCAGCTGGAAAAAAACTTTTACGAAAAATCAACAATCGACAGGAAAACATTCGAGGAAACAAGGCGGAAATACAATGAACAGCTTGAAGGGCTGAAAAAAGCGGAATAAAAAAAAGCGTTTCAAAAGGAAAAATATTAAAAACAGGTTGCGCTTACATTAAACAAGCAAAACAAAAAAATGGTTTTTTATGGCAAGCGAAAAAAGGGCAGTTGTTCCCGTGGGTGTTTCTGATTTTGACACTCTGATAGCAAGAAAAGGCGTTAAGCGCGGCGACAATATCCTTATTTCAGGGGGAACTGGAACCGGAAAAACGACTTTTTGCATGCAGTCGCTTGTAAGTGCAATAAAAAAGGGCGAAAAATGCGTTTACATAACCCTTGAGGAGCCGCCTGAAAAAATCCGCGAGAACCTGGAAGAAAACTTCGGCTGGAACATAAGGGAGCTTGAAGAAAAGAAAAAACTCCTGATGATAAAGCTTGACGGAATGCGGATTGCGCGGCAGGTTGAAGTTGCCCTGAAAAAAAAAATTGAAAAAATGGAAATAGAGGACAGGAGCCTTGATTTTCCATTCCAGGCAGACAGGGTTGTAATCGATTCTTTAAGCGCTTTGAGCATTGCCTTTTCAAAAGACGAAGAAGGCTATAGGAGATACCTGCAGTATTTGTTTGAAAAGCTCTCGCAAAAAAACTCTTTAAACCTTATAATAACAGAAACAAAGCAGGACCCCAAAGTTTACAGCAGGGAAGGCATTGAGGAATTTTTGGCGGACGGGGTAATAGTACTCTATAACATAAAGGCAAAGGGCGGGCAGAGATACAATGCGCTTGAAATTCTCAAGCTCAGAAGCTCGGAGCACGTGAAAAAGCTTGTTCCCTACAAAATAGTCAACGGAAAAGGATTCATAATAATGCCGAAGGAAGAACTTTTTTCTTAAAGCCTTTTTTCGCGCCACTAGTTATAATTAATATGATTTCTAATTTTTAGTCTTTAGACAAACCATGAAAAAATTCGTTTTTTTGGAGCACACTGCGGACGCAAAATTCCAGGCATTCGGAAAAACAATTGAAGAATGCTTTGCAAATGCAGGGCTTGCAGTAAATGCAGTAGAAGCCGAAATCGGAAAAGTAAAGCCAAAGGAAAAACTTGAAATAAAAGTTTCCGCGGATTCTCAGGAAGCATTACTGCACAGGTTTCTTGAAGAAGTGCTTTTCCAGATGGAAACAAGGGAAATGCTTTTTTCAAAAATAAAAGTCAAAATCAATGAGGGGAAAAACTCCCTTGCCGCGGAATTGTTCGGCGAGAAAATTGACGGAAAAAGGCATGAATTGAAAACCCTTGCAAAGGCAGTGACATGGAACGGTTTCTATCTGAAAAAAGAAAAAGGCGTTTGGACTGCGCAGGTTGTATGCGACACATGAACAGGATGCAAATAAAATAATTGCTGTGCTATAATTTTTATAGTGAGAGAAATGAAAATGCAGAAAATCCGCGAAGGAGTGTTTGAAATTTCCAAAGAAGGCGCAATGAGAGCGCCCGCGCGCATTTATGCCTCAGAAGGAATAATTCAAAAAACAGAAGAAGGCGCAATAGAGCAATTGAAAAATTCCGCAACTCTTCCGGGAATACAAAAATACGCAATAGCGCTCCCTGACATTCATTTCGGATACGGCTTTTGCATTGGCGGAGTTGCGGCTTTTGATGCAAAAGAAGGCGGAGTAGTAAGCCCCGGCGGAGTTGGCTATGACATCAACTGCCTTCCTGCGGAAACAAAAATCCTGCACAAATTCGGTTATCACAAGACAATTGCGGAATTTGAAAAAACCTGGCAGAAAGATAGCATAAAAATTTTTGATGCTGAAAGCGGGACGGATAACTCTGAAATTTCCCTGTTTTTGAAAAAAGAAGAAAAAGAAAAATTAATCAAAATAACAACAAAAGCAGGCCTGGAAATTCTTGCAACAAGAGAGCATCCTTTTTTTACAAAAAACGGAATGATCGAAGCGCAAAACCTTGACAAAAAGGAAATCGCTGTTTTCCCTTTTCAGGGAGTTGCTTTTGAAGGGCCGTCGGAAAAACTAATTGTTGACGAGCAACAGATAAGGGAAAAATACCCTGGAAACCAAAACGGCTTTAACCAGATAATTGCAATCCTCAAAAAGAACGATTTGCTGCCGTTAAAGGAAAACAATCCGAAACTTCCGATTCTCGCAAAAATCAGCGGTTTTATCCAGGGAGACGGAACACTGCATTTTTTAAAAAAGGGCGGAGCAATCGCGGGCTTTTACGGAAAAAAACAAGACTTGCTTGAAATAAAAAAAGACCTGAAAACACTCGGCTTTGCCTCTGTCTTATATTCAAGGAACCGACATCACAAAATAACCACAACTTATGATACAATAGAATTTTTCAGCGAAGAAACAAGCCTGCATTCTTCTTCGCGCGCGCTGATATCGCTATTGGCAGTGCTTGGCTGCACGCTCGGCAACAAAACAAAAAAAGATGTTTCAGTTCCGGAATGGATTTTGAATTCTCCAAAATGGATTAAGCGGCTTTACATTGCAGCATTTTTCGGTGCAGAACTGACTTCTCCGAAAATAATGCCGGAAAACAAGTTCAATTTTTTCAGCCCTGTTTTGTCATTGAACAAGAAACAGGAAATGATTGAAAACTGCAGGCAGTTCATGCGGTCAATAAAAGAAATCCTGAAGGAATTCGGGGTTAAAAGCGAACTGATTGCCGAAAGAAAAGAATTTGTAAACGAAAAAGGCGAAATTTCAATAAGGCTGCGGCTGCAGGTTTCCTCCACGCCAGAGAATCTTGAAAAACTCTGGTCAACAATTGGCTTTGAATACAACAAAAAGAAAACTTTTTTGGCAAACACGGCAGTGCTTTATCTGAAGCTGAAACAAAAGGTTTTGGCTGAAAGAGAGCAAAGCGTTTCATTCGCAAAAGAACTGAAAAAACAGGGGAAAAACCTTGAGGAAATCACTGCCACAATAAACTCGCCTTTTGTAAACCAGAGATTTGTTGAAAGAAGCCTTTATGAAGGAAGAAAAACAAAAGCGCGGATTGCCGGCTGCTTTGAAGGATTTTCAGAGTTCCTGGAAAAAAGAACAATGGCACTTGGAGAAACAGGCTTTGCATGGGATGAAATAGAAAAAACAGAAGAAATCCCGTTCAACGGAACTGTTTACGACTTTACAATAAATAATGCGAACCATAATTTTGTCGCAAACAGCTTTTTGGTTTCAAACTGCGGCGTGCGCCTGATAAGAACAAATTTGAAAGCAGAAGAAATAAAACCGCATTTGAAAAAACTCATTGATGTGCTGTTCGAGCTTATTCCTGCGGGAGTTGGAGAAAAAGGAAAAATAAGATTAAGCACTGATGAGTTAGGAGAATTGTTTTCAAAAGGCGCAGAATACTCTGTCGAAAAGGGATACGGCTGGAAAAAAGATTTGGAAAAAACAGAGGAAAAAGGGCATATGAAAAACGCAAATATTGAAAAGGTTTCACAAAAAGCTTTCCAGCGCGGGCTCAATCAATCGGGAACACTTGGAAGCGGAAATCATTTCCTTGAAATACAGGAAGTAAAACAGGTTTTTGATTCTGCAATTGCAAAAAAATTCGGGCTCTTTGAAGGGCAGGCAGTAATAATGCTTCACTCCGGAAGCAGGGGAGCAGGGCACCAGATTGCAACTGATTACATTGAAACAATGTTAAGGGCAATGGAAAAATACAAGATTGAAGTGCCCGACAGGCAGTTGGCATGCGCGCCGATAAATTCAGAAGAAGGGCAATCCTATTTACAGGCAATGAATGCCGGGGTTAATTATGCGTTTGCAAACAGGCAGGCAATGACTCACTGGATAAGGGAAGGATTTGAAAAAGTGCTTGGGCAGAAGGCAGAGGACTTGGGAATGGAAATTGTTTACGATGTATGCCATAATATTGCAAAGCTTGAAAAGCACGAAATTGAAGGAAAGCAAAAAGAATTGCTTGTGCACAGGAAAGGCGCAACAAGGGCAATGCCTGCAGGAAGAAAAGAAAACCCTGAAGTATACATAACCACGGGGCATCCTGCAATTATTCCCGGTTCAATGGGAACTTCAAGCTATGTCCTTGTGGGAACTGAAACAGCATTGAAGGAAACCTTTGCAAGCGTTTGCCATGGAGCAGGAAGGGCGATGTCAAGGCATGCCGCAATGCAGAGAAAGCGCGGAGAGCAGGTTAAGAAAGAGCTCGAGGCAAAAGGGCAGATTGTAAAGGGGGCTTCATGGGCAGGGCTTGCGGAAGAAATGCCCGAAGCATACAAGGACATTGACGAGGTTATTGCTTCAGTTGAACTGAGCGGGATTGGAAAAAAGATTTCAAGGCATTCTCCGATGGCAGTAATGAAAGGCTGAAGCAAATTGCCAAAAAACAACAAACATTAGTTTTTATTACTTTTTGTTATATTTTATTATTAGGTGGTTTTATGGCTCAGGCACTTATTATTCTGAACGAAAATCAGGACAGGGTTGTTACTATTGTAAAGGGGAAGTATGGCCTGAAAAACAAGTCACAGGCAGTCGGCCTGATTGTCGACAAGTTTGAAGAGGCATTACTGGAACCCGAACTAAGGCCGGAATACAAAGAGGAACTGCTCAAGATTGACAGGGGGAAATTCAGGGCTTTTTCCGGTGTTGAAGCATTGAGAAGGGAACTTGCCAATGTTTGAATTTGAAATAAGCGAAAAACTGCAAAAGATTTTTAAAAAGCTTTCAAAAAAAGACAGGGCAAGGCTTGAAATAACATTGAGAAAAATCCAGGAAATTTGTTCAAGCCCAGACATTGAGCATTACAAAAACCTTTCTTACGATTTAAAAGAATTCAAAAGAGCGCACATTGACTCGCATTTTGTCCTGATATTCAAATTTGACAGGCAAAACAAAAAAATCAAATTTGAGGATTTGCAGCACCACGACACAATTTACAAAAGATAAAGATTTCAAGGCATTCTCCAACCAGTGGTTGTTTTCCAAAAAAAAAGAAGAAAGAAAAAGATTTTCGGACAACCGCTCCCAAAGTCGCCCGGCATAATCCTTTTAAATATAAAAACCCCCTAACTATAACGTGTTTTCCAAGAAAATAATTGTTTTTTGCATTGTTTTATTTGCTCTCATTCTCGCGGGCTGCGCGCAAAACCCTGTCACACAAAATCCTGTTACTCAAAACCCTGCTGCTGAATTCAACAAAAACAACTGCGACAAGCTGAATTCTCTTTACGGAAGCTTTTCCGGAACAATCTGCGCACAGGAACTTGCGGACAACTTCGCAAACGCGCTTGAACAGCTTGAACAGGCAGGGCACAAGGACTGGGCCGGAAACATTCAAAGCCTTGCGGCACAAAAAGGAATCATTAATTATTCATGCGATTCTTCAAACCTTGAAAACGGAGTCCAGTTAAGCCTGAACACATTATGCGCATACAACGAAAAATGCGTCCAAGACAAAAACACTGCAACCTGCCAAAAAACAGGCGAAAATGAAAGCGCAGAAACTTCGGCAGAATGCACGACTGTTTCAGGGGAAAAAGGCCTGACTGGAGAAGCCGCACTGCCGAAAGTGCGGTTTTACTGGAACTGGGGAGAAGCAGAAAACCAATTGCCTGAAAACGCATGCGAAAGCATTTACTGCGACCCAGTGCAGTTTACAATTACATTGATGAAAAAACTGCACAACATTTTAGGAGATTCAAATCCACAGGTGAACAGTTTCACTGCAAACATTATCGGAGATTCTTTCAATTCAAGCTTTTTGCAGGACTTTGCAGGCGAACAGGAATTTGTTGAGGCGCCGAGCTGGTTTGATTCAGGAACAGCAGCATTGGGCAAATACTTGCTGCAGGACAAAATAAAATTTTCTCCGGAAAACATTTCAAGCGGAAAATATAATGTCACAGTGGAAATCAATGGCGACAATGAAATGAACGGATTTTTGTTCACAAACACGGGAGAGCCGAATGCAACAATTACTGTAAAACTTGAAAAAGTTTCAGACCCAGAAGAACAAAACCCGTTTTATTTTTTGCCGATAAACGGAAACATTGGAACTGCAAACGGCAGGCAGGGCTACGGAACAAAATTTGACAACACAGGCACTCCAATCCTGATATCTGGGGAATATTCCACTAAAAGCAATACAGGAAGCAAAACAGTTTCAGCAAATACAATCAATGATTTTGAAACATTGAATGCCGGGGATACAAGAAGCCTCGTGTTGCAAATAGCAAACAAGGCAGAAACAATTGATTTTTATCCAAGCAATCCAGTACAAGCCCTCGGAGTTTTTAATCCGTCAACAGCAACTGCCGGATTGTCATTCAAATTATTAAGCAATGAACAGGATTTTGTTCCAAGCACTGAAAACGCAACAACCTGGCAGGCATTTGGCTCTGAACAGGATTGCATTGATTCAGAAGGAAACGCTTTGCCATATTTTGATTTTGACAAAAAACAGGAAAGCTGTTCTTTGGGAACAGGAAAATCCTTTTTAGTTGCAAAAAGCGCAGGAACCTACAAGACTTTTTACAGCACAATTTTTTATGTTCCGCAAAACCAAAATCTGACATTGAAAACCTGTTCAACGGGAAGCGTTTTTGCAACAGAAAATGCAACTGCAAATGACACACAGACAATTGCCCTGGAAACAAGCCCTGAAAACTCAGTAAGTTCTATCCAAAGCGTTTTCAATTTGGTTGCAGAAAAAAAAATCTGTGTTATAACAAAAAACGGCGCAACAAAATTTGCCTGGAATGAAAGGGAATTGTCAAAAGAAATACAGGAAAAATCGCAAGAGTTTTCTGAAACAAGCCTGCAAACATGCTCTGGTGCCGAAGCGGCAGAATGCACTCTTGGTTCAATTGAAGAATTTGCGCCTGTGCAAGCAAGAGTATTATCAGAAGAATTATTCAATGAAACAGCAAACTATTTGCTTGACGGCAGCAAAAAAAAGGATTTAACAAAAACGCTTTTGGAAAGCCAATTCCAAGAAGGCATTGCAGCGGAAACACAACAAAATGTAATAGATTACCTGCTTGCAACCAATCCGGGTTTAGCCCGCAATATTGCGATTGCCTTTAATCCGGCAAAAGATTATGGCGATTGCGATACAAGAAAAGAAAACCCAAAATCCGCTGCAGAATGTTGGCAAACTGTTTTAAATGTTTTTGACCCAAGCACAGAGCCGGTTGCATTAAGCACTGATTTGTTTAACGAACTAATAGATTATTCGGCTGCAAATGCACGAAACAAAGGCATGGCAAAAAACTTGTTTGAAAAACAATTAAAATTGCAGGGGCTTGATACTGCATGGCAAACAGGACTTGTGGATTATTTAAAAACAAGAAACCGCGCCTTGGCTTTAAAGGTTGCAAAAGAACTAAAATGCGGAGAAGCTGTTGCTGTAGAAAAAGCCATTAAAGAATGCACTGTTGAAACACTCTCAGATTTCCGGCCGAGCGCGGAAAAAGCGCTTTCGGAAGAATTATTGCAAGAAACAGCAAATTTTTTGCTTGAAGGCTTTGGCAGGAACAAAAGCCTGGCAATAGAATTATCAAAAGAACAATACACTGCAGGAATTTCAAGCGAAACACAACAACAAACAATAAACTATCTGGTTCCAATCAACCCTGGGCTTGCAAGAAACATTGCAATAGAATTCAATCCGGCAAAAGATTATGGCGATTGTGATAACAGGACAGAAAACCCAAAAGCTAGCGCAGAATGCGGGCAAACAATTTTGAACATCTTTGATGCGGGCACAGAACCTGTTGCATTAAGCGCAGAACTCTTTGGAGAATTATTCAATTATTTGACAGAAAACACGCGGAACAAGGGAATGGCAAAAAACTTGTTTGAAAAACAATTGCGCTACGGAAAACTTGACATTGCATTTGAAACAGAATTGTTAAACTATCTGAAAACACGCAATGCAGGGCTTGCATTAAAAATCGCAAAAGAACTTGGCTGTGTAAAGGCGGCACAGGGAACTATTGAAGAATGCACTCCGGCAGCAGCAGAATGTCAAGAAAATGTTCTTAAAACATGCAAGGAAGACGGCACGGGATGGATAGAGCGGGAATGCCCAAACAGCTGTTCAAACGGAGCGTGCCTGGAATGCACTACAAATGCAGTTGTTTGCACTGATTTGCTGAACAATAAGTTCAAGGAATGCAATGCAGAAGGCGCTTGGAGTGAAGAGCAAAGATGCACTGATGTTCTTGCAAACAGTTCCTGTGCAACAAACACAGAAGGAATTCAAGGATGCTATTTGGCTGAATGCACGGAAGAAAAGGTTGCCGGCGGAGAAACAGGATTGGAAGCCTGCACAAGAAAAAACAATGATTTGTGCAAGGAAGCAAAAACATGGGAATGGTTCACAGTAAACAAAAAAAACTGCAATTTCAAAATGCCGTTCTGGGGCGGAACAGCTGTTTGCTGCAAAACAACTGGATAAACCGTTAATGGCAACCTGGGTTGATTTGAGCATTTTTGTTTTTACAATTAAACAGAAAATGCAGAAAGCGCAAACAGCCCCTTTAAGAATATTAACTTATTACCGTTAACTTGGGAAATGTTTATATACTTTGGGCAACCCAATACATATGATTAACCAAAAGCCTGCCTTGCAAACAAATAAAAGCAAGGTGAGCAGGCATATTTAGGGGGAATTTTATGAAAGCCAATCATCAGCACAAAACAAACAGCGGCCCAAATTACAGCCGCATTGCAGGCAGCGTAATTCTTTTTGCTGCAATATTCCTTGCCTTAAGCCAGGCATGGGCAATAACACTGTCAAATACAGGCTACTTCGGGGCTCCGGACGCAATTAAGAGAAGCTTTTCTTCTTCAAGCATTGAAGCAGGAAGCGACGTAACAGTAACTCTCACAATAAGCCCGGGCAATAACCATACATTCTATGCAATCGATGAAATAATTCCAAGCGGCTGGACAGTCAAAGACGCCGGCACTGGAAGCACCGCATATGCAGGGCACATAAGATGGGTGTTAATACAGGATGCTTCAAGGACAACCTATACCTATGTTCTGACAAGCCCGGCAAGCGCAGGCAAAGGAACATTCTACGGAATTTACATGTTCGAAGGCCACACTACAGAACAGACAATTAAAGGGCAGCACATAGTAACAGTGCGCTGAAACAATTCCTGAAAAAAGCCTTTTTGCTTGCGCAAAAAGCCTTGGCACAATGTCAAGCAAAGAAACATAAAAGAAGTCTGACGCTTGACATTGCGGGGAAAAACTCTTCGAAAAAGCCCTGCCGAAAGGCAGGGCTTTTGCCTTTTAATTACAGAAAAAATCCTGCTAATTTTTGAATGCCTTTACCTCAAACAGCCGGAAGGCTGAAAAAGAAAACAAGATAAAAAAACAAAAATCAAACAAATATATATATGGGAAAAGCGATTATTTGTCTGGTTTAAAATGCATTCAAAAGCACAGGGCGCTTTGCAGAACTTTCAAAAAAAAAGTGTTAACCTGCGGTTCCTGATTGTCATTGTTTTCCTTGTTCTTTTTGCAGGAAACGCTTTTGCGCAGACATGCGTTGACATGCCGGCACTGCTTGGTTATATTGGAGACTGGAAAACAGGCACAATGCAAATGACAACACTGCTCACACACATAGGAGAATGGAAAACAGGGGCAAACTGCGGGGACTGCCCCGACCCATGCTTTCTTGTAATTAACAGCTCATCAGTCGGCATGTACGATAAAATACCCGAGTTTTACATGAAGGAAGTAAAAAAAATGTGGTTTAACCTTCCGGGCGAGTCGCATTCAAGAGGCTATAGAAACGGCCTAAAATACCTGTATCAGCAGGACCCGAAGTTTCCTGCCTTCATAACTGAAAGCGGAGGCCCTGCGCCTTACAGGGAAGACGCTTTGCGAATCAGCGGATATGTGCGGAATGATACAGGCGGCTGGAGCGGGAGCACCGGAGAAGCAGCATGGTTTGCAAACCCGGCAAAAAATCACTTGATAAAAAACCATATCGCTTATTCAAGCGCAAACAACCTGGAAATCGCGGCAATAGGCTTTGGATGGTGCTGGGACATGACATCGACATCCGGCACTCCTGCAGGATTAGACCCAGTGTTTAATGTTCACTGGTACGGCTCTTCAGTAGAGGGCCCTGAAGGAAATCTGCCCTGGGGCCTTGATGCAGAGGATTATGCATTGACAGGCAACAGCGTCAATATGGACACCTATCTTAATGCGACCCAAGGCTATATGGATTATGCAAGGCAGAATAATTTGGGAACAAAAGTTCTTTTTACAACAGGGCCGGTTGACGGTTATACAGGAGAACCGGGTTATCAAAGACACCTGAAGCACGAATATATACGGGATTTTGTAAGCAGGGACAGCAGCAGGATACTTTTTGATTATGCCGATATTCTGACTCACAATGATTCCGGTGAAGAATACACAAAAACTTGGAACACTATCTATGTTTATCCCCAGATTCATCCCGACAATCTAGTGAACCTTGGTTTTAGTCAGACTGATGACGGCGACCACATAGGCGAAGTTGGCGCGTTAAGGCTTGGAAAAGCAACATGGGTTTTAATGGCGCGCCTTGCAGGCTGGGACGGAACTCCTGCCTGCTTGAGCAGCAGCGATTGCTCCAACGGAGCAACATGCACAGAAGGAATTTGTGTCAGCCCCTGAAGACACAGAAGGAAAAACAGGCTTCAGAGCAAAAACGCCATTAAACTCATTTAAAGCTGAAAATAAGCCTTCAGATTTGCCTGAAAAAAAACAGCTTTTTTTTTAACTCAAAACAGGCAGACTGCAATATTTTAAATATGCTTTGGCATGAATAAGTATGTATTATTCATATTTGGCATTTGAGGTGATTTTTTGTACGAAAGCATTGTTGTTGTGGGAGACAGGGGACAGATTACTATTCCGAAAATAATCCGCGAGAAAAAGGGAATAAACCCGAGAGATAAGGCAATTGTAAAGATTGAGGGTGAAAAAATAGTAATAGAAAAGGCAGCAAAGGAATTGGCAAGAATGCATCTGGAAGAGGAAATGAAGGAATATTATTCAAAATACGCTGAACTGCACAGGCAGATAAACAAAGAATGGGAAGCCCTTGACAAAGAAGCAAACAGGTTTTTGGATGACTATTAAAAGAGGAGACATTGTTCTTGTCAATCTTGAGCCAACAAGAGGCCCGGAACAGGGAAAAATAAGGCCCTGCGTAGTAGTCCAGAATAATATTGCAAACCAGTTCAGCCCGACAACAATAATAGTGCCGCTTACAACCAAAATTTCAGGCAAAGAATATTCTACAGAACCAACAATTCTCCCAGAAGAATCAGGCCTCCAGGAAAAAAGTGCGGTTTTATGCAACCAAATAAGAACAATCTCAATAGAAGACAGGATACTAAAAGAAGCCGGCACTTTAAAGCCTGAAACAATGGAAAAAATAAACAAGGCATTAAAACTAACACTTGCCCTTGAATAAACAACAACCCAAACCACACCCTTTAAAAACGTTAACTTGATACCGTTAACTCGGGAAATGTTTATATACTTTGGGCGCCCCAATCTGTATGATGAAACCCAAATTCGTTCTATTGGGGCTTGTTTTGATTTTCATTTCTTTCGCAACCCAGCAGGCCTTTGGAACACAGCTCAATCCACAGTGCAGCGACATAACAGTGAATACTGGCACTATCAGGGTTGAAGCGGGAAAAACCGCAATTGAAAGCTTTACAATAACAAACTCTGCAGGAGAAAGGTTTTTCATTGATTCTGCAGATGCCTTTGATTCAAGCCAAAACTTCAGCGTCCAGACAAACGGATACGACAGGACAATACTTTCACAGGGAACAGGCATTATTAATGTAAAAGCAACAGGCGGAAATTACAATGAAGGACGCCTTGAAAGCGCTTATATTGAGCTCAGAGGGCATTTTCTGGGTGGAAAAACCTGCACATTGCAGGATTTCGGGGCAAAAGCCTTTAATGTAATAGTAGAACAGCCTGTTTCAGGCACTCAAACATATGAAAAGGAAACAAACTATTTCCAAAATTATAATAGTTTTTGTGAAAACATCAATGTTTTGGTTCCAGCAGAGGTTTCTATTGGAAATTCTGGCAGTTTTGACATTACAATTGAAAATTACAGTGATTACAGGACAACAGTGAGGCTTTCGGGAAACGGCTTGTTCGTAAACCCCGGGCTTATTTCAGTTCCGAGAAACAGTGTTATTACAGAAAACATATTTGTAAGCACCGGCCTTGGGCAGACTGAACTGAATTATTCGGTTGAAAACCCTGAATGCAGTTTTGCTGAAAAAACAGGCATAATTGCACAGCAAAAACTTTCAGATTTTGTTTCAATAAACGCAGTAGTAAATGATTCAGGCAGGCAGAATGAATTCACTGCAGTTGTTTCTTTGCAGAACAAAACAGGACAGGCAATTTCGGGAAACATTGATTTCAGCCTTCCAAATGTGTGGGAAGTTCAGGGAGAACAAAACATTTTCCTTAATGGATTTGAAACAAAAGAACTGGCATTTACAATAACTGCAAATTCTGCAATAACACAGAACATTAATGGAACTGTTTCCTTTAACAGCGGAAACTCGAGCATTTCAGTTCCCATAACATTCCAGGCAAGAAACCCGTTTCAGGCAATTGCGGGAACAGCATTCGCAATCCTTGGAGGGAACATTTTCCTGGGGGGAATAATTCTCGCAGTAATTGTAATAGTAATGGCACTTTTCTTGCTGTCATTTTACAGCAGAAAACAGCAGAACAGCCTTTTTTCCGCGGGAAAAAAGCCTGGGGAAAAAAGCCTTTTGCAGACGCAAAAGAACTGACACTTGCATCCAATGCAGGAATTTTTCTTATCAAGCAAAGTGAGGTGAAACAATGAAAACAAGAAAAACAAAAAGAACAGCAAAAACAGTAAGAACAAGAGCAAAAAAAGCTGTTTTCTACAAAGCTCCGATGAAATTCGTTTCAAACGGCTTTAACAGCTTCGCTAATTTGTTCAAATAAGCCTTTTCTCTGAAGAGAAAAGCCTTGGCACAATGTCAAGCAAAGAAAAATAAAAAAGTTTGACGCTTGACATTGTGTGGGAAAAGAGTCTTTTGCTAACGCAAAAGGCCTGATACCGAGGTAAAAAGGGGCTTTTTTTTAAGCCCCGAACTATTTTTTTTAATTCAAATGTTCATAGGGATTAGAACTGCCTAGCGCTTTTTTTTCTTTGCAGCTTTGCTGTCTATTTTAACAACAGCCCCGGAAACCAGCGGCTTTCTCAGCAAAGAATCCAGATAAGGAAGTCTGTTTTTCCAGCGCGCAATATCATTCTCCATTTCACTTCTTGTTACAAGCCCGCCGCCCATTAAGCGTTTTTCCAGGCGCGATTTTTGTTTTTTTGAAAGCGCAGCCCTGCCAAAAATATTCCTGCCGACTATTTCCCTGTAAAGCGTGTCAAGTGCAATCCTTGCAAGAATAAAATCCCGAATGCTGATTGTTTTAGAGCTTCTCGCCTGGGCAAGTTTTCCAAGCATTGTATCAAGCTGCCTCTGTACAAAAACAGTGCTTGCCTGGGGCCTTTGAATTCCTTTCCAGATTCTGCGGGAATGCTGGCGTTCAATGCGTTTTTTTGCAAGAAGCTGGCGCCTTGTAACAGCGCGGAACTCGAGTATTTTGTGCCTTGCCCTTGGATTGCTGGCATGAATTCCCGTGCCCATAAAACCACAAAAAAAATAGGCAAAAGAAGTATTTAACCTTATGCGCAAAAAATGAGCTTCAGTCTTTTTTTGTTCTGGGATAGCCGTCTTTGTCTATTAAGAAAACATGCTGCGGGTCTCTTGTGCAGACAAATATTCCGTTGCTTTTTTCCTCAAGGGCAACTGTAACGAATTTTTTTCCGTAGCATTTCGGGCAAAACTGTTTCATCAGAATCACACCCTTTTTCGATTAAGGCAAGAAGTTAATTTATTCTTCCGAAGAACATTTTATTAATCCAGCGATGCAGGAAAAATTGAACGCAGCTGCAGTTGAAAATTCGGGTTCTGCAGGCTCAATTCGGCAAAAGTATTAATATACGGCTTACCTTTATTTTTCATGAACTTCGAGGCGCAGGGAAGTTTTGAATACCTGATTCTAATAGGGCAGGCTGTTCTGATTGGGACAATTGCAATAATAATGCTGACGCAGTCAGGCAATGTAATAAACTCAAGCCTCCAAGACCAGATAACAGGAATACAAAACATGTTAAACTCCGGAACGCCTTCGCAGGGACAGCCCGCGGGCACACAAACGAATCCAGAAGCACAGCCAAGCCAGCCTGCTACAAATCCGGCAACACCTGGAGAAAACCTTGCGGAAACTCATAGCCTAGAAACAAAGCCGAACAGTTACATAATAGAATTTTTGCAGCAGCCAGTCCTTGAAACCAGAAGCCAGAGCCTGCAGGAAATCCGGCAATTGAAAAAAGATAAAAAAACAAGCCAGGCAAACACAATAGGAAAAAACCTTGCCACTGAACTTGCAAACCAGGCCCAGCAAATCAACGCGGAGCAAACCGCATTCGAACAAAAATTTCCAGGCATAAAAACAGAAAACCAATACAAAAACACAATCAATGCAATATCCGCAACACTTTCTTTGCAGGAACTTGAACAAGTAAAAAAAGACCCGAATGTAAAAGCAGTTTATCCAAACTTAAAAGTAGAGGCAACATTGCTTGATTCTGTTCCACTGATAAATGCGGATAAGGTCTGGCAACTAAATTCAAGCCTGCAAAACTGCAGCGGAGAACCGGCTTGCAAACTAAAGCTTGACTGTGAACAATATATCGGCTGGATTGATGCAGCAACAGCGCCAGCTGGGATTGCACAGCTTATACAGTGCTGTGAAAACAATCAGCAAGTATGCGAAACAAGCTATCAAAGCGAACAAAACGAATATATAGAAAGCGACCCAACGAATGCCTTCACAAAAGAGTGCACAAACCCAGAGCTTGTGTACAAACTTACAATGAACTGCGACCTATACATTGACTGGGCAGGCAGTGACAATGATCCGAACGGACTGATACCAAAGCTGAAGAACTGCTGCAACTCCATGACAAAGGAATGCACAACAATAAACAGCCAAGTCGCAGTAACAATTTCTAAACAAAACATTGAAACATATAAAGCAACAGCAGAAAGCGACCCTACAGGCGCATTAAATGTCATTCACCAGGCAGACAACGAATGCCTGACGGGAAAAGGGATTACAATCGGAATCATTGATACTGGAGTTGATTACACGCATCCTGATTTGGGCGGATGCTTGGGGCAGAATTGCAAAGTAATCGGTGGTTATGATTTTGTAAACAATGACGCAAACCCCCTGGATGATATGGGGCACGGAACCCATGTTGCTGCAACAGCAGCAGGAAACGGAACAATAAGCAGCAGTTCAATGCAAACCAAAAGTATTTATTATGAGGGCGATTCCATCCGGAACATTACCGGAAAAAATGCTTTGGCAGGGCAAAAGGTTTCAATAGAACTTGAAGCAATAACATCATCAGGACCAGCAGGAACATACAGCGCAAGATTTTTCCTGATAGACGAGAATGGAACTCTTGTCGACTCTGCAACTGTTGGAAAAGGCGCATACTTAAACGAGTCTTTTTTAGTCAATGGATTGCCTGCCATCGAAGAGAGCCTTTATGTCAATCTGATAAGTGTAGATGCAAATACAAGTCGCGGTTTTGTTGAAATAGTTTATTACCCAAGCATAGCTTCTTATCCGGTTAATGGAGTTGCGCCTGACGCAAAAATAGTTGCCTACAAAGTATTGAATAGCGGAGGAAGCGGTTATTTTTCAGATATAGTTGCGGCAATAGAACGCTCAATAGACCCGAATCAGGACAATGATTTTTCAGACCACTTGGATGTAATAAACCTGAGCCTGGGTGCGGATTGCCGGGGAACATATAATGACTACTGCGGTCCTGATGACCCGTTGTCAAAAGCAATTGACAATACTGTTGATAATGGAGTTACTGCAGTTATTTCTGCAGGAAATTCTGGACCTAGAGAAGCAACAATTGGAAGCCCAGGAACAGCAAGAAATGCAATTACTGTGGGAGCCTCATATAAAAAAGATTATGAACAATTCTTATTTTCCTGTGAGCCCGGAGAATATATTCCCCCCTGTAATGGCTATTGTGACAGCACAGGCCATGTTCTTTGTGATTATTGGGGCGATGGAAATCCAGTCACGGACCAAATTGTTTCATTCAGCTCCAGAGGGCCTGTTGCTTGGAAACGTTATAGTTTAATCAAACCAGATATTGTCGCTCCAGGGGCGCTTATTTGCGCGGCAAGATATGACAGTTTATTTCCTCAAGGAGAACATCCTTACTACTATCCTTGTTTGGATGATGCACATGTTCAACTTGCAGGAACAAGCATGGCGGCTCCGCATGTAGCGGGAGCAGTTGCATTGCTGAAGCAAAAAAACCCGGATTTTACTCCTGAAGAAATAAAAACAACCCTAAAAAATACTGCAGTTGATTTGGGATATTCTTTGAATCAGCAGGGCTTTGGCAGAATAGATATAGAAGCCGCAATAAGAACAGAAGGCAAACCGCTTACTGCTGAAATAACTACAAGCGGCAAAATTGCCAGCGGCGAAATCATAGAAATAATCGGCAGTGCAAACGGCACTGGCTTTGAAAAATATTCAATATACTCAAAACACGACACCTGCTTGGAGGATTCCTGCTGGACAAAGCTTTATGAGTCACAAATACCTGTGGAAAACAGCGTGTTGTACAATTGGGATTCTTCTCAACTGGAAGAGCAAAAAATATGGTTAAGACTTGTTGTTGAAGGGCAAAACAAAAAATCTGAAGCCTATTCTCTTTTGGAAATAAAAAACACTGAAATTACACAGCCCCTTGATCTTCAAAAGTATAATTCTTGGATTAATACGGAACAAGTAGTGTTCAATGCAAAAGAACCAATTGAAATCAAGGGAACTGCAGCAGGCCCTAATTTTGAGAAATACGAGGCTTGGCTTTGCCCGAAAAATTATTCTTCGATTGGGCAGTGCACAAAAGAAGGGTTTTCTTTGCCAAACAACGGTTTAGCGCCTGTTGTGAATGGAACTCTGGCAAACCTGAATTTTCCTGCAGGACTGGGATCGGGATTTTACACTATTGTAGTTTACAACTATTACAATTACAGAATGATTATAAAAGAAACAACAACACATATTGACACAGATTTGCATGAAGGATGGCCAAAAGCAGGCGAACTTATTGGAAATAATTTTGTTGCTGTCTCTTTTTTAGACCAGCCGACAATAGCAGACATTGATAGGGATGGCAAAAACGATTTGGTGACAGCCTACGGGCAAACAATCAATATCACGAACGATAAGGGAATTCCCCTTCCGGGCTGGCCTGTTCAAATTTCTACTCCTTTAACGTCAGCAGGGAACAAATCTAAAAACATTTTTAATTCGATTGCAGAAACGCATTCAGTAAAAACAGAAAATGGAATAAAAAGCTTTTCAACAGAAACAAAAAACTCGCTTTCTATGGAATACCAAGCCATTATGCAAATGGGTCCAGCTGTCGGGGATATTGATAAGGATGAATTCAATGAAATTGTAATTGGAGACAATTACGGCTATATTCACGTGCTTAACCATGACGGCACTTATGTTTTTCAGCCAAAAACACTGGGGGGATACTTGTTAGACCCAACGCTTGCAGACATTGACAATGACGGCTTTCTGGAAATCATTGTGGGAGACTGGAGCGGTTATTTGTATGTCTTAAACAAGCAGGGAACAGAGCTATGGACAAAACATCTTGAACCTATTCCAGGTTACAGTTATTATTATAATTCTGTATCCAGTGCTTCTTCTGTTGCGGATTTGGACAATGATGGCTATACGGAAATTGTTGTTGGAAACCTTTTTTGCCAAGTCTTGGATGCCTGTGACAGCGCGCATATGGCTTCTAGGGTTTGGGTTTTAGACAGGTTTGGAAACCAGATAAATGGCTGGCCAAAAGATTTTTTGCAGGAAGGCGAAATTTCCCAGATTGTTCTGGCAGACATTGACAATGATTTGCAAAAAGAAATAATCGCGGGTTTTTACAATGGCTATGTTTATGCATGGAACCTTGACGGAAGCATTGTTCCAAACTGGCAGATTCACATAAGCAATCCAGGGCAACAATACGGTTACGGTGCAAACCTGCAAGGGCCTGTTATAGGAGACATTGACAAGGATGGGCAGTTGGAAGTTGCGTTTACAGCAGCGACACATTATAATACAATTTACGGAGAAAAAGATTATGGTTGCTTGCTTGTTTATGACAATGGCAGCATTGCAAACGGATTCCCTGTTTGCATGGATTACACAAATATTTTTTCGTCTTTTTATGGTCTGCCGGTTCTTGCAAACATTGATTCTGATCCTCAAATGGAAATAATTACATCTGTAAGCGGGGGCCAGTATGTAAACCATCTGGCTGCCATTTATGCCGTAAACCACGACGGTTCAATTGTAAGCGGTTTTCCAAAATTTGTTGATGATACTCCCTTTGGCAATATTGCCCCGGCAGGCGACATTGACAATGATGGAAAGAATGAGTTTATGATTGGAACATGGCGTGGAACTACTTTTGTATACGATTCACCCGGAGACAGCAACAATGAATGGCCTGTTTTCCAGCACGATGCCCAGCACACAGGCACTTATACTTTTAACAAAAAATGCGACGCAGGCTGGACTTATTATCCCGCAATCGACAAATGTGTTTTCAATGGTTTTAATGTCCGCTTGAATTATGCTGCCGCTGTTTCTTATTGCGCGCAGCAGGGGGGATACCTGCCTAGTGCTGCGGAATTAAATCAAGCGTGTTCTGAAATTGTTTTGCTTCCGGGCTGCATTTTCGCAGGCAATCCGTGCTCTGGCGCAGTCCGGGTAAGCGATGTTTTTGGAGCAAGCCATAAAACTTGGCATGACAAAGGGTACTATATTCAAAGCGACAACAATAGTTATCCGTGCGCCCAGGGAGTTTACACGACTTGCGGAACACAATATCCAAATCTTCAATGTACTCAAGTGGAAGGATACCTATCTGACCAGGCAACCGACAATGGATTAGTCTGCCTGAAAAACCCGAGATAAGCACTTGCCTTGATTTGCCGCCAAGGAAAAAGAGACGCGGGCAATTCTTTTAAAAACCTTCTTTCAGAGTAATTTATTAATTAAAAATTGGTTTTGTTTCCAAAATCCTCATAACATTGATTTTTGGAAGGCAAACTGCATCGCAGGAGAGCCTCCTGGGATGTAAGTGCTGAAATCAAATATCTGATTTTAGCCTTTAAAAGCCCATAAAAGCAAGCGTGCTTTTAGAATGCTTTTTGTTTTGCCTGTAACAAAAACAGATTTTTGAAAGTTGATTGGCAATGGTTCACAAGTCAAAGCCGCATGCAGGCAGCAAGGGTTTTTATCCGCGAAAAAGAGCACGAAAAGAAACTCCCAGCTTCAAGCATATGCCGGTTTCTCTGGAAGCGGGCTGCAGGCCAATGAATTTTCTTGCATACAAAGCGGGAATGACTCACATTTTAGGAAGGGATGCGTACAGCAAGAGCGTTACTTTTGGACAGGAAGTATTTGTCCCCGTAACAGTGCTTGAAACCCCTCCATTGAAAGTTTTTGGGATAAGGGCTTATACAAAAGATTTGAACGGAAAATTACAGCCGTTAATGGATGTTTTTGCAGAAAAGATTGACAAGGAAATGGAAAAAAAACAGCATTCATTCAAAAAACCTGGAAAGAAAAAACACTCGGGAAAAAAGCCTGCGACAAAGCACAAAACAATTGCAGATTTTGAAGGCGCAAAACAGAAAATTGTGGAAGTAAAATTACTGGTTTTTTCACAGCCGAAGCTGGCAGGGATTCCGAAAAAAACTCCCGAGATTTCGGAAATCGCATTGAGCGGAAACCTTGAGCAGAAAATCGCTTTTGCAAAGGAAAAGCTCGGAAAGGAAGTTACAGTTGAAGATGTTTTCAAGGAAAAAGAATTCATTGACATCAAGGCAGTTACAACTGGAAAAGGAACTCAAGGCCCAGTAAAAAGGCACGGAATAAAAATCCAGGGAAGAAAGGCAAAAAGAACAAGGGCTGTCGGAAGCATTGGCCCGTGGCACCCGAACACATTGATGTGGCAGGTTGCAAGATCGGGGCAGATGGGCTATCAGAACAGGACAGAGCTTAACAAAAAAATCTTGAAAATAGGGACAAAGCCCGAGGATATTTCTGAAATAAATCCTGCAAACGGATTCAAAAAATACGGCACAGTAAAAACAGGATTTGTCCTGCTTGCGGGCAGCATTGCCGGCCCTCCTAAAAGAGCAATCGGATTGCGGCAGGCAATCAGAAAACCCTTTGCGGAAAGCCACAAGCTTGAAAGCATTGATTTCATTGCAACATCGAGAAAAGCCCCGAGCATTCACATTGAAGAGGGAGCGCAGAAAATAAAGCTTGAAAAGGAAAAAAAGGAAGAAAAGAAAAGCG
>DATDTD010000011.1:0-18118 GCA_035290965.1 archaeon | reverse complement strand
AGTCCTGCCTGCGGAAATGATTATTTCCGTTGTCGAGCCGAAATTCACTACTCTTGAGGCAGGCATAGGGCAGGCTTTTTTGATTGAAGCAGTTTATGCGGACGGCACGCCCCTTAAAGGAGGCTCTGTTTTTTTTTCCTTCAATTCGGAAAACCTTGAAATGCAGAAAGGCTCAGGCAATAGTTTTTTTCTGCAGAAGTTTTTTGAAGAAAAGGATTTGGGCGCGCAAAAAATTGTTTTTATTGCAAAGGACTCTTTTGGAAATTCGGCTTCAAAGGAATTTTCCTTTTTTGTTGAAGGCGGCTTCTGGCTTGGTTTCGGAAGCCAGTTGTTTTTAGTGCCTGTTGCAGCCGCGCTTTTTGCGGCAATAGCGCTTGCATGGCTTTTTGCAAAAAAAATCCGTTCAAAATCCGCGCTTGAAAAAAAAATTGTTTCGCGCAGGAGGCAGATAAAGGAAATTCAGCAGAGATATTTTGTCGAGAGGTCTGTTTCCGAGGATTATTACAGGAAAAGGCTCGGCAGGCTTTCCGCAGAGCTTTCCGCTGCCGAGAAAAAATTAAATAAGGCAAAAAACAATAGTTGATGCCAAAGGGTTTTTTTTATGTCTTTGTTCAAAAAGAATTCAAAGGAAAACAAAAAAACCGAAGCAGCGCCTTTGGCAGTCAGGCAGACACGCACGCTTATCGGCCCTGAAAAACTTGCGGACAGCAGGGAATTTGAGGTTCTTCCCATAAGGGTTGATGCCTTTGACAGGCTTGTTTCAAGCAACGGCATTGAGCGCGGCAGCATTGTCCTGGTTGCAGGAGGAGCGGGAACGGGAAAAACAACCTTTTGCTTCCAGTCTCTTTTTGAGAGCGCAAAGGCAGGGGAAAAATGCGTTTATCTTTCTTTTGAGGAAAGCCCGGAGAGAATCAAGAGGCACATGAAAAACAATTTCGGCTGGGATGTAAGCGCCCTGGAAAAAAAGGGAAATTTTGCAATAATAAAATTCGACGCTTTGAAGGTTGCAAAGAGCGTTGAGGCAATGCTTGAAAAGCAGACTGGCGAGCTTCTGATAGAGGTTGCGGAACTTGAGCTTCCCTTCAAGCCGGACAGGATTGTAATAGATTCTCTTTCCGCGCTTTCAGTTACCTTTGAATCCGAACAAAGATTCCGGCGTTACATAAAGGAATTGTTCGACATGCTTGAAGGCTATAACAGCATTAATTTTGTAATTTCCGAAACAACCCAGGATCCCACAATTTACAGCACTCAGGGAGTTGAAGAATTTTTGGCCGACGTTGTCCTTGTTTTTTACAATATAAAAGTCCGCAACAGGAGAATGAACGCAATAGAAATCCTGAAAATCAGGAATGCAAAGCACGCAAAAGGGCTGATTCCCTACACTATTTGCGATTCGGGAATAAAATTATTGTCGCATTCTTCAATTGGCGAATAACTGAGGCAATAAAATCAATGTTTCGGTTTTTTGGCGCGCAGGAGCGCTTCTGCAATCTGCAGGTCTTCAGGAGAATCGATTTCAATTGAATCCTGCTTTGAAGTGACAAGCGGCAAAATTTTCCTGCCAACTGCGTACTTTTTTGCTTTCATCAGAGTGCTGCGCCTGTAAACCCGGATAAGGCCGTGCAGGCGGTAATAGCCGCCTGTGTCCTGCCGCCGTATTTTGCTGAAATCTTTTCCAAAAGCAAATTTTAGCTCGCAATTTTCAATTTTAAAAAGCCATTTAGGAGAAACTTCCAGCGGCGCAACAGAGAAAACGCTGTCTGCTTTGCTGCTTGCAATCAGCTTGACTGCCTCATCAATGTGCTTTGCTTTCCTGAAGGGGGAAGTGGGCTGCAACAGCACCACAATGCCGGCTTTTTTTTTGAAAATCTTTTCATACTGCCTTACTGCGTGCTTCAGTACAGGCAGAGTCAGTGTTTCATCCAGGGCAAGTTCCTTGGGTCTCATGAACGGAACCTTTGCGCCGAAGCTCTCTGCTGCGCGCGCAATTTTCCTGCTGTCTGTCGAAACAATGAAATCATCAAGCATCCGCGAGGCTGCAGCGGATTTTATTGTGTATGCTATCAGAGGCAGGCCGCCCAAATCTGCAATAGCCTTATTCTTTATCCCCCGGCTGCCTCCTCTTGCAGTAATAACTCCGAGAACAAATTCCGCCATATTTTACACCAGGTCATCAAAGGAGATAATCGAATCTTTTTCAATGCGCAACTTTGCCTTTTTTCCTATTACCTTTGCAATATCGCTTGGCTTGATTCCTGTGCCGGGCCTTTTTATTTCAAGTTTTTCCGCGGACACTGTTTCCCCTGCATTTATATCTGCAGCGGCAACAATGCTTTTTCTCGCGGTTTCCGCGAGTTTTAATTCCGAGTCATTCGGTTTTTTTTCCGCAGAACCCAGGGCTTTCTCGGCCTCCCTTATATAAGAAACCATGCGGGCAAATTCTTCAGGCTCTACAGATGCCCTGTGGTCAGGGCCTTTGTCATTCCTGTTAAGCGTGAAATGCTTCTCTATCGCAGATGCGCCGAGCGCGACTGCTGCGACAGGCACTGCAACGCTTGTTGTGTGGTCTGAAAGTCCGACAGGCACTCTGAATTTTTTCTGCAGGGTTTTCATTGCAAGCAGATTGACATTTTCTACAGGGCAGGGATATTCCGATGTGCACTGGAACAACAGGATTTTGTTGTTGCCTGTTTTTCTTACTGCAGAAACAGCAGCGCTTATTTCGGGAAGAGTTGCCATTCCTGTCGACAAAAGGACAGGCTTTTTCTTTGATGCCGCAAAGCCCAGGAACTGAATGTTTGTAATGTCGCCCGAGCCTATTTTAAAAGCGCCCACGCCCAGCTCTTCGAGAATTGCGAGGCTTTCTTTGCCGCTGTGCGGCGTTGAAAGAAAAATAACTCCCGCCTTGCGGCAGTGCTCCTTGAGCATGAAATGGCCTTCTTTCGAAATCTCGAATTTTTTGAGGCTCTGCTGGTAGGTTTCGCTGTCTGATTCCCTGTTTTTTTGATAAGCCGGCTTTTCGGCTTTGGCTGTTATTATTTTCTCTGCGCTGAATGTCTGGAATTTTACTGCATCTGCCCCCGCAGATGCCGCTGCATCAATCAGCCTTTTTGCCTTTTCCATGCTGCCGTCAAAATTGCTGCCGATTTCAGCTATGACAAAGGCATGTGCGCCCTGCCCGACTTTTTTTCCGTCAATTGCGAATCCCTGCAAAAAAAACACTCCTTTCAATATGCAATCTGCTTTGCAAGAAGCTTTCTGTCAATTTTCAATTCTGCCAGTGCATGAACAATTCTTTTTCCCGCATCGTGAGTCCCGAACGGGTCATAGGGGCTTTTTGCCTTCTTTGCAGACGCAATAAAATTTTTTTCAGCCAGGCATTTTTTAATGGCTTTTTTGATTGCAAGGGAATCATAGCCCGCGTCTATCACATTGGCTGCGCGCTCGCGGTTTGCCTGCCGCGAACCGATATTCACAACGGGCAGCCCGAGCGACGGCGCTTCTATAATGCCTCCGCTGCTGTTCCCGACAAGGACAGACGAACAGCGCAAAAGGCTCAGATACATCCTGTAAGGGATATTTTTATATGCCTTGAACAAAAAGCCCGGGTTGTTTCCTGCCTGCTGTTCTATTGCTTTTGCGATATCGCGGCTGCCGGCATCGTCATTGGGATAAACCGCTATTGTCTGCTGGGCAATGCCTTTAATTGCCTTCATTGTTTCAAGAATCTGCAGCCCCGCATATTCGACTTCAAAGCTGACTGCGTGCTGAAGCAGGACAATAACAGGCTTCCGCAAATCCAGCCCGAATTCAGCGGCAACTTCTTCTGCATTGTATAATTCTTTTTTGTGTATCTGCTCTACTCCCGTAGAGCCGGCCAGATGTATTCTCCATTGCTGCTCGCCAAGCTTCGCAATCCTTTTTGCGCTTTCCCTGCTTTCTGGAAAATGGACATGTGAAAGCTTTGTTATGGCGTGCCTGGCGCTGTCGTCGATTGAACTGCTTACTTCGCCGCCGAACATGTGCGCAACAGGAATATTCATGTAAGAGCCGGCAATTGCGCCTGCCAGAGACACTCCCCTGTCGCCCTGCACCAAAATAATGTCCGGCTTTGCCTTTGAGAACTCTTTGGCAAAGGCGCAGACCCAGTTTCCTATGGCAACTGCTTCTCCTTTGAGGGAGAGCCCGCCGTAGCCGAAATTGATTTTTGCCCCGATTTTGTAGCCTTCATTATTAATTGTTTCAATTGTTTCCCCGAATTCTTTCCTGAGATGCATGCCTGTTACAATGTAATGGTAATCGAGAGAGCCTGTATTGCTGATTGCATCAAGAACAGGGGTATAAAGGCTGTGGGAGCATCTGCTGTCTGTTATCAGGGCTATTTTTCTTTTTTTCATTTCAAGGCCTTTTTTACGCTGTCCCCGCGCTTTTGTATATTTTCAACTGCAATGCAAATGCCGTCAATCAGTTCTGCGCTCATGTTGTTGTAAAACGGCAGGCAGATAATTCTCTCGCAGATATCCTCGGTTACAGGCAGTTTCAGGGAATTATACTTTTTGTAGGCAGTATGGAGATGCACGGGCGGATGATAATATATTTTAGTGTGGATTCCTTCAGCAAGCAATGCGTCCTGAAGCTGCCTGTTGCCCAAGCCGAATTCTTTGCTGTCAATAACCATGCCGAAATAATTATAGCTGCTATGGCCGCTTTCTGTTATTTTCTGAAAGCTCAGGCCCGGCAGTTTTCCAAGCCTTTTCTTTATTTTCTCCGCATAATTGTTCCTGTTTTTTATGTAGGCTTCAATGTTCGGCAGCATTGCAAGCCCTATTGCGGCATTTATTTCAGGCATTCTTGCGCACAATCCCGCCACGACAGTATTGTAATTCGGCTCAACTCCATAGTTCCGCGTAAGCCTTACTGTGTCTGCAATTTTCCTGTCGTTTGTTGCAACGAAGCCGCCTTCCGCAGTGCTGAAATGCTTTGTAGGCGAGCCGCTGAGCGCTTCCCAAAGCCCCATGCCGCCGATTTTTTTGCCGCCAAAAGCCGAGCCAAAAGCCTGTGCCGCATCAAAAACAAGCACGCTGTTGTTTTCATCCGCAATTTTGCGCAGTTCCTTTTCGTTGTTCGGGTTTCCGAAAACATGCACAGGCATTATTGCAGAGGTTTTTTTTGAAATTTTTTTTTCCAGGTCTTCTGCAGACATGTTGAATGTTTCACTGTCAATATCCACGAAAAGAGGCTTGCAGTTGTTCCAGAGCGCGGCATTTACAGTGGCGCTTATTGTAAAGGAAGGCACCGCAATTTCCTTTCCTCTAAGGCTTGAGGCCTGAATTGCAAGCGCGAGCGCAAGAGTGCAGTTGCTTACTGCAACAATATGTTTTACGCCCAAATATTTTGCGATTTCTTCTTCCAATGCGGCCTGGTACGGGCCGCGCGTTACAGTATTGCTTTCAAGTATTTTCCTGATAGTGCCCATCAGGTTTTCATCGCAGATATCGCTGAAGCTCGGCTTCACTATCTGTATTTCCTGGCTGAAAATTCTTTTGCCGCCGAGAATTGCCGGAACTTCACTCACTCACATCAGCCTCTTTCTTTCCGGCTTTTTTCCTGACTTTTGCGGGGCAGCCGAAGGCAATTGCGTTTTCAGGGATGTCACTGTTCACAAGAGAACAGGCGCCGACAAAGGCATTCTCGCCCACTGTCACATTCGGCAGTATCACTGTGTTCGCGCCTATTTTACAGCCTTTTTTCAGAACAATTCTCCCCCTTTTTCCGTCGCTCGCTGAATAGGAATAAATAAGGCAGCCGCCCCCAACCATTACATTGTCCTCTATTTTCACGCCTTCTATTGCATCGATAAAAGTGAAAGCCCCGATGTCTGTGTTTTTTCCGAGAAAAAATTTTTCAGGATAATGCACAAGCCAGTTCCATTCAGTGAGCTTTCCGTGCTCTATTTTCGGCATTTTCCACTCTTTCTTTTTTTCAGCCATTTTCAAACCCGCTAAACATACAATTCGGGATGTGCGGCAATAGCCCTGGCAACCTCGAACAGGCCGTCCCTTACATTTACCTTTGCCCTGAAGCCGAGGATTTTTTCCGCCTTTCTTGTGTCTGCCTGCCTTTTTGTCACAAGGACTTCTCTCTCCTTGAAAATCGGCTTTACGTTTTTTCCGACTGCTTCCGCGAGAATTTCCGCAAGTTCCTTTACGCTTGTCGCAGTGCCAGTGCCGACATTAAAAACATCGTTGCAGTGCGCGCTCTGCATTGCAAGCAAATTTGCATTTACAACATCGCTTACATGCGTAAAATCCATGCTCTGGTCTCCCCTGCCGTCGATAACAGGAGGCTGGTTTTTCAAAAGATTTTTGATAAAATGGATTATCACTGTAGTGTAATACGCGTGCGCCGCCTGCCTTTCGCCGTAAACATTGAAATACCTCAGGATATTGAAATTCAGCCCCTTTTTTGAAAGAAACCTCAAAAGATGTTCAGACATAAGCTTGCTTGCCCCGTAAGGTTCCACTATTTTGAGTTCGCTTTCCTCGCTCATTGGCAGTTTTTCAGGGTCGCCGTAAACACTGCTGCTGCTGCTGAAAATAACTCTTTTGACATTGTTGTCGAGGGCGCTCTTGAAAACATTGTAACTGCCCCTGACATTGACATCAATCGCCTCTTCGGGAGAAGCGCAGCTTCTCTGGATATGCACTCCCGCTGTGTGGAAAACATAATCGCAGCCTTTCATTGCGGAATCTACAGCATCCCTTTCTCTTATATCGCCTTCAATGAATTCTGCCTTTCCATTGTCAATGAGGTATTGGATGCTTGAAAGCCTTCCCTTTATGAGGCTGTCGATTATTTTTACTTTGAAGCCTTTTTCCGCAAGCTTTTCGACAAGGTGCGAGCCTATGAAGCCGCATCCCCCTGTTACGAGCGCTGTTTCCGCAATTTTTTTTCCAGCCTGTTTTACTCCAGCCAATGCGCATCCCCTGCTTCGTGATATTCTATTCCATCGGGAAACTTCAAGTCTTTCCAGACTCCCATATTGTCAAGAATGAGTTTGCAGTTCTGCAGGTTTTTTGTTATCAGGGTTTCATTTACATATCTGTACTGCATGTGGCTTGCAACTATGATTATGGCGTCGAACTCGCGCAGCCCTTCAGGAAAATCGAATGTTTCGCAGCCGAGAAGCTCCTGAAGTTCCTGTGCACTGTAATACGGGTCGTGGGCCTTTACAGCAATTCCTTTCTCCTTTAATTTTTTTGCAATTGCAAGCGCGGGGCTTAATACGTGGACTTTTAAATCTCCAGTGTAAGCGATTCCAAGTATTGCTATCTTCTTTGCGCCGTTGCTTGCAATCTTTTCAACAACCCTGTCGGGCTGGCTGAAATCTGTTTCAAGCGAGCAATGCAGCAGAGTCAGTGCTTCGGGATTTGTCGCGCCTTCCAAAACATATTGCGGAGCGAGAGGGATGCAGTATCCTCCTGTCCCGAAGCTCGGGTGGAAGGTTCCTATATTCCATTTTGTGCCGACAAGCTTTAAGATTGAAGTAATGTCAAGGTCAGGATATGCAAGCGAAAGCTGGTTTGCAAGGGCAATGTCCATTTGCCTGTATGCGTTTTCAATGCTTTTTACTATTGCGGCATGCTTGTAGTCCTTTGCCTTCAAAACATTGTCGCAGATAAGGCTGAAAACATCCTGCATAAGTGCAGTTGTTTTTTCATCTGTTCCTCCTACAACCCTTGCCAGTGTTTTCAGTGTTTTATCCGGAGAAGTGAACCAGTCGCGCCTCGGCGCTACTCCTAATAAAATATCTTTTCCGGGTTTCAAGCCGTTCTTTTCAAGCAGCGGAATAACAATTTTGTCGACTGCATTCGGGGTGAGAGTGCTTTCGATTACTACAAGCGGAGGCTCTTTCATTTTCAATGCTTTTACCTGTGAGATTTTCTGCAGAACATCTGCAAGGATATCGTGATACGGCTTGCCGTCTTTTTCAGTCGGGATTGCAATCAAATGCACTGAAATATCGGGCGCAATAAGCAGTTTCCAGTCCATGTCAGCATGCATCAGCCCCGCCTTTGCGAGCGGCATTGTGTCAAAGCCTATCCAGTGGTCAAGGTTTGGAATAGTTGCCCTGCCGTTGTTTACATCGTCAACCCTGTGCTTTGCCATGTCTGTTCCGATGCATGAAACTCCTGCCCTTGCAAAGTATGCCATGCTGCTGAATCCTATATATCCAAGGCCCCAGATTGCAACTCTTTTTTCCCCTTTTCTGAGCTGTTCCTTCAAACTCATCTTTGTCTCCCCCAAATTGCTTTCGGACAGTGCAAACTGCCATTGCAAAATTAAAGCACAGGTTATTAAAAAATTAAAAAACTCGTAGATATGATTAAAATGCGCGCTTTTTAAAATACTTTTTGGTTCAAGCATTGGAAACTGCAAATATTAATAAACACTTTAGCGGTTTTATTAAAATATGGGCAGAAAGCCTAAAAACAACGAAAAAATCGTATATTGCATTTGCCCGCACTGCAAGGCAGTAAGGAAGATGGCTGGCGGGCGCTTCAATATAATCAAAAAAGGCTATGAAAGAAACGCTTTTGCGCGCTTTAAATGCCTTGAGTGCAACACCTGGTTTAATGAAAAAACAGGCAAGGCAATGCTCTGGTATAGCAGGCTTTAGGGCAGCAAAATGGCGCTGCGGACAACCGGCGTGTTCAGGCTGCGGCCTGCTTTTATTCAATTCCGGATTCATGTTTTTTTTCGGTATTGCCGCAGCAAATTCCCTTATTATTTAATGCTTTTTATTTTTTTCTTGGATATAAATCAATGCAGTCAAATCTTCCAAGCAGCAAGTTATCAGTATCAGCGCCGTTAATTTTTTTTTCTGTTGTTAAGCCTGCTTCAAAACCCAGTTGTTTGACTGCCCTCAACAACAGCGGGGAGTAACTGCCGAAAGGGTATGAAATAAACATTTTTTGTTCCAGAAAAAAATTTTTGAAAGCAGAAACAGATTTTTGCAAGTCGTTTTGTGCATCGTAAAAATGCAGCTTTCCAAGCCATGCGTGCTTGTGCCCGTGAATTCCAAATTCCATTCCCTTGTCCTGCATTTTTTTCATGTCGCTTTTGCTTAAATAAATTTTTTCAAATTCTTCCTCTTCATCAAAATGTCTGGCAAAAATCTTTCCCACGGTTTTTTTACCATCAGGCGCATTGTCAAGCATATATTTCAGGTTTGAAGTCAATTCTTCATCAAGGGGGTACCCTTCTTTTTTTCCTTCTTCTTTTACTTTAAACAATTCCGGAACAAGGGCATTGAACTCTTTTGCAAATCTTTTTGCGCCTATTTTGGACAGCAGCAAATGCCTTTTTTGGGCTGCCAAAATTTTTTTTGTTTCTAAAATGCTCGTCGGGAGAAAAAAATTTGCTTTGAAACCGAATTCTTCAAGTATCGGCAAAACTGTTTTGTATCCGTCTTTTATTCCGTCGTCAAAAGTTAAAACGCAGGTTTTGCCATTCGGTTTTTTTTCAATTAGTTCCCCGAGCGCAATAATTTTATTTTTCTTGCTTAAATATTCCAATTGTTGCCGAAATTCTTTTGTTGAAAATGCTTTCATTTTTGTGTTGTCGCGAACATAATGGTAAAGTATTATTGTGTTTTCCATTTTTTACCACTCCGCTATTGAAATCTTTTTTGGGTTTTTTGCATACTCGGTCATCAGCCCGTTTTCCGTCAGCCTGTTTATTTCATCAATTGTTTCATCAGTAAATTCCTTTCTTAAATAAAGCCTTCCAAGTTTTTTGTTTTGCCTTATATCCGGGCATTTTTCCCCCTTGAAAAGTTTTCGCATTACTTTAATCATCAAATCAGTCCCGAGAACAGCGCATTTGCAGCCAATTGTGTGGACATTGTCGGTTTCTTCAATTTTTGGCCTTCCCTGCAGGATTATGTTGCCGTCGTCTATTCCTTTTGCAATATGGTGGATTGTCATGCCGATATATTCCGGTTCCTTGTTTAAGATTGGGTAAATGTTTGTTCCGCTGCCGCGATAATAGGGGGAGAGCCCCGCATGGAGATTAATCCATCTGCGGGGAAACGCATCGAAAAGTTCTGGTTTTATTAATGAAGTTGAATAAACTGCAATGAATTTCGGATTGCTTTTTTTGATTAGTTCCGATGTTTCAGGAGAATTGATTTCGCCTTTTTTAATTTTTGCAATGGTTTTTTCTTCAATTAGTTTTTTTTTGTCATTTACAAAGTTTTCAAAAAATGTTTTTTCTATTTTGTCAAATTCTTTGAAGTGCTTTTGCATTTTTTCTGTTGGCGCGGCATTATAGTTTTTTGAAGATTCTCCTTCGTCGGCTTCTATTATTATCGCACTATTAGGAAATGTTTCTGCCAATCTTCCTGCAAAATACAGGTGCCGTAATTTGCTTCCGCAGGTTATAAGCAAATCAGTCATTTTTCCGCCTTTGCCCTGAAAGAATTTAACACGCCAAAAAATTCTTTTTTTGACATTTGAAAATAATCCAGGTAGTCCTTTAAATATTTTTTAGGAAATTCCGAATCGTATTTTTCTGCAAGTTTCAATCCCTGTTCCCTGCTGATTTTGCCCGCGCGGATATCAATGCTGGCATCGTTTGTCGCCCGTGCCAAGCCGAATTTCAAATAAGCAAGGTACATGTGCAGGGAATACAGCTTTTCCTCCGACAGGTGCCAGTCGTTGTGGTATGTTCCCGGGCTTCTCTCTTTCGCTGGCTGATAGCCGCAATGTTCTTTTGCAAATTCCAGATGCTTGTCTTCGTCCCATTTTTCAAAGTGTGAAAAGTGAACCAGCAGATAGCCGTTGCTTATCAATTGTTCCGGCTTTTGGCATAACAAAAACCCGAAGTCCTGCAGAGGCTGTTCCGGCAGTATTTTTTCAATGCTTTTGCCTTGATTATAAATCCTGTTGACATAATCCAGGTCGAAATCCATTTTGTTTTCCAGTTCCCTGTTGCCGCCGTATTCGCTTTCCCCCTCTTCCCCGTAAACAATCAGTTTTATTCCGAACTTTAAAGCAAAATTTATTGGAACAGTGAAAAGTGCCGTCAGCCAGGAAAATTGAGCCATTCCAAATTCTTTCAAAGCAATTCTGTCGATTTGCTGCGCTATTTTAGGGTTCGGCGTGAATTCTATCAAATCAAAGCCGCTGTTGGCAAAGGCATCTATGTTTTTGTCGCCTATTTCAGTCTGCAGGGGGGAGCGTACATTTATGCACAATGGATGCATGTTATGCTCATGCTTGAGTTTCCAGGTAACATAGCTGCTGTTTTTTCCGCCTGAAACAGGCACTATGACATCGAAGCCCTCTGTTTTTCTGAACCTGTTGCAGAGCTCTTCCAGTTCTTTTTTTCTTTCTGCCCAGTCAATGTGTTTTTTCCTTTTTTGGTAGTTGCAGGCATTGCAGACGCCGTTCCCGTCGAAGGAAATTCTCGGGCGCGTGTTTGGCACAACGCATTCCTTGCAGCGGACGAATTCAGGCATAGACAATAATATCACCGATCCTTTTTGTTTTGTAATTAAGCGCTTTTGCAAAATATGGAAACGGATTATCCAGTATTTCCCCCAGTTGCTTGGGGCTTTCGGCATGAACAAGGCTTTTTTCATTGGCATAAATGTTTATTATTTGACTCTCCAAATGTCTTAGAAAGCCTTTTCCGTCACAAAAAATTACTGGTCGCTTTGCCAAAACAGCTTCAAACAAGCCTGTTGAGTCCACGCCCAAAATAATGTTCGCTTCTTTGAATTGCTCGTACAAAACGGTTTTTATGTCCATTTTGCCATTCAATCCAAGTTTTTTGAGTAATTCTTTGTAATTAAAGCTTTCTTCTGCTTGGTGTGGTCGGATTATTACAAAAAAATCTTCTTTGTTTTTTGTCAAACTAATTCCTTGCAAAATTTGAGTAGTGTATTTTGCGGATTGAGAAACTATTAATAGAGTTATTCCAGTCATTTTATCCCCCTTTTATTTTTTTGTTCTAAAATGAGTTTTTTGGTTAGTTAGTAAAACAATATTCATTTTTTCACCGCCAACGCCCGTAAATTGAATAATGTTCCATTTGGCTCAATGTCTTTGGTCAGGTGTCGTATTTTTTTAAAGCCTGTTTTTTGTAATAGGATTTTTAATTCTTCAAAAGAATAATATTTCTTGACTTTTCCGAAGAAATTATCAAGCAAGAAAAATATTTTTCCTTTTTCCCAACCTCTTATTATTAAAAAATCTCTGAATGCTTTGGCATCCGAATCGTCAAGTTTTTCTCGTATTTTATCGGCTAATTTCCAATATTTGTGTTTGTTTGCCACTAAAATCCAAATTGTTCCATTTGGTTTTAACACACGTTGCAATTCTTGGAAAACTTGTTCGGTGTTTTCAACATAGTGTGCTGAACCATTGGCGAAAATAAAGTCAAAGCTATTTTCTGGAAAAGTTAAATTGGTTAAAGGCATTTTTTTGAAAATAAATTTTTTGTGTTTGTAAATCGGCTCGTTTATGTCAATTCCATAAACCTTTTTTGCACCAAATTTTAATAATGCCAAAGAATACCTGCCAGAACCACAACCTACGTCCAAAACTGTTTTTCCTTTGGCTAAGTCAAGAGAAAGGTTATTTGCTTTAAATCGCTTTTTTAATAAACAAGTCGCTTCTTGCACTTGTTTTTCTTTAAAATCTTTCCAACAAATAGCATAATTCATTTTTTCGCCTTCTTTCAATCTTTAAATCTGCCATAAAAAACAGGTGGTCGTTAAAAAATTTTTTCAAAAACACGTCTTGAGACTTTCTGATTTTTCTTTTCTTTGTTTAGAATTATTCCTGCTTCTTGATTCTTTTTTAGACATGAATTATCAATCCCCCTATCTTTCTTGTTTTGTATTTTTGGGCTTTTGCAAAATATGGAAACGGATTATCCAGTATTTTCCCCAACCGCCCTGGGTTTTCGGCATGGACAAGGCTTTTTTCGCATGCATAAATGCTTGCTATCCTGCTTTCCAAACCTACAGGAAACCCCTTTCCGTCGCAAAAAATAACAGGCTTGCCGGCCAGAGTCGCTTCCAGCAGCGCAGTCGAATCTATCCCTATGACAATGCCTGCTTTTTCAAATTGTTTTATTAAAGGCGTTTCCCTGTCAATGGCGCCGTTTAATTCCAGTTCTTTCAATAATTTTTTGTAATCAAAATTTTCCGCCTGGTGCGGCCTGATTACTGCAAAAAAGCCTTTTTTTGCTTTTGCAAGATTTATCCCGTGCAAAATTTCCTTTGTATATTCGGTTCTCTGGGAAACTATTAACAGCGTTGTTTTTTCTCCAAGCACTCTTTCACTTCCCTGTTTGCGGCGCCGTAAAATCCCTGTGAAATAGAAAGCCAATTTTTAATGGGATTGCAATAATCCAAAATGTTTAATCCAAAATGTTTATATAGTGTTCATTTTTTTTCGGGCAGGCCGCTCCCCCCAAACAATTTTCCCTTTAGATATGTTGCCGCAGATGCTGCTTAAAACATATTGGTTTGTCAGTTTTTTTTGGTGCAATTATCGGGGTTGAATACTTTAAATTAATTTGCCTGCAATTTCTTTTCATGAAAATTGCAGTTGCGCAGATAGACACTGTTGCGGGCGCGCTTGAGGAGAACTCCTCAAAGATTCTGCAGAATATTTCCGCTGCAAAATCAGCAGGTTGCTCACTTGTTGTTTTTCCCGAAATGGCGCTTACAGGCTATCCTATCTGCGACCTTGTGTACGAACTCGACTTTTTGCGCGAGAACAGGAAATGCATTGGGGCAATTGCAAAAAAAACAAGTGGCATTGACGCAGTCATAGGCTTCATTGATTTTGACGAAAGCAGAAAAGGCACTGACGGAAGCATAAAAAAATTCAATGCCGCGGCTTTCATCGGAAACGGAAAAATTTTCGGAGTGCAGCACAAGACTCTTCTTCCAACTTATGATGTTTTTGACGAGCAGAGGTTTTTCACTCCGGCGGAAGAGCAGCATATTTTCAAATCCTGCGGAAAAAAAATCGGCATTACAATCTGCGAAGACATGTGGGATGAAAACTATCAGCAAAAGCCTGTTGACATGCTTGCCAAAAAAGGCGCTGAAATTATAATAAACATTTCAGCCTCGCCTTTTCATGAGGGAAAGTTTTTTGACAGGAAAAAGCTGCTTGAAAGGCACGCAAAAAAAGGCATAACAATGGTTTTTGCAAACAAGGTCGGAGTCCAGGACAACGGCAATGACATCCTGCTTTTTGACGGGCAGAGCACTGTTGTAAATGCGAAGGGAAAGCTTGTTGCCCTTGGTCCAAAGTTTGAGGAAAAACTCGTCGTGTTTGAATTGAGCCAGTCATCGGCAAAGGAACCGCAATTTGACAGCGACAAAGAAACATTCAATGCGCTTGTTTTCGGCCTGAAAGGATATGCCCAAAAATGCGGCTTCAAAAAATGCGTAATCGGATTGAGCGGCGGAATCGACAGCGCTGTTGTTGCCTGCATTGCGGCAAAAGCCTTTGCGCCGGAGAATGTGCTCGGCGTAACAATGCCGAGCAAATTCAGCAGCATTGGAAGCGTTGAGGACAGCAGGCTGCTTGCACAGAACCTTGGCATTGAATTCAAGGCTATTCCAATAGAAGAAATTGTAAAGGAAAACTCTGAAATTTACAGGCAGGCTTTCAATGAAGAGCTGAAGGGGGTTGCTTCCGAGAATCCGCAGGCAAGGCTGCGCGGCAATATTCTCATGACAATCAGCAATGCACAGGGCAGGCTTTTGCTGAGCACTGGAAACAAGACTGAAATAGGGGTTGGATACTGCACTTTGTATGGGGACATGGCGGGCGGCATTGAAGTCATCGGCGATTTGAACAAAACAAATGTTTACAGGACTGCGGCTTATATAAACAGGGAAATGGGCAATCCCATTCCAAAGGCTGTTATTGAAAAAATTCCTTCAGCAGAGCTTGCGCCGAACCAGGCAGACCCCTTTGATTATAAGATTGCAAGCAGGCTCGCGGATTACATCATGAGTTCAGTGAAAACAAAAGCAGAGCTCCTGAAAGAATTTCCAAAAGAAGAGGTTTTGAGGATAAAGCGCCTTGTCCAGGGCTCCCAGTACAAGAGAAAGCAGGCTCCGCCCGTAATAAGGGTTACAAAAAAAGCCTTTGGAAGCGGAAGAGTCTATCCAATTATAAACAAGTGGAAATGGTAATTCTGAAAAATTTCAGCCCTGCATTATTTCGTAAACCCTTGAGCATGCAGAACTGAAAACTGTTTTTATTTTTCCCTGCTTTTCGAGTGTGTCAAGCGAGCTTTGCTTCCAGGGATTTTTTTTGCATGTTGCAAGCAGGTAATCGACATTTGATTCCCTTTTCAGCTTTGAAAGCTCTGCAAAAAGTTCCTCGGCATTCATTCCAATATAATTGTCCCAGTCTCTCGCAGTATCGTGCCCTGCAAAAACAATTATTGCCCTTGTAAGGTTTCTCTGTGCAACGATTTTTGAATTCTCGGGCAGGGTTTTTATGAATTCATAAGCCGGCTTTGCGTCTTCAAAAGAAGCCCTGTAATAAACCGCCTCTGTCATCATAAAGACTGCGGAATAAACAGCCATTACTGCAAAAAGCGCGAGAACAATCTTCTGCAAATTCTGCTGTTTTATTTCACGCCAGCCGTATGCAAAGATTAATCCGAAAAACGGAATCAGCGCGAGAAGCATTCTGGGATAAACCCTGTTCCTGAGATAAACCATGAAAGGAATAATGCCCAGCAAAAAAATCAGGAGAATAAGAAAAGAGTATTTTTCCCTTTTTCTCAGAATTTTATAAAAGCCGTAAAAAAACACGAGCATTAAAGGCAGGCTGAAAGCAGCGAAAATTATTTGAATTGTTCCAATGCCGACAATATTTACTGCAGGAATGTTTGACTGGAGCTGCGGCGCAAGAAAAAACCAGAATCCCTCGTTAAGGCCTGCAACAAGCGCAACTGGATTTGACAAATGCGGCTTTGCATAGCTTTCAGGGGTAAGCTCAAGCAGCGTGTCTATCTGCCCCGCGTTTGCGCCGAAAAATTTCTGGAAAAACCCGAGCTCCTGATTCTGCTGGTTGCGCAAAAACTCCGGCAGAAACCATGCGGCTGCCGAAACAATTAGAATCAGCAGCACTGCAATTGCAGCAATTTTTTTTGCGTTCCTTATTTTTGATTTGGAGGCGTAATAAAGCAGCCCAACAATGAGCGCGGGAACAACTGCAATTGCAGTCAGCTTTGAGACTGCGGCCGCGGCTGCGGCAAACGCAAGCAGGAAAAGAAATGCATGGTTTTTCGTCTTTTCGAATTTTACAAGCAGGTAAAAGCAGAAAAGCACAAGCAGCCCCGCAATTGCGTCAGTATAATTGGTTGAATAATAAATTGCGAGAACAGGCTGCATTGCCATGAATGCAAAGGCTATCAGCGCTGCTTTTTTGTCGTTTTCAAAAAAAAGCCTGCTTAAGAGAAAGCTTAAGGCAAGCTGAAGCGCAGTTATAAAAACAGGGAAAAATCCCGCAAGCTCGAAGCCGAATCCGGTTCCGGAGGCAACAAAAATTGTTGCAAGCGCGGCATGGAAAAACGGCTGGGGCACTGTTCCCTGCATGTCCATGAAGGCAAGCTCCTTTGAATTGGATTCAAATGGAAGAAAGCCTGTTTTTGTGATTTCTTTTGTTATCTGCAGGTGGTACAATGCATCCGTGTATGCAGTGTCGGGCAAAACTATTGCAGTGAAAATTCTTGCGCACACTATGAGCACGATTATCAGGGCAAGGATTTTTTTGCTGTCAAGCCAGAATTTTGCGGTTTCGGAAAATTCCATTTTTGCACCCTTTGGGAAGGCATTTTTGCGCGGTTTTACTGTTTCTTTTTGAAAAATATTTTTTTCAGGAAGCTTATTCCTGCAAGCGCGAGCTTCGGGTTTTTCATTATTCTTTTCAGCGCATACCCCGGCCGAAAATAAACCTCGCGGTAGGCTTTTTTGTACATTCTTTCTACAAGCTCCTTGTTCAAAGCGCCTAACTCGTAATATGCTGTTCCGGAATAGGAGCCGAATTCTGAAAAATCCGTTATCAGGAATTTTCCCTTTTGCTTTACTATTTCGTAAAGTTCTGTTCCAGGATAAGGTGTTGTAACAGTGAACTGCGCCAGGTCAAGGTCGAGGCTTTTTGCAAAATCTATTGTTTCAAGCATTGTTTTTTCATTGTCAAATGGAAGCGCAATCATGAAAAAGCCTATTGTTTCAATGCCTGCCTGCTTTGCAAATTTAACTGCATTCTTTACCTGTTCAAGCTTTATGCCCTTGCCGACTTTGTCAAGGACTTCCTGGTTTCCTGATTCAATTCCGAAAGACAGCTGGTAACATCCGGCTTTTTTCATTAATTGCAGTAGTTCAGGGCTGAGAGTGTCTACTCTCACTCCGTTGGGGCAGTTCCAGTTTATTTTATATCCGCGCTCAATAATGCCGCTGCATATTTCCTCTACGCGCTTCCTGTTGAGCGTGAAATTGTCGTCTACAATTCCAAGCTCTTCAATGCCGTATTTTTCGATCAGAAATCCTATTTCGTCGAGCACGTTTTTCGGCGACATTGTCCTGTAAGTTCGCCCGAACATTCCCTTGTAGCAGTAAACGCAGGCAAACGGGCAGCCCCTTGAAGTCATTATTGACAAAAATTTTTTTTTTCTTGTAGGGGAGGAATATTTTTCAAGCGGAAACCCAGTCCAGTCCGGAAACTCCAAACTGTCAAGATTTTTGACAAGTCCGCTCTTCAGTATTTTTTCGCTTGAATCGAAAATAAGCGGAATGCTTTCCTCGCCCTCTCCTACAATGACCTTGTCTGCATGCTTCAATGATTCTTCCGGAAAGATTGCAACGTGCGGCCCTCCGAGAACAACCTTGTGGCCTTTTTTTTTCAGGGAATCCGCAAGCTCAAAAGCCTTTTTTGCTGTCGGAGTGTAAATTCCAAGGCCGACCCATTCAGTATCAATGTTTTCGATTTTTTGCCCTGCTGCCTCGTCAATTACTTTTACAATCGCGCAACTTTTTTTCAGCGCTGCCTGCAGGTATGCC
>DATDTD010000010.1:0-8976 GCA_035290965.1 archaeon | reverse complement strand
AAAAAACTCAATTCAGTAATTTACGGAATGAGCGGCGGAGAGCCATTGCTGAGAGAGGATTTGCCGGAAATAATGCAGTACAGCAAAAAAATCGGCTTCATAAACAGCCTTACAACAAACGGGCTGCTTTTTGAAAAAAGGCTGCCTGAAATTCTGCCTTATCTGGACCATGTGGGAATTTCTCTTGATGCCTTTGATGAACGGCATGCAAAGATACGCGGGCTCAATGAAAAAAATCTGCACGAAAGAATTGTTTCCGCAATAAAGCTTGCAGCAAGCCAAAAAAAATTAAGCGTCGACATAAACACTGTCATCAGCGGCGCGAATCTCGACCAGATTGTTCCACTTGCAGAGTTTGCAAAGGAAAACCGCACTACAATAAGTTTTCAGCCCATAATAGAGGGCCCTTTTACTCCCGAATGGCTTAGCCTGAAACCAAAAGAAAAAGAGTTTAAGGAAACAATAGACAAACTGCTTCTGCTCAAGAAAAAAGGCTATCCTGTCTTGAACAGCAAAGATTTTTTGAAAATCATACGCGACAGGAAGCACTGGGACTGCAGGGTAGGAAGGTTTATGCTTGAAATCACTCCGAGCGGGGGGGTAATTTTTCCCTGCGGAGGCCTGAATCTTGCGGAAGGCGGAATACAGGAGGCAACAATAGGCTCGATACGGGAAAAGCCTTTGAAAGAAATCTGGCTTTCAAAGCAAGCAAAAATTCTTCGTGAGCGTGTGAAGAAATGCCCGCGCGATACTGAATGTTACCTGAACTGCTATGTTGAAATGAGCCTGCTGATAACAAAAAGCATTACTGCCTTCAATTATTCGCGTTATCTGGTGGCGGGAAAATAATTCGTGTTAACTGCCTTAATTCTGTATTTTATATATTCATTAAAATACTCTTGCGTTGCCGAGGACTCCCTGCAAATCCCGAATGCTGAGGCTTGAAAGCCATTTCGAAGGCCGGGAAACAATGCTCGGCTGGATGTAGCATTTTATCTGGCAGCCCTCGCAGAAAGGGAATTTTCCCCCGATTTCCTTTGTTTTTTCCCATTCGGCAGTTGAAAGGAATTTTTTTGGATAGTGCGTGCAGGGAAAGGCAATGCTTGCATCAGGCTTTATCCCAATGACAGTCCTGCCTGCCCTGCAGAGCGGAGACTTTGTCTTGTTGCCGCCCTCCCGCAGGAGTTTCAATTCAAAATCAGTTGTGATAAAATTTCTGTATTTTTTCTGCATTTTTTTAACGGATTCAACGTATCTTTCAAGCGGCGCTGCAATGCTTGAATTGTTGAAATAAACAGCCTTGCCATTATATTCCCGATTCAAACTTATCAGGTAATTTGTCGAAATAAGGCAGTCCAGATCTTTTGCCAGTTCGCACATTTTTTCAATCTGTTCAATATTGGAATCCATCACTGTCATGACAATATGCGCGGGAATCCCAATTTCAGTTGTTTTTTTAATTCCCGCAACAGCCCTTTCAAAAGCGCCCTTCACTCCGCGGATTTCATCGTGCTCCTCGGGATTCGGAGAATCAAGGCTTACAAAAACAAAATCGCAGTTTTCCGAAATTTCGTTTATTTTTTCCGCAAGCAGAAATCCGTTTGTAGTGATAATGTTTATTGTGTTAATGCCGCGCATTATTTCGCCAATGTCTTTGCGCAGAAGCGGCTCTCCTCCCGTTAACATTGCAATCCTTACGCCTTTTTTTTCCAGAAAATTAATTGTCTCAATGTATTTTTTCGCATCCGCATCCTTAAAATCAAAGGTTTTCCAGACAGAGCACATTTTGCAGCGCAGGTTGCATTTTCCCGTAAGCTCCGCAACAGTGTACAATGGAGAATCAAAAAAAGCCGCCTTAAAAAAACCGCCGAAAGATTTTCCGATATGGCTTCTCATTGCAACGCCCAAATCCGCTTTTAGGATATTTAGGCACAGTCCGAATAAAAATCTTCTGCAGACAATTTTTTGATGTCTTTTTTTTGACAGACGTGGTACTTGAACTCATTGCGCATTGTTGCGAACAAATCCAAAAAAGAAGCTTTTTTATTTTGCTTGTGGTACAATCTTTACTGGTGATTGCAATGGAACAGACTTTTAAAGTTGTGGTTGAGAATGGCTTGGATGGTTATTTGATTGCAGAAGTTCCGGAATTGCCCGGCTGTTATTCTCAAGGAAAAACAATGGAAGAGCTTTTAGTCAACATTAAAGAAGCAATTGAACTCTATTTGGAATCACTGCAAGAACTGGACAAAAAGCCTGAAAAACGATTTGTTGAAATAAAAGAAGTTGTCGTAAATGCCTAAGCTCAGGCCGCTTGCGCCAAAACAACTGGTAAAAATCATTGAAAAACTCGGCTTCAGGTTTTTAAGGCAAAAAGGAAGCCACGCAACCTTTGTCCATTCAGACGGAAGAATGACTGTAATACCAGTCCACAGCAACACAAAAATCGACAGAGGATTGCTCTTGAAAATAATAAAAAAAGAATTAAAAATGGAAAGAGAAGAATTCGAAAAACTATTGTAAAAAAGCCTGAAAGATGCTTTAAAAAAGCCCGGCAAGATAGATTGCGTTGGTTACTTTTGGCACTTGAACTCATTGCACGCTGCTGAGACAGGGCGACTGCGCTTTCTTTTCAGAAACTCGGTTTATTTAAAAGCCAAACACGCATAATTATATCGGAAAGAACAAAACAAATTTCGGGTTTTTAAAATGGCAAAATGGCAGGCGAAAAAGCAGGTTGAAGTGAAAAGGCTTTACCGCTCTGATAAGGACAAATGGCTTGGCGGAGTATGCGGGGGAATAGGAGAATATTTTGAAGTAGACTCAACGCTTGTAAGATTGCTCTGGATTGCGCTTACGCTTGTTTCATTCGGATTCGGAATAATTGCGTATATAATTGCATGGATAATAATCCCGAAAAACCCGCACATGCGCAGAAATCCCGCGAGCGCGGGAGCAAGGGCTTCAAAGCACGGTTCTTAAAAATAAAATATGCGTGTTTTCATGGAACAGAAAATTAAAATCCTGATGACAGAATTTGTCACGCACGACGTGAAAAGATTTATCCTTGAAAAGCCGCAGGGCTACAAATACCTGCCGGGGCAGGCAGTCGACTTAAGCATCAACAATCCGAAATTGAAAGGCGAAAAACGCCCTTTCACATTCACTTCAATGAACTCAGACCTTGTGCTCGAATTCACAATCAAGAGATATGCAGACCACAAGGGAGTTACTGAAGAACTGCACAAATTAAAGGCGGGAAACGAACTGATTATTGAAGAGCCTTTTGGAACAATAAACTTTCAGGGAAAAGGAGTTTTCATTGCAGGCGGAGCGGGAATAACTCCGTTCATTGCAATTCTCCGCGATTTGAAAGAGAACGGGCAGGTTGCGGGAAACTCGCTGATTTTTTCAAACAAAACACAAAAGGACATTATCCTCGAAAAGGAATTCACTGAAATGTTCAGGGAAAATCCGCAGAGCCTTGTGCTTACCTTAACGAATGAAAAAAAGCAGGGATACAAAAACAGGTTTATTGACAAAACTTTTTTGCAGGAAAAAATTTCTGATTTTAAGCAGAGCTTTTACATCTGCGGCCCTCCCCCCTTTGTGGAGGCAATAAAAAAAGCCCTGAAAGAACTCGGCGCAAACCCCAAAGCAGTCGTATTCGAGAAATAATACCCTTCCATGCTTTTGGAAAAAAAGGATATTATTTTAAACCAGAAAACAATTATACTAAAGATAAAAATGCCTTCAAAAGCACAGGGCGCACTTGAATACCTGCTTATTATGGGCGGCTCTGTCCTGATCGCAAGCCTGGCAATTTTTTTGCTGACCAGCGCAAACAACCCAAGCGCTGAAAACACACGGCAGGCAATACTGAATTCATTATGCACAGGCATTCCAAAAGAACAATGCGGCATAGCAGCGCCGACACAAGAATGCTGGCCGGAAGACTGCCAATGGAACGGAAACGTCTGCACTGGAGAAATAGCTAACTTCCGTTCAATCAGCTGCTTCGGAGGAAAAGGAATGACAATAGACATAGCAGGGTCTCCACAACAAGCGTCTCCGGAAGGAGCTCAGGGCACACAAACATCCGCCCTAGTAGCAAACGCAGGGCCTGACAAAACAATAACATTAGGCGGCTCGACTACTCTGGACGGAAGCGCAAGCGGAGGAAAAAAATCATACAAATATTCCTGGACGCCAACAACAGGATTAAGCAGCTCAACCAGCAAAATACCAACAGCCTCCCCAACCACAACAACAACTTATACCTTAACAGTAACAGACCGCGCACTAAACACAGCAACAGACACTGTAACAGTAACAGTGCAAAGCACAGCGGGAACATTATCAGTTACTCCCGCAACAGGCTTAAACAGCGCCGGAAACCTTGGAGGACCGTTCTCGCCAAGCTCACAAACATACACTCTAATAAACACAGGCGGAACAGGCATTAACTGGACTGCGGCAAAAACACAAAGCTGGCTTACATTGTCAGGCGCATCCGGAACACTCGCTGCAGGGGCAAGCACAACAGTAACAGTTTCAATCAATTCAAACGCAAACACGCTTATAGAGGGGGATTATTACGACACAATAACATTCACAAACACGACAAACGGAAACGGAAACACAACAAGAACAGCAGCACTCATGATAATTATTCCCACTGCAACATTGGCAGTAATTCCGGCAGGCGGGCTGAACAGCGCGGGCGCATTCGGAGGCCCGTTCAACCCCAACAGTCAGGCATACACATTGGTAAACTTAGGAACAACAAGCCTTAACTGGACAGCAACAAAAACAGCCGCATGGACAACACTTTCAAAAACATCAGGAACTCTTGCAGCAGCGGGAACAGACACAGTAACAGCGGCAATCGGCTCTGGAGCAAACACGCTTCCAATAGGAACTTATTCCGATACAGTTGCCTTTACGGCAAACGGAAACAGCACAACAAGAAATATCTCGCTGAACATACAAAGCATACAAAACTGCGGAAACAGCACAATCCAGAGCCCGGAGGTGTGCGACTCAAGCAACCTGAACAGCAAAACATGCGTTACACAGGGATTTGCTTCGGGAACCTTGACATGCAATTCTGATTGCTATGGCTTTAACACAAGCGCATGCGTCGGAACAGCAGACTCTGTTGTGAGAAGCCTTTCTTCCCTGAATGCCCTGCACGGAACCAATGTAACTGTTTCGCTCAGAGCTACTGTGGGAACAGGGCATACTTATTATGCAATCGATGAAGTTGTTCCTACAGGCTGGACAATTGCAAATCTTGGAGGGGCAGACAACACACAGGCAGGGCACTTAAAATGGCTTGTTATTACAGGCGCAGCAAACACAACCTATACTTACGTCCTCACTGCGCCGGCTTCGGCAGGAACAGGGACATTCGGAGCTCCAAGCGGAACAACAGCCAAATACATGTTTGAAGGGCAATCTTTAGAACAGCAAATCCGCGGCTCATACACAGTTACAGTCCGCTGAAATCAGAATTTTTTCCTGTTATTAAGAAAAATCCGCAAAAAAAACCGGGTTCAATAAGCGTTTTCTTGTTTTGATTGAATCTATTTTTTCAATGTCGCCCTCTGAAAGCTTCCAGCTGAAAACAGCAATGTTTTCCTCCAAATGTTCTCTTGAACTTGATTTTGGAATAACAACAGCGCCTTTCTGCAGCTCCCACCTTAAACAGATTTGCGCGGGAGTTTTTGAATATTCTTTTGCAAGTTTTGTTATCACTGAATCTTTGAGGACGCTGCCCCTCCCCAAAGGGGAATAGGCTGTAAAAGCGATTTTGTTTTTTTTGCAGTAATCAAGAAGCTCTTTCTGGAACAAATGCGGATGGAATTCGCACTGGTTGTTCACAATTGAAATTCCCGCTGCCTTTGCCTTTGGAATTGCCTCTTCAAGGCGCCTTGCGGAAAAATTGCTGACTCCGAAGGATTTTACTTTTCCCTGTTTTTTGAGCTCTGCAAAAGCAGCGAAAGTTTCCTCAACGGGAACAAGCCGGTTGGGCCAGTGAATAAGATACAAGTCAAGGTAATCTGTTCCGAGTTCCTGAAGAGTTTTGTCGCACGCCTTGAGTGTTTTGCTGAAGCCGAGATTCAATGCCCATACCTTTGAGGAGAGAAAAATTTTTTTTCTTGGAAAGCCTTTTATTGCACTGCCTATTTCTTTCTGGTTTGAATAGATTTCCGCAGTGTCGATAAAGCGATAGCCTGTTTCAAGCGCAATGCTTACTGCCTCGAAGCATTTTTTGCCTGTAAGCTGCCATGTGCCAAGCCCCAGGGAGGGAATTGAATTTCCGTCTTTGAGTTTAATGCCCGGAATTTTCATATAATCACATAATAATACTGGAGTAAAAAAAAATTTAAGGCTTGTTTTTCCGAAAAATTGCGCAAAATTTTTATATGATAAAGCACTCTATTAATACAATAAAAATTTTTTTCTTGCCGTTGATTAATCGGGGTGTATTTTATTGCAAAAGTGACTTATTTCAGCCAGATTTACAAAAAGCCGGTCTATGATGATAAGGGATACAAAATAGGCGCGCTCAGCGACCTTGTTTTTAAGGACGGCACAGAGCTCGGGGAAATAACTCATTTTGTCATCGGAATAAACGGAAAAAAACTAAAGTTTCCCTGGAAATTCGTTGCAAGCGTAAGCAACGACATTCACATGAACACAATAAAGGAAAAAACAAACTGCTGGAACCTTGAAGAAACAGACCTTCTGATAAACGAAATTTTAATGGACAGGCAGTTAGTGGATACGAACGGCTTGAAGGTTGTAAGAGTAAACGATGTACTGCTCTCAAAAACAAACGGAAATTTTTATGTGCTTGGAGTTTCTTTCGGACTGAGAAGCCTTCTTCGCAGGCTTTCTCTTGAAAAGCCCGCGCTTTGGATAAACCCGAAAATGAAGCCGCAGATAGTGCCCTGGGTTTTTGTCCAGCAGCTGTCTCTTTCTCCCGCGCACATAGGATTGAATCTTGCTGGCGGAAAAATAAACGAGGCCCATCCTTCAGATATTGCGGATCTGCTCGACGAATTAAGCCATTCGGAAAGGCAGATTCTTTTCAATGTGCTTGACGATGAAAAGGCAGCGGAAACACTCATTGAGGCAGACCCAAAGGTGCAGAAATCCCTCATAGAGCACCTGCACGAGAGAAAATTCAGTTCAATCCTTAATAAGCTTTCTCCCGCGGAAATGTCAGACCTTTTGAACACTCTTTCAAACCTGCCCAAGGAAAAAATAGTAATGCTAGTAAGGCAGATGGACAGGAAAATACTGAAAAAAATAGAAAAAATAATAGAGTCTCCCGAAAAGCGCGCTTCAGATATTATGCGCAGGGAATTTTTTACAATAAACTCGGAGGAAACCGCAGGCGGCCTGAAAAAATTAATAAAAAAAGCAAACTGGAAAGAAGAGCCGCACAGGATTTATGCAGTGGACAATGAAAACTCTCTCTGCGGGGAAATAACAATAAAGCAGTTGCTGCTTTCAAAGCCGAAATCAAAAATCTCAGAGATTATGAACAAAGAGCCTGTTTTTTTGGAAATGAAGGAGCCTTTGAAAAAAGTCATACAGGTTTTTTCACACCAGCACCTTACAGAACTGCCTGTTGCCGATGAAAAAAACCACCTTGTAGGTGTGATTTCAATGAACGATGTTTTTGAGGAAGTAACTCCGAAAAAATGGAACAGGATAAGAATGATTGCAGACAGGGTAAACGAAAAGCTCGCGTACAGAAAGTGAAAAAAATGGCTTTCAGAATAAACAAAAAAATAATTCTCCTTTTCCTCGTTACCTTGGGGCCGGGAATAATTACCTCTGCAGTGGACAATGATGCGGGAGGAATCGCAACATACTCGATTGCGGGCTCGCATTTCGGATACACATTGCTCTGGACGCTTATTCCCATTGCAGTGATTCTTTTTTTCATACAGGAAATGGGAATAAGAATGGGAATTGCAACTGGAAAGGGATTAAGCGATCTGATAAGGGAGAATTTCCGAGTAAAAATAACAGTCCTGTTAATGGCGGGATTGGTAATAACAAACATTGGGAATGTGATTGCGGAATTTGCGGGAATAGCGGCTTCAGGGGAAATGTTCGGAATAAGCAAATTCATTTTAGTTCCTCTCTGCGCCTTTTTCGTATGGGCTCTGATTCACAAGGGAAATTATAAAACCCTTGAAAGGGCTTTTTTGGTTGCATGCCTTTTTTACATCTGCTATGTTGTAGCGGGATTAATGGCAAACCCGGATTGGGGAGAAGTCGGAAAAAGCATAATAACCCCTGTATTGAACACTGACAGCGCATACATAATGATGATTGTCGCGCTTGTGGGAACAACAATCGCGCCCTGGATGCAGTTCTATCTCCAATCAGCAGTAGTTGAAAAAGGACTGAAAAAAGAGCAGTACGCGTATTCAAGAATAGACGTGCTTGTGGGAAGCGCGATAACAGTCATAATAATGTTTTTCATAATTGTCGCAACAGCCGCAACATTGTTCGCAAACGGAATCGCAGTAAATTCCGCTGAAGATGCCGCGCTTGCATTAAAGCCGCTTGCGGGAATTTATGCTTCCGCGCTTTTCGGAATAGGGCTTTTTGTCGCCTCTCTCTTTGCAGCTGCAATTCTCCCGCTTGCAACATCCTTTTTTGTGTGCGAGGCATTCGGATGGAATTCGGGAGTGAACAAAAAAATACAAGAAGCCCCGCAGTTTTACGGCTTAATAACTTTTCTCATAATAATCGGCGCTGCAATAATACTCATTCCAAACATTCCCCTTATTCCCATAATGTATTTTTCACAGGTAATAAACGGGATAATGCTGCCCGTAATCCTTGTAATGATGCTTCTCCTTATCAACAACAAAAAAATAATGGGGGAATACAAAAACGGATTTGCATTCAATGTCGTGGCGGGAATTGCGACAATAGGCTTGA
>DATDTD010000009.1:0-2296 GCA_035290965.1 archaeon | reverse complement strand
TAATTCTTCCAGCCCTCTTTTGTGAGAATTTCTGTTTGTTCATCAAAACAGGTAAATTCAAGGGGATAAATCCCGTTGTTGTTCACAATGCAGTTAATGTCAATGTATCCGCAGTAGCCTTCCTCTTTCAGCTTTGGCTCCATTTTTTTCAGGGTCGAATTGAAAATCTTGTTCGGCGGAGTCCAGAGCATCGAGGTTCCCATTTCGGGAGTCGACGGTCCCAAATTGCCGGGAAATAATTTTTTGTGCTCGAAATTTACATTAATGGGATAAACGAATTCTTTTCCGTTGAAAAAAGCCCCGACAGCTATTTCCACTCCGGAAATTTTTTTCTGGAGCTGGAATTCCTTTATTTTCTTGCTCCAGACTTTTTTGTAATCCTCCAAAATCTGGAGAACATCCTTTCCGTCATCCTCTTCCCCCACAAAGAGCAAATGCTTTATTTTCTGCGCGTCTCCGCTCGGCTTTATCACATACTTGTCTGGATGTTCATTCACAAATTTTATCGCGTCGTCGAAAGAAACAAAGTTTTCGTGCGGAATAACGCTTACTCCGGCTTTTATAAGCTCGTCCTGCCCAAATGCGCGGTCGTCCTCAAGTTTGTCAGTGTAAGGCGTTCCGCCGATTACAAGCTTTCCTTCGTCGCGCAGTTTTTTCGCCTTTGCACCATAGCCGCTTACGTCGTCAAAAACAATTACATCAGCCCAGGCAGCATCCTTCTGCCAGTCCTCGCTCTTTGGGAGAAAGCCGTCGCCAATTTCCTTCTGCGATGCCTCTTCAATGAAGTATTTTACCTCATGGCCTTCGTTAAGGACGCTCCAGGCAGTGTCCTGGATTGACGCTTCCAGCGAAATAAAAAGAAATTTTTTCCTGTCCATTATAATCAAATTAGAAAAGCAAAAAATTATTAAACAAAAACTATTCGCGCTTTTCCGCAAAAAATTCAAATTTTTTTGCGCGTATGCCCTGGGCTTCCGGAATTCTTTCCATTCCCGAAAAACCGGCTTCCTGCAGGCGCTTAATCACTCCCCCTTTAAAATCCCTGCCGCTTTTTTGCCCGGGATTTCCAGTGTAGTGGAAAAGAATTCCCCCGTACTTCAAAACCCTGAAAAGCTCCTTGTAAAAAGGCCTGCCGTAAAGCTCTCCCGCAAGCGCGAATCTGGGAGGGTCATGCAGAATCCTGTCAAAAAAATTCTCGGGAAACTTTTTTACTGCTAAAAAAACATCCGCGTTCTCAAGAAAAATTTTTTTGTTTTCAAAAAGTTCCTTTGAAAATTGATTCTGCCTTGCGATTTCAAGGACATTCGAATCTATTTCAAAGGAGAAAACTTTTTCCACCTCCGCATGCGAAGCGATTTCAATTGCAGTGTATCCAAGGCCCGCGCAGGTGTCAAGGACTTTTCCTTTCAAAGGGAATAACTGCGAAACCATTGCGTGGGTGCTTTTTCTCACGCTTTCGCCTGTGCAGTGCATTCTTATTCCCGAAATTTCCAGGAAAGGCAAATCACGGGTTTCCACCAGCCTGTAAAATTTGTTTGTATTTTCACTGAAAAAGGAAACCAGTGCTTTCGGCATAAATATTATTTCTTCTTTTTCATCATTCTTTTTATCAGGAAATAAATCAGCACAATTGCAAGCACTGCGACTATTGCATATGCAAGGTATTGTTCAATCACGAGAATGCACAATCCCTCAAAAGAGGTTATTACACAAGGCTCTCCGGGAGTGCAGCTGCCGAAAACAATGAGATTGTAAATGCTGTAAACAGAGTATGCAAGGCTTGCGAAAAAGGAAATTGTGAATGCCCAGGAAATTATTTTGAAGTGCTTATAGAAGAATCTTGCAAGCGCGGGCAAAAACATTAATTTTGAGGTCACTTTTGTCTTGATTTTTGTTTCAAGGTGAACGTCGCAGGGGCGGAAAGTAACCATTCTTGTAACACAGCGGAATGCTTCCTTTGCAAGAACCCTGTATTTTGCCGACCAGATGCTCAGGACTGCAAAAACAAGCAATGCCACAATGCAGACAACCATTCACACACCATTTTTGAAAAACCGAAAAAAAAACAATTATACTAATATGAAATGAAACCATTATTATTACTTGTTGAAACCGTTGTTTAACTGTTTTTCACGCAAAATTTTTTGCAATGTCTTTCAGGGCTTCAATGAAAAGCCTTGTTTCCTCTTTTGAATTGTATAGATAAAGCGAAGCCCGCACAGAGCCTTTGGGAAAACCCAGAAATTTGTGGATGGGATATGCACAGTGCATTCCGGAGCGGACAAAAAAGTTTTTG
>DATDTD010000008.1:0-10649 GCA_035290965.1 archaeon | reverse complement strand
AAGGGAAAGGCCTGGAAGAAAACCGCCCCGCAGGCGCGAATCATACACTCCCAAAGAACAGTGGAAAATAAAGCGCAGAATCACCAGGGTTTTGCGAAGGGCGTACGGGCAGTATGTTGCAATGTTTAAAACAAGCCGCAGAATAGCAAAGCAGTATTTGGCTGCAACAAGCAGGGCATGGACTTCTATCCTGGAAAATTCGCGTTGGGGCGTAAGGCTGGCAGACTATGCAATTGCCTCGCTTGAAAGAGAACACGACTTTTTGAAAATATACCATGAGTTATACTGGCAATATCCGGGTTTTTTAAAAATGACAAGGGGAATTTCCACGCGTGTCCTTGAATCTGCAAGAGACATGCGCATGATGGAAGATGCTCTGAGAAAATCCACAAGGGACTGCGAAATATTCAAAAAAATCTGGACCCGTGAGGGACAAAAAGTCGCTTTGGCATTAAAAGCAAACGTTCGTTATGTCAGGTTGAAGAAAAAGCTTGTTTCTTTAAGGCAGGACTCTGAAAGGCGTATGCAGGATTTTGAGGAGTTTTTCGAAAAAGTAATGGCGGACAAACAAACTCTGCCGGAAGAAAAATTAATATGGCTTCTGGATGCAGAAAAAAAAACAGCAACTGCGCGGGCAGCACAGGAAGAAAAAGAAATAGAATTAGCCCAGTTTTACCACAGGACAGCGCAGGCATTGCATTCTCCGCCCCATTATGTTGAGGAACTGGCAAGGCAGGTTTATGCACACCACGTGCTTTACAGGATTGCGCGCGCAAAAATAGGATAATGGCAGAACTATTTTCCCTTTCTTTCCTTTACTGCTTCCTCTATTTCAAGGGGAGTTTTTTTCATTCCCTGCTTTGAAACATAGTTTGCAGTGTTTTTCAAATCGCGCTGCCAGAATTCCTTTGCAAATGGATGCGAGGAAAGAACTGCCTGTGCGCAGTCAATGACAACGAGCTTCCCTGAATTGTTCATAATGTTGTATTCGGAAAAATCGCTGTGGACAAGCTCTGCATTAAAAAGCATTTTTGCAAGCGCACCAACTGCAAAATCAAAAAATTTTTCCGCAGGAACAGAATCTTCCTTCACGATTTTTGCGGCTTCTCCTTTTTTGCCGATAAACTCCATTATGAGAACATTGTTCTTGAAAGCAATCGGCAATGGAACAGAAACTCCCGCAGAATTCAGCAGTTCAAGATTTTTGAATTCCTTGCGTGTCCATGCAAAAACCAGGTCGCGCTTTGTCTGCTTAATGCGCTTGAAGCGCGGATCGCCTTCAATGTATTTCGACATTTTCCGGAAATCGCTTGTTTCAATCTTGTAAATTTTTATTGCGCGGAAACTTCCCGAAGAATCCACTGCGCGGAAAACATGCGCCTCTTTTCCCGTGCTGATTACGAATTCTACTGTTTTGAAATAGCCCCTGCTTGCAAGCGCGTGAAGGGTTTCGATTGTGCTCTTGTCGAAAACCTGCGCAAAAATCCGCCTTGTTTCCTCCTCAGGAACAAGATTTTGCAATAAAAATTTTTGTTTTTCCATAAGAAACAGATGGCACAATTTCGATTTAAAGAGTTGTCATTTAACCGTTATTTTCATTTCTTTTTTGTTTTCGGGAATGATTTTTATTCTCCCGCCCTTTTTCAGCTTGTAATACTGCACAATGTCGGCAGGCAGGGTAATTGCCAGGCTGCGCCCGGCATTTATTATGGGCCTTTCAAAAACAAATTTTGTGTTTATCTGTTCGCTAAGCCCCTGCATCTGCGCGCTTGTGGCAAACTCTTCCCCGCATTTTTGGCATTTGTAAAAAGGCGATCCCTTTAAAACAATCCTGCCGTTGTTCAATTCCAAATCCTCAAAATGCAAAAGTGCCTTTCCGCCGCACAAATGGCAGCTTATTTCTTTTTCCATTTTTCCGCCTCTGTTTCGTTTGATTCCCATAAAGTCAAAACATGAATAAATTTCGGGTTCTCAATCTTCACTGCAGTCAACAGCACGCCCTGAATATCAAAGATTGTCTTGAACTTGTTCCTTTCAAGGCTTATTTTTATTTCCTGCTTCTTGATTGCAAGCTCGATTTCGGCATAATTAATGCCGAATTTTGCAGCTCTCTCGGCAAACATATGCTTTGCGTGCAAAGACCAGCTTACAATCATATTAAAACCCAAAAACAATATAAAGCAATATCATTTAATAACCAAATAATACCAATAAGCACAATAAAGAAATAGAAAAAATAGTTTTTAAATGTTGGCGGCAATTCGACGATTGCCGGATTGTAAATTTAAAGCGGCAGGTTTTTCAGGTGCCCTTTTCTTTTCAGCCATTCTTTCTGGTTTCCCAAAAAGCGCCATACCACATCGGCCTTGCTCGGCTGGAAATCCCAGACCTTTATTATGATAATGTCGCCTTCCTTTATCCAGACTTTTTTCTTCATTTTTCCGGGAATCCTGCAGCTTCTTTCAATGCCGTCTGAGCATTTTGCCTTTACCTGGTCTCCGCCCATTAACTGGGTTACGAGCGCAAACTGCTCGTTGTCCTTTTCCCTTGGAAAGCGTATCCATACAAATTCTTCGGTATCCTTGTTTCCCTGCTTGTTCTGCATTTTTTCATCCCCGTAAAAAAAATCTTTTTTTAAAACTGGAAAATCTGCGCGTGCGGCACTCCTGAAATGTCTATTATGTTTTTTTCGCTTAAAAGCCTTTCTTTTAACGCGATTCCCACGCTTTTCTTTCCTACAAGATTAATGTTTCCGAATTCATGCAGTAATTTTTTCAGCTTTGCCTCTGTAATGCCCTTGTTCCCGTAAAAGCTTTCCGAAACCTTGAATTCAAGCTCTCCGCGCTTCAGGGTTTTTCCGAGCAGCTCCCTGTCGCATACTGCAAGCACAAAATTTGTTCCCGAAGAATGAATTTTGTGGAAAATGCTTTTCACCCGAAAAAAAAGAATCACAATCCCTTGACTGAGGAAATGGCGCCGCAGGCCTCGCACTTCAGTATTTTTACTCCCTGCTTTTCAATTACGTGAGTGTCGGGCTTTTTGCAGATTGGGCACAAAACAAACTGTTCGATATAGCTTTTCAGCAGATCGTTTACCTGGTTTTCGGAAAATTTTCCGCTCAGGACAAGCTTGCTTTCCTCTATGTTTGCCGAGGTGGCTGTTTCCCTTGCAATGTACTTGAACAAATGCCTTTTTGCCTGCTCGTTGTCCCTGTTTATTGCCTTGAGAATAGCGGAAAAATTCTTTATTATTGTCTTTGTTCCCTGCACAAATGACTCTGCCTTGGGCATTTCAAAGCGCTCCTTTCCGAGTGCTCCCTGGGGAAGAGAAAGGTAAAGCCTGTCAAGCATTTTTTCGTATTCCAAACAAAACCACTCGTAAAACAGATTTTTATTATTATAAAAAGAGTGATTGCTTTTGTTTTAAAAACCTGTTTCTTGGCAAAAAAAGCAAAAACATAGGCTTTTTTAACTTTGCAATTAGAAAGAGTATATTGCAAAAATCGGGAATATAGCCTTTTTTTGCAATAGGTGATAAAAAATGGGATATGATAGAAATTTCAGAGGCGGTGGCGGTGGCGGAGGCTACTCAAGCGGACCAAGGCAGATGTACGATGCTGTTTGTTCAGACTGCGGCAAAGAAACACAGGTTCCTTTCAAGCCAACCGAAGGCAGGCCAATATACTGCAAAGAATGCTATCAGAAACACAAAAAACAATACTGAGTTTTTTGTTCTGTAGCGGCTAATTTTTAGAAATTGTTGTCAAAACGAAAGCGAGAGGCAATTTCTATTTTTTTATTTTTTAAAAGCCATAGGCTGCGCTTTCGCCTGCACAAAAAGAATTTAAAAGGAAAACTCCTATTTCTAAATGATTGGCATGGCTGACATTTTTCTGCAGATTGCGCTGCAATACGGATTGCTCGGGATTTTTTTTGTGGCAACAGCGCTGAACGCATCTGTTCTGCTACCCTTGCCGTTTGACATTATTTTCATTGCAATAGCGGGGCTGAGGCTTTTCGATCCTGTTTTGCTGGGAATTGCGGCGGGAGCGGGCGCCGCGCTTGGAGAAATGGCGGGCTATGCCGCTGGTTATTTCGGAAGCAGGGTAATTGAAAAATTTTCGCCTGTGCAGATGAAAATGATTTTCGATTTCAAGCAGCGCATAAAAAATCTCGGGACTGTTTTCATTTTGATTGGCGCCCTTGTTCCCTTTCCCTTTGATTTTATCGGGATTGCAGCGGGACTGATAAAATTCGACTGGAAAAGATTTTTCATTGCGGTTCTGTGCGGAAGAATAATACGGTATATCCTTATTGCTGTTGCAATTTATTACGGCCTTGAAGCAATACAGGGATTCTTTGCAATCAGCGGCTGATTCAAAAGCCAGCAAATTTTCCAATCAAAAACACAGCCATTGCCATATCCAAAGCCTGTTTCGTTTATAGCCGAAACAAGCGTGTTGTTTTAAAAAGTTTGACATTAAATCCATAAGATTGTTTAACGGGACTGATAAGCGTGAAAGGAAGTTTTTTGATTAAGGCAAAAAAAGAGAATATTATTACTGAAAAGGGCGTCCGCGCTTTTGTTGTTGAGCGCCTGCTGAATTCCTCTTTTAGCAGGGGCTCTGTTGTCAATGTTGACAAAAAAACAGTCCGGGTGCAGTTGGAGGGGGATGAAAAAAAAATTAAAGCGTTTATACAAAACCTGGAAAAGGAAATTACTGCGGAGTTCGGCAATCCCACTATAACTTTCACGCACTTTCAGGAAAATCCCGCATTGGAAATCCCCAGTTTGATACGTGCAAGCCAGGCATTAATGGTCGGGCAGCTGGAAAAGGGCATAACTATTCAATTTGAAATTTTGGATTCCTTGAAAGGCATGTCAAAAGGGCTGACATCAGAAATAAGCAAGACTTCCGGAGGCGTCAGAGAGGAAATAAACACAATGTCAAAAGGGCTGACATCAGAAATAAGGGATACTTCAAGTGAAATCAAAGAAGAAATAAGTGCAATGAACAAAGGGTTAACAGAAGAAATACGAAAATTGCCGGCAGAAATCGCAAAAGCAATAAGCAAGCAATGAATATTTTTAAGCTTTAAAAGCCCGCAAGCTTTGCAGCCGCAAAAATCACAATCATTATTGCAGTCTGCAGCGGAAGCGCGGGAAGCGCTGTTCCAATTCTCTTGCTCAAATACTCAAGAGTTAAAATCAGGCCGACAATGCTTCCCAGGAGAATGAATATTGCAATGAAAAAATAATTGGGAAATCCCAATGGGAGAGAATTCTGCATTGCGCTTGTCGCGAATGCAAGCGGAATTACAAGGTCTCCTGTTCCGAGCTCGAAAGTGTGTTTAGGGGTTGGCATTGCAAGAGTAAACCCAAGATTTTTTCCCTGAATGCCTTTTGCAAGCGTTACCATGTGCTTTGTTTTGAAGACTGCGATGTAATCGTAAATTGAAAGCGCAGTAATGAAAACAAGAATGGGAATTACTCCAAGTGTTATTCCTACTAGCGCGCCGACTGTTGCAGAGGAAATAATGCTTCCGAGGTTTCTCAGCCAGATGTTTTTCCGAAAAATAATTCTTGAGGCAACAAGGATTATTGCAAGCAGTATTCCCCAGGGCTCTCCGAGCGCAAATTCAAACAGCAGTCCCGCTGTGAAGAAGAGAATGAAAAGCTCCAAAACTTTGAAAAGCCAGGGCCTTTTCACGAATTTTATTGCAAACAGAAAAAATCCAGTCCCTACCAGAATGTATGCAATGAGGAAAAGCGCGTTTGCAATGTCATCCGGATTCTGGGTTATTATTCCCGGCTGTTCTATTGTGCCTGCGGAAATTCCGCTTATGAGATTGAATGCGACAAACAATCCGATTGCCTGCGTAAGAACAAAAAGCAGAATCAGCTGAAACAATAATCTCTTGTCCATAAAAAAAGGAGTGAGCAATGAAATTAAAAAACCGCTTTGTTTTATTTTTCCTTCTGCGTGGGCTTTAAAAAATTGTATTTCGGCTTGTAAATTTCCCCCTTGTCCTCGAGCTTTTTTATTAATTCCCTGGTTTTGTCCTCTTCAATTCCTTCTGCTTTTGCCTCGTCAATAATGTCCTGCAATGGAACCAAATCTATTTCCTGCGCCTTGCGCTTTATGAGATTGAGGATTGTTTTCATGTTAGTAATCTGCGTGTGTGTTGTTCCAGTTGAAATAATGTCAAAGTCAATTTTTCCTGTTTCAGGGTCAGTAACAACATCTTCAAGGGATGCCTTCAATAAGCGGATTGCCCTGTCTGCATCGTCCTTTGTTGCCTCATCGCTTAATCTTACTCTTGCGCTTGCCTCGCAAAGCCTTACCAAACCTTCAAGCTGCCTGTGCGTTGCTGAATAACTTCCGCCTTCCTTTTTTCCCTGTTCTCTCAGATTTACATAAAACTCTGAGATTGTGTCTATTGCGTCTTTTGTCATCATTGGAAAAATATTCTGCCTTGCATAGGAAAGATATTTCATTACAATATTTGCGGGAATTTTCGGCGCTGCGATTTTTTCTATTTCCCTTGCATCAGCCTTTTCAAGCGGCTTTCCCTTTTTCTTGTACTGGGAAATTGTTTCCCCTGCTTTCTGGATTTTCAGAATGTGGTTTGCCATTGCCTCGTCCTTTGTCCTGTCCAGAACATCCTTTATCATGAAAAACAAGTCAAACCTGCTTATCAAAGTGGGAGGAAGATTCACTTGGTCAATAAAAGGAGCGTACGGGTCGAATCTTCCGAGCTTCGGGTTTGCCGCTGCTAAAATGCTTGTGTCTGCCCTGAATCTTGTTACAATGCCTGCCTTTGCAACTGAAATCATTCCCTGTTCCATTGCCTCGTGCAGTGCAGACCTTTCTTCGGGATCCATTTTGTCAAGCTCATCAGCCATGCATATTCCCCCCGATGCGAGAACAAGAGCGCCTGCCTTTAAAGTCCAGCCGCCTTCTCCGAAATCGTCTTTTACTGCTGTTGCAGTTATTCCGACTCCGCTTGATGTCTTGCCAGCAAAATAAATGCTCTTGGGCGCAATCTTGTCGGTTGCCTGCAGAATCTGGCTTTTTCCCACTGAGGGATCGCCGACAAGCAGGACATGAATGTTTCCTCTAATTGTCTGATTGTTCGGCATTGTTTTTTTTACTCCGCCGAAAAGCTGGAGAATAATTGATTCCTTTACATTATCGTGCCCGTAAATTGACGGCGCGACTGAATCAATAAGCATTTCGTAAATCTTGGGGTTTTTTGAAAGCCGTTTGATTTCCTCTTCCTCTTCCTGGGAAACTTCAACCTCGTCAAATTCCTTTGCTGTTTCTTCCAGATGCACTGCCTCCAAAAACCTGCCGTAAACTGTTTTCTGGTATTTGCTCGGGGAAAGCCGTAAAACTCCCACAAAAAGAGTCTTGTCTCCCGCAGTAATCTTGTTTACCAAATCGTCGGAAATAAAAATATCGAGATGCGCTGCCTGTTCGCTTCCTTTTAATTTTTCAAGGGGTTCCTGAATCTGTATTTTCTGGTAATCGCAGAACTTGCTTTTTTCCTGAACCAATTTGAAATCCTTGTGCTTGCACTCGCATATGCTCGGCTGTTTCAAATGCTGTTCGTCCTGCAGAACCCTGTAAACATTTCCGCAGCGCTTGCACTCCCATGCTGCAAGAGTAATCTTCGGCATTACATCAGTTATCTGCCTTACTACTCCTTCTACAGCAACAAGCTTTCCCAAATGCGAGGCGCTGATTGATTTAATCAGGAATTCCCTGTCTTTCGGAAGGTTATAGAAACGGATATTGGGCTTGAATTCCTCTATCTCAAGGGCGGGAACGTCAATGCCCTGGATTGCTTCTGAAGCAGCTTCGAGCAGGTAATCCGGGTCTTCGACCAAATCGTCTGCCAGTTCAAAATCGAATTTTTCGAGTTCCTTGAAATCAATGTTAAGGCTGCGCTTTTCAGGATACATGCTTACAAGCTTTTCAATGTCTTTTTTGCAGACTGTTTCAAAAAAGGCAGTGAATCTCGCAACATGCGGGTTTTCCTGCTTTTGCACAACTGCAAGCTCTTCAGCCATAATCAAAACACCAAAAAAAATTCTTAACTAAGCACGGGCATTCTGCCGCGCTGCAGATAAAATATTTGCTTTGTTTTTAAAACACGTCTGCGGCGGATTTCCGCTGTAACAGCGCCTCAAAAACAGTTAAAAAAAACCCCGATATAATAGTCGGCTTGATTTTATTATAGGTGCGCAATTAAAAAAGCAAACCAAAAGAAAACAATAAAGGGATGAATCCGAATTATTTGCGGAAGTGCCATACCCTCAAGTAAAAACCTTTTAAAGTGCTTTTACAATACTTTTAACTGTCTCAAAGGTGTTTTTCCTGAAAACTTTTTACATTACAACTGCAATTGTCTATCCGAATTCAGATCCCCACATTGGGTTTGCATACGAACAGATATGCTCGGATGTAATCGCGCGCTGGCACAGGCTTTTAGGAGAAGAAGTGTTTTTTTTAACAGGAAGCGACGAGCACGGGGCAAAAATTGCAAACGCTGCGCAGAAAGCCGGAAAAAAACCCAAGGAATTTGTGGATGAACAGGTAAAAAAATTTCTGGAAATAGCAAAAACACTTTCCCTCACGCATTCAAGATTTATCCGCACAACTGACAAGGACCATGAAAAGCTCGTGCAAGAGATTTTCCAAAAAATTTTTGACAAGGGAGACATTTACAAGGGAACTTACTCGGGATTGTACTGCGTTGAATGCGAGGCATTCTACACTGAAAAAGATTTGGTGGAGGGAAAATGCCCTATTCACAAAAAGCCTCCCCAGGTACTTGAAGAGGAAAACTATTTTTTCAAATTAAGCAAATTTGAAAAACAGGTTCTGGAACTCCTTGAAAAAAAAGCGCTCTTTCTTCCTAAAGAAAGGGTAAAAGAGCTTGTAAACAGAATCAAGGAAAATGGTTTGCAGGATTTGAGTGTTTCAAGGCCGAAAACAAACGTTGAATGGGGCATTGAATGCCCGTTCGACAAAAAACACGTGATCTACGTTTGGTTCGAGGCTTTGTTGAACTATGTCTCCGGAGCAAAAACAGGCAAAAAAAATTACTGGCCGGCTGACTTGCATATCATAGGAAAAGAGATCTCTTGGTTTCATTGCGTTATATGGCCCGCAATGCTGTTAAGCGCGGGCATTGAACTTCCAAAAAGAGTTTTTGCGCACGGCTGGCTGACTGTCAACGGGCAGAAAATGTCAAAAAGCCTTGGGAATGTAATAGACCCTAAATATTTGTGCGCAAAATATTCAACGGATGTAGTAAGGTATATGCTCGTAAGGGAAATTCCCTTCGGTTCCGATGGAGATTTTTCCGAATCGTCATTGAAAACCCGGAACAACAACGAGCTTGCAAACGAGCTGGGAAACCTTGTTAACAGGACATTGACAATGATTGAAAAATATTCTGCAGGAAAAATCCCTGCTGGAAAAACAGATTCGGAACTCCAAAAGCAGCTGCACCTTGAAAAAATAAAGCTTCAAATGGAAAATCTTGAACTGCATTCAGCTCTTTCTGAACTATTTTCTTTTATTTCTGCGTGCAACAAGTTTGTGAACGACAAGGCTCCCTGGAAATTGCAGGGAAAGCCTCTTGAAGAGGTTTTATACTCTCTCGCGGATTCTTTAAGAATAATTTCCATTCTGCTTTCCGCTTTCATGCCGAACACTAGCGAAAAAATAAATGTACAACTTGGGGTAAAAGCAGGACTGTTAAAAGAATGCGGATTCAGTCTTTTGAAGGCAGGAACAAAAACAAAAAGAGAAGAGATACTGTTCAAAAAAATAGAATAAAACTATTTTTTCCTTTTCCGCAGTTTTTGTTTCAGTGATTTTCCGAATGCAGCTAGCTCTTCCTTATCCTGTTCAATGTGCTGCCAGTCGAAGTTCAATGCATCTCCTTCCGTGCGCGGGATAATGTGGAAATGCAGATGCGGAATAACCTGTCCCGCGGATTTTTTGTTGGATTGTATAACATTGAAGCCGTCCGCTCCTACAAGAATAACTATCTGCCTTGCGACTTCCTGCACTGCGAGCACTAGCTCCTGCAAATCCTTTTTCGGAATCTCTGAGAGGGTTTCAAAATGTTTTTTAGGGATAACAAGCGCATGCCCTCTTGCAGCAGGAGAAATGTCTAAGAAGGCAAGAACATTCCTGCTTTCAAAAATCCTTGCGGAAGGAATCTCGCCCTTTACAATTCTGCAAAAAATGCAGTCAGCCATGACAGAATTACGGCTTCTGCAAATAAAAAACTTGCCTTTCTCTTAAATCATTTTCCAGGAACAAACCTGTGGAAATCCGCAAGCGAATGAATGCCAATGCTTGCCGAATCCCTTCCCGCGCCGAATACTTTGGAGGGTTTGCCTGCAAGCGCCTGTTCAAAACGCTTCATATCCTTTGGATCGGGATTGGAAATTTTGCCGTAAAAGACATCTGCTTCCATCCATTTTTCGCCTGTAAAAAAATAAACAGACGAATAAATTAGCCGGCGGACAAAAACAGCGGGAATATTGCGCGCACGCAGGACAGCTACAAGCGCAGTGCTGTAATCTATGCAGCCATTGACTGTGCAGCCGCTGCTGTGCACCTT
>DATDTD010000007.1:0-2713 GCA_035290965.1 archaeon | reverse complement strand
GGTTCCGTCTGCATAAACTGCTTCAATCGAAAAAACCTGCCCTATGCCAGCCTCAACAGTAGTGAATTTCGGCTCGACAACTGAAATAACCATTTCCGCCGGCAGAACAGCAAGGGTTTTTTTCAGCTGCCCGCGCCACTGCGGGTTTGCATCGGAACTGACTGCAACAACAAAAAGATTCCAGGAAACAGGATTAAAATCAACGGGAATTGAAAAGCCCGACTTGAAAATTCCTTCCCCTGCAGGAGACATCGTGATTTTTTCTCCCGCAGTATTCCAGTAAAATACATTTGCAGTGTCAAAAGGCGTGTTGTCGAACAAGACCTGCACTGTAAGTTCAAGCGACGCGTTCCTGTGGACCTCGGCAGATTCGGGAACAATAAGGCGCAGTGCGAGAAGTTCCCTCTCTTCTCTGGGGAGCATAAAGGCATTGAAAACGCTTTTGCTTTCCGAATCCGAAAAAACAAATTTCCAGTTTCCTGTAGGATCCGACTGGCGTGTTTCAATCTGAAGAGAATAAATTCCGCCTGTGCAGGGCGCCTGCTTTTCCAAAACCTTTTTTTCCTCCACTGCAACAGAAACCTTCACAAGGCTTCCGGAACATTCCCCGGAAAAAAGCATTTTTTCCCCGAGAAAAAACTCTGCCTTCTCGGGCTTCACTGAAATTGCAGATGCCTGCGCCAAAAAAAGCACAATGAAAAAAAACACAAGAAATTTTTTAATCAATCAGGAATCCCCCTTCCTCCGCTTGCCGAGCTTTCCGCCGAGCTTCTGCATTTGTTCCTCATACTGTTTCCTTGTAATAATGCCTTTCTTGAAATAATTCTCCTGCAGCTCCCTTGCCTTTGATTCCAGTGAATCAGAGCGCCTCTGCGCAATTCTCCTCATTGAAGCATTGAGAACATAACCCAGTGCAGCGAAAAGCACCGCGAAAAAAACAGCCAGCCCCGCAAGAATAATGAAAAAGTTTTTTGACAAAAAAAACAATGGAGTTTCCCCTGAAATGTCTATTTTCTTTTCCAGAAAACCCGTGTTGCCAAAAGAATCGGTTGCCTTTATTGTGAAATATTTCACTGCATAATCAGAATCATCCCATGTGTATGTTCCCGAGAAACGGCTCGGCTCTGTCTGTACAAGCTGGATTTCTTTTTCCCCCAGAAGCACAAAAACTTTGGCGGACTGAATCTTTTCGCTGTTCGAATAATAGGCAAGCACTTCAAAATTGATTGTTTCCCCGGCCTTGAAAGAATCCTCCTTCGGCTGCAGGAACTCAAGGGCAAGCCCTGTTTTTTCCACTGCAATCGAAAAAGAACCTGTTCCGATTGCAGTAACAATGTTCCCTGATTTTTTTACCGCGGAAACAGTGAAAACATTGTTTGCATCCCCCTCTTTTGCGGCAAAGGGAACTTCTATTGAAGCGGAATATTTTCCCGGAGAAAATTCAAAAAGGCCTGCCTCTATCCCAAGCCCTGAAACAGAAACATCCGCCTTTTCAATCGGGTTTCCTGACTCGTCGAACAGGCTCACTACAAGGGGAATTTCCTCGCCGCGCAAAAAACTTTTTTTCGGCAAATCAGAAATTTCCACAAGAATTTTTTTTTCGAAGACATTTTCAACCACTTCAAAGGATTTTTCAAAAAAGGCGCTGTTGCCGTTGGCATCTGTTCCCTTTACAGAAAGCGAGTAAGTGCCGAGCTTGCTCAGCAGGGAAACAGGATAGGAAAGGAAAAAAGCGCCTGTGTTTGCATCGGAAAAAACACTTTTTGAAAAAACGCTCCTGCCCTGAAAAAAAATGTTTGCGTCAAGAGCCATTGCAACTGAAAACTGCTTTGCCTTGACTGTTCCGCGCAGATTCAGGACATCTCCAAGGGCAACCTTTTCTGGAACGAAAAGCGAAACATTCAGATCAGTCTTTACAAAAAAGGAGGCTGTTGCCTTTCCCGTTATGCCGCGGAAATTTGCCTGAAAAGTTACTGCATTGGAACCAAGCATTGATTTTTTAACAGTAAAAAAATTCCCGTAAACAGAATCAAATGCAGTCCCGTCATCATGCAATCCGTCGTTGTACAGGAAAATTGTCCTGAACACGCCTGAAGCAGTTACTTCTGCTCCGACAACCTTTACAGCATTGTCTGCCAGCACATCCACAAGTAGCCTTACATTCTCGCCGAACAAAAAAGAATCGTTTCCATCGGGAGAAACAACGCGCAAATCAATGCTCTTCGGCATGCAGTCAGCAGCGCAGTTCGAATAGCTTTCCCCTGATTCGCATTTTTCATTGCCGCAGCAGTTTGCCTTCTGCACAATCTTGCAGACACTGCTCACGCAGGCAAGCTCTTTACATTTTTCATTGCCATAAGCGCCCTCGCATTTTCCGCAGTCCTGCCGGCAGGTGCACTGGTTTTCTCCTGCCTCACAGGTGCCGTTGCCGCATTCAGCCGCAACAAGCCCTGAAAAAAGGACAAGCGCAAAAAAAAACAAAAGAATCCTGCAATTCATGAAAACACCGCAATTGCAAAAGCATGCTGCTTCTGGCAATTCACTAATATAAAAAGCAAGGGCAAATAATAAGCTTTCTGTCAAAAAAAATTGCTTGCAAAAAGAAAAAAAACAGGCGGGCAAAAAAAGCTTCTGCCAAAAAAAAACAGGGCAAAAAAAACCCTTGGAAATCGGAAAACAAAGTTTTTTATAAAAAAAAATCCTTATGAATACG
>DATDTD010000006.1:0-12214 GCA_035290965.1 archaeon | reverse complement strand
GGAGCCAGCAGACAATGACTCTTTTCCTTTCAGTAAAAAATCTCGGCAAGCCCGGCCCGAAACCCGGAAGCAGTGTCTGGCTTGTGAGCCCTGATTTGAACAAGAAAATTTATCAGCCTGTAAATTATTCCTATAATGCCGGGCTTTCCTGGTGGCAGGATGTTTTTACAAGCAGGCCTTACAAGGGGCAGTTTTTTGAGGTTTTTTTCATGCCGCAGTTCGTTGACATGGATTACAAGTTTGTTTACTGCGAGCTTGAAAACAACGACACCGGCACTTGCAGCGAGCAGAACGGATTTGTATTGTATTCCGGAGACACTAATTCAGACTGCAATGTTATTTCCTGAAACTATTTTTTTTAAAGCTTCTTCAAAATAAAAATTTCTGTTTTTTACAAAACAAAGGTTTAAATTTCACTTTTTTTTATATATCTTCCTGTTGTTCATGCCCGTGAAAAAGTTTTCCGATGAAGAGCTGATGCGGATTTTAAGCATTGATTCAGGCACTCTCGCCCTGTTACAAAAAAAGCCGGCTTAAAGCACGGTTATTTCTGCACAAGGGGAACGGAAAAAAACCAGTCAAAAAAATAATTGCCCCTGTTTTTTTTCACTTATTTTATTTCTATTTAACGCGGGACGAAATTTGAACGCCTTTCTGTTAATTGTGCGTTTTCTTGCCGCAATTAAATGGCAGTCTATTTGGTTACTGCTTTGCGTGAAATTCTTCTGTGCTTGGGAATAAAAAGTTTTTCAGACACTGAAAAAATTAATAATGGCTGCGGCACTATTCGGCGGAATATTTTATTTTTTGGCTTGCAATCGCGAGGTTTTCCAGGGTAATCTGCTTCATCAAAACAGCGAATTTTTTGTCATCTCTCTTTTCCGAAAGCTTTGTAAGTTTCATGTATTGTTCAGAGAAGCCAATTGGAATTTTTATCAATGGAAAGCCTTTTTCCGCCAGAAACTTTGTGAAAATTGCTCTCGCTGTCCTGCTGTTGCCGTCAACAAAAGGATGAATGCGCTGGAACTCGTTGTGCAAAAAAGCAGCTTTTTCAACCAGTTGGCTGGCTGAAATTTTTTTTTGTTCCAGAGCCTGTTCTGTACTGCCAAAAAAACCAGTTAACAGTTCCGGAACCTGTTTCCAGTCAGGAGTCCTGAATTTAGGGTTTCCCTTAATTCTGACATTCTGGCGCCTGATCTCGCCGGCACCAGCCTGCAAGGAATTCATTGCAGTCCTGTGAAACTCCAAAACATTTTCAAGATTCAGCTCCGAATCTGAATAAATGAAATTGTCTATTGCCTTTTTGTAGTCAGTTACCTGCTGGGCATCTTTGAAAGGCTTTGATTTAGGGGGAATATGCTCTTTGATCAACTTCTCTGTTTCAGGCAAGGTTAAAGTATTGCCTTCCAGCGACAAGCTGCTGTGAATGAAGCCAATTTCGTCAAAATCCAGTGGCTTTTTTGACAACCGCTTGAAAGCAGAAAACTCTTTTTCTAATTGAGAATTAACTTTTTCCTCGTTAACGCAATCCAGAAAGTCATAACAAGCAACATTTGGTTTTCCAAAAAAATGCTCAACCAAGGCTTCCAAGAACTTTGAATAGACAATTCTGCAAACAAACGGTTTCTTGGACTCCACAACCACAAAACCGTGCCTGGACAAAACAGCCAATATTTTTTGGACTGTTTTTGGATGAAACGGCAGGCCTTTGATTGACATACTTTCCAGGCCCTTTTTTACAAAAGCAGCAGCTTTCTCGGAAATAATTGCATTATAATCAATGCCATTCTTAAAGCAAAAGTAAACAAGCCAGAACAGTCTCTTCGCGGGAACTGTTTCTGCTAAAGAATACTTTTCGCCATCTTTCTTAACAGTGCCGGCGGCCTCAAGAGCAGCCAATAAATTGTAGATAGAATTATAGAGAACGCTCTTTTTTCCCATCTTCTCCAGAACAGCCTTAGGGCTGGATTTGGGAAGCAGGCCAACAGTCAAAACAACATCCAGCTTGGAAACCATGCAATAAACAAGAACAAAACAGTTTAAAAACACAGCTATAATACACTAAATATTAATAAAAACTACATTTTTAGTGCATTATAGCCCTATTAATGGCGGTTATGCCATCCAAAATAAGCCAACGCGGGAAGTATTATTTGTATAACGCGGGGGACGAGATTTGAACTCGCGCTCCCTTTCGAGAACACGCTAACTGGCACCTTCTTTTGGCAACCTGCCTTTTCTTTTTAAGAAAAGGCGGCTTCAGTCCACCCCAAAGAAAAAACGCAAACAATAAACAATTGCCGAATTGCAGTTCTTTTTCTTTTGGGCAACTTACACTTTTCTTTTTCTTCTCAAGAAAAAGAAAAGGGCAGTTCCAGGCGTGCGCATTAGACCGCTCTGCCACCCCCGCATTTGCATTAAATTTAGGTTAGACAGGTTTTTAAAACTCTTTTCCCAAACAATGTCAAGCGTCAAACTGCTTTTATGTTTCTTTGCTTGACATTGTTCCAAGGCTTTTGAAAGCGAGCTTGCGAGCGCTTCAAAAGGCTTGTTTGGTTTTTTGCTAACAAAAAAACAAAGCTTTAAATATGAAGGATTCTTATTCTTTGCATGCGCTTCGCAAAAAAGTTATTGTTCCTGTTTTTTTTAGGCATATTTTTCGGCAGTGTTTTTGCCGACGGAATGGTAATAAGACCTGACAGCATGCCTTACAGGCAGAACTCGCAGCAGGCTTTTATAAATTATGAAAATGGAAAGGAAAACCTTTTCATAATTGTAGACCTGCGCGATGCCATTGCTTCCGGACAGAAGAATGTATGGATTTTTCCAATTCCCGCAGCTCCTGAAACAATTGAAATAAACAATTTGAAGGGATTTCCTGTTCTTGCCGGAAAGGAAATCCGGCAGCAGGCAACTGAAAATTCTCTTTTGTTGGAAGCATACATGGTGGCAGCTGCTTTTCCGCCGTTCGCAATTCTGCCTTTGTTAATGATGAGCGCAGGCTCTCCTGTTCCTTACGACGGCAGGGCAATGTCTGCTGCGGAGAGCGGCATTGCTGTTCCCGGCCTTATTATTTACCAGCACATTGACAAGTATGGAATTGCAACCGAAGTAATAAAGGCGCAGGACTCTGAACTTTTCAAGCGCTTTTTGGCTGCGCGCGGAACAAACCTTTCAAGCGATGCTGAACAGTTTTTGTCCGAGTATATGGGAAAGGATTATTCCTTTATTGTAAGCTGGATAAGCGACAGCAGTGCAATTGCAGGCAATGATTCTTCAAACAGCAGATATCCAAGTGATTATTATTACCCTTATTACGGCAATCCAATCGGGGTTTTCATAAAGTTTCCTTCGGAACAGATTTTTTATCCCTTGAAGCCGACTGCGTATTACGGTAATGACACTTTTCCCGTAACAATAAACATTTCTGGCTTCAAGAATGCGGATGTTTTTTCAAATATAAAGGACGGGACAACAATAGGGCAGTATTACCAGAAATTTTTGAGCAGAACTATTCAGGAAGAGGAAACAATGAGGGCTGTTTTTAACGGCAATCTGCCCGATTCACTGAATTATACAAGGATTTCAATCAGCAAGCCTGCAAGCTATTTCACGCAGGACCTTTTCTTTTCACCAAACGAGTCTGTTTCAGCGCATGCCCTGAATTTTGTAAACCAGACCTGGCTTTTCTGGATGCTGCTGATTTTCTTCTGCCTTGCATTTGCCGCGGTTTTCCTTGCAAACAGATTGCTCGGGCTAAACCTTGGTTATGCGGGCATGGCAGTAATTGCCGCGGCAAACTTTTTCAGCTGTTTTGTTGCGGGGCTGGCAATTGCCCTGATGAAAAAGGAAAAATTCGGGCTTAAGCCAAAAGAAGATGCCTTTGCAAAAAAATTTGTTTCGCTCATTGTTTTTGAAGCGATTTTTTTGGGATTTGCAATTGCGCTGTTCGCGCTCACTGTCCTGTTAACTGTTTTCAGCTAAAAAAGCGCGAATTGTCTTGCTGTAAGAATTACTGCAATCAGAATCGGCTGGTGCAGAAAATAAATTATGAGGGAATGCCTTCCGATCCAGCACAGCTGTTTTGCAAAAATCTTGTTTCCGAGTTCCCTGATTGAAAAACCCCTTTTTCCAAGAGGGTACAAATGTTTGCCTGCAAAAATCCCGAACAAAATTATTCCGAACCATGGAAGCAATGGAAAATAATCAAAGCTTGCAAAGTTCTGCGGTAAAAAGCCAAGCCATAAAAGCCAGGAAAATCCAAAGGCAAGAGACTGCAGAAAAATTCCCGCGATTATTACAATTGCCCCGAGAAAAAGATTTTTGAGTTTCCATTTCAGAAAAGGCTGTGCAATAATGATTGAAACTCCCATGAAATGCAGTACTCCGAAAACAATGAATTCCTCGGGAAAAAAAATCCAGGTTATTGCAGTGATTGCAAGCCCATAGCAGAAGATTCTTGCGCCGCGCAAAAAAAACTTTTTTCCAGTGTTCTCTTTTTCAGGGAGTGCGCGCGCATTGCTTATTGAAAGCGCTGTTCCCGCGAGAAAAACAAAGATTGAGGCAGTTATCCTTGCAAACCAGAACCAGAATCCTGCGGAAACAACAACTGCAAAGCCGGTGAAAAATGAAAGGTTAAACAAAAAATGGAAAACAACCATCATTATTACCGCGATTCCGCGCAGAAAATCTATTTCCCAGAAACGAGCCCGCATTCGGAAGAAAAATAGAACAAAAGGGAATAAAAAGAGTTTTGCGTTTTCTTCTTCTGGTTATATGGTGAAAATAGTTTTTTCAAAAAAATTTTTGGAGCACAAAACAGTAAACCATCCGGAAAACAGGGAAAGGCTCGATGTAACAGTAAAGTTTCTGCAGAAGCACGGAATGAAAAAATTCGAAAAGCCCGACAAGATAGGGGAAAGCGACCTGCTTGCGGTGCATTCTCCCAGGCTCATTTCGCAGATAAAAAACTTTTCACTGCAGGCAGAGGCGCAGTCAAGGACACTGCAGATAGACGACAATTTTTTCAGCAAAAACACATTTGAAATCGCAATGCTTGCGTGCGGCTCCGCATTGAAAGCCGCGCGCCTGTGCGGAAACGAATTTGCATTTTCGCTTGCCCGCCCTCCCGGGCATCATGCGGGAAAAGATTTTTTCATGGGCTTCTGCTATTTCAACAATATTGCGTTTGCAGTGAAAAAAATAATGGAGGAAAAGGGATTTGGAAAGGCAATGATTCTGGATTTTGATTTGCACCATGGAAACGGAACACAGAATATTTTTTTGCCGGAACAAAACGTTTACTATCTTTCCCTGCACCAGGATCCCAGCATTACTTTTCCCAACACGGGCTTTCAGCATGAAAACACAATGCGCATAAAGAATGTTGCAATTGAAGCCGGGGCAACAGAGGACACTTATCTTGAGGTCTTTGAAAATGAATTTTTGCAGTTTTTTGAAAGGGCTTCTCCGGATTTACTGGCTGTTTCCGCGGGCTTTGACATTCTCGGGTATGACACTGCTGTCGGAAACAAACTGAAAATTTTTGACACAAAGATTTTTGAAAAAATGGGGAAAATAATTGCTGTGAAAAAAGTGCCCTGCTTTGGAGTGCTTGAAGGCGGCTATGCGCTTGAAGCCATTGGAGAGAGCGTGTTTAATTTTTTAAATGCTTTCAAGTAATCTATTGTTGGTTTTTATGCGCATGCTGGTTGTTTTTTATTCCAAAACAGGCAACACTGCAAAGGTTGCGGAAAAAATAAAGGCCTTTTTTGAGGAAAAAAAAGTTTCAGTAGCGCTGCATGCATTGCAGCCGGTTAAAAACCTCAAGCCAAAAAAACTTGTAAAGCTTGAGAAAGTTCCCCTGAAGCCTGTTCCTTTTTCTTTGAAGGAATTTGACTGCATCTTTCTGGGAAGCCCGGTCTGGGGCTTTAAGGCGAATCCTGTCGCTGTTTCTTTTTTGAAAGGCCTTGAAAACCTGCAGGGAAAAAAATTTGTTTTGTTCCTTACCTGCCACGGCTTTACGGGCAGTTCAATAAAAAAAATGTCGAGCATTCTCGCGACAAAAGGCGCTGTTGTAATTGATTCTTTTGCCATAAAATCAGTGTTCTCTTCATTCGGGGAGAAGCAGGCCGAAAAAGCCCTTGATTACTGCGAAAAAATCTTTCTGAAAATGCAGAGCACAAAATAGGGCGGCCTTTAAAATCAGCGTTTTCTTCCGCGCTGCTGCTTCTTTGGCGGCTTTTTTTCTTCGGGCTTCCGCTTTTGCGGCTGCTGTTTTTTTTCCGGCTTCTGCTTCTGAGGGAGCTGTTTTTTTTCTTCGGGCTTCTGCTCTAAAATTTCGCGCGCAATTCTTTCAATTTCCTGCTGCTCTGATTTTGCAGCGGAAGGCTGTTCATTGAGCCTTGTTTTCATTTCGGAAAAAACATCCTTTGCAGCCTGCCTGTTGCGCAATAATTCGAGCTGGCTGTCTATTTCAATCATTTTTTCCTGGCTTTTATGGGAAATGCTCTTGTATGTTTTTTCGTCGATTTTTCTTTTCAAGTATTTATTCTGTGCCAAGTCAATCTGGCTTTGCAATTGCTGTTTTTCGCTTAATAGGCTTTTGAACAAATGCTTCTGCTTGGGCTCGACATCTTCAAGCTCTTCTTTCGGAACTTCCGGGGTTTTCTGCTGCTGCCGTGAAATCTGGGCATCAACCTCAATGAGTTCCTGCTGTTTTTTCTTTACAAGCGTGTTATAGCTTTCTTCTGAAAGCTGGCGCTTCATGAATTTTTGTTCCGCAAAATCAAGCTCCTGCTGGAGCTGCTGTTTTTTTTCAAAAAGCCCTTTTTCCGAGCGTTTTTTGAAAAAGTCAAAAAATCCCTTTTTGGGTTTTTCCTCTGGGGGGATTGCTTCCTGCATTTTAGAAATAAGAGAATTTCAGAATAAAAAGCTATTCTCTTGCTTATTTCTTTTTCCAGAGATTCGAGAAAAGCCATACAAGGCTTACTGCAAAAATAATTGTGGCAAGCAAAACATCGAGCATTACTTTTCTTGTAAGCACATCATAGAGATACATGAAGCTTGCAATCAGGACTGCGAGCGCAATCAGAGTCTGGAAAGTAAGGCTCAGTGTTTCTGACTGGTTGCTTGTATCCGGTGTTTTTGCGTCAGCCATAAAACCACATATTTTATGCAAAACAACTAATATAAAACTTTACTGAAGCAAGTTAAACAGTTAATTATAGTTATTTTTTTATATGCCTGCCTGTTTTCTTTTTTATTAAAGGGTGTTTTTTTTGGAATGCAAAAAAGCTTCGAATGCAAAAAACTGCAGCTGCACTTATGCCTGTGAAAAAAAGGGGCTTTGCTGCGAATGCATTGTATATCACAGGAAAAGGAATGAGATTCCCGCATGCTTTTTTTCCAAATCAGCGGAAAAAACCTTTGACAGGAGCATTGGTTTTTTCATTGAATCAGGCGGGAAATAATGCTTTTTAAACTCTTGATTAACAGAAATAATATATATTCCTAACCTGCTAATTTATCTTAACGGATTTTTGGACTCGTAGCCTAGTCTGGATAGGGCACCTGCCTTCTAAGCAGGGGGTCGAGGGTTCAAATCCCTCCGGGTCCGTTACGCTTTCCCTGCATAAAGTCACGAAATAGATTTAGAAATCCTCAAAGAAAAGAATAGCGGAAACTTGCTGTCAAAAAGAATTTATTTTGAAAAGACTAATATTACAAACAAGCGAAAGGAATGGAAAGAGCGGTTCTTATGAAGATAAAGTTTGAGGCACATGCTGAAAACCAGATTAAGGAGCGGTTGTTGGATAAAAAGCAGATTGAAGAAACTTTGTTGAATCCTGGCCTGATTGTTGATTCCAAGAAAAACAGGAAAATTGCGCAAAAAGTTTTTCAAGCAAAGGGCTTTAAATTTTTGTTGAGAGTAATATATGTAATAGAGAACTCTGATTTTGTAGTAATAAGCGCTTACAGAACAACGAGAATTGAAAAGTATTGGGTGAAAGAATGAGAGTAAAATATGATGCAAAAGCCGATGCGATTTACATTCGCTTCAGCGAAGAGCCTTATTTTGAAAGCGACGAAATAAAAGAAGGATTTATTTTAGACCTTGACAAAAAAGGAAAAGTAATCGGCTTGGAAATATTGGATGTTTCAGAAAACCTTCCAAAAGAAGCCTTTCAAAAAATAAGCTTTGAAACAATTCCGGCAAAAGCCATTGTATAACCAAAAAAATGGTCAAACAGGCGTTATTTTGCTAATTTTGGCGTTTGGTACGCTTTGCAGGCAGAAAAACACACCCAAGGAGAACAAATCCCTCCGGGTCCGTTTTCCCAAGGCTTTTGAAAGCGAATGCAGAGAGCGCTTCGAAAGGCTTTCCGGGTCAGTTCGGGATTTAAATACTTTTCATATTTCCTTAATATAGTGATTTTGTGGGCATGAGAGGCTTTCAGAAAAAGAAGGCAAGAAGTTCTCGAAGAAGTGGAATGCTCACGCAAAGGGCGGTTTTTCCTGTTGAACAGGTAGCCCCTCTCCGGAGAGCAATTAGCGAATTGCAGGCAAGCTATTCTAAAACCACTGATCCCGCGCGAAAAAAAGAGCTGGAAAAATTATTGAGAAAGCTTCGGGCAGAACTGAGAAAGCTTTAAGGAAAATGACAGAGTATCACAGCAATTTTTGCTTCTATTTTTTGCCTTAAAAACAAGTTTTTTAAATCCTTGTCAAAGGTATCCTTGTATGAAGAAGGCATTGTTTTTTGCTCTTGTTATTCTGCTTGTTTTTTCAGGTGCAAGCCTTGTTTCAGCAGGCTTTTTTCACAATGTTGCAACTGCCACAAAATGGGTTAACAACCACGTAAATGAAGTGAATATTTCCTATCAGGGAAGATATTCTAATGTAAACATTTCATATTCCAGGCAGCCGAACTATTACGTAACAAGCACCTATTACCGCGCTCCGAGAAACACTTATTATGTCCCTCCGCAGCCCAGCTATTACGGCTATTCACAATATACAGGCTATTCTCCGAGAAGCTATTATTATGTTTATTCGGGAAGCGGATACACATATTCAGGACCGGTAGTGGCTTATGATTAAAGCGCGCTTTTTTTTGCAGTAATTACTTTTTTAAAACCTGCATTCTTATTCTATACCTGAGAAACATGGATTACAAGGCAGAGCTTGCAAAAGCAGTTTCAAATGCGCTTCAAAATTTCAGTGCAGAGCAGATTTCGGCTTTTCTTGAAAACCCAAAAGATTCAAAGCTCGGGGATTTTGCATTTCCCTGCTTCAAGCTTGCAGCAGAACTGAAAAAAAATCCCGCGGAAATCGCAAAGGAACTTCAGCAGAAAATTGTTCTGCCCAAAAGCTTTGAAAAAACAGAAGCAGCAGGCCCTTACCTGAACTTTTTTTTGAAAAAGCAGAATCTTGCCGAGCAAACCCTGAAAATGATTTTCAAGCAGAAGGAAAAATTCGGGCAGAGCAAAGTTTCCGCCAAAAAAATCCTTGTGGAATATTCCGCGCCAAACACAAACAAGCCGTTGCATCTCGGGCACATGCGAAATGATTCAATAGGAATGGCTGTCTGCAATTCTCTGGAAACAACGGGAAACAGGGTAATAAAGGCAAACCTGTTCAATGACCGCGGGATTCACATCTGCAAGAGCATGGTTGCATACAAAAAATTCGGAAAAAACTCTTCTCCCGAAAAAGCGAGAATCAAATCAGACCATTTTGTCGGAAACTATTATGTGATGTTTGCAAAGGAATCAAAGGAAAATCCCGCGCTTGAAACAGAGGCCCAGGAACTGTTAAAAAAATGGGAATCAGGCGACAAGGCTACAATTGCTTTGTGGAAAAAAATGCGCGCATGGATCCTCAAGGGATTTAAGGAAACATACAAAAGGTTTGGAAGCGAATTTGACATAGAATTTTTTGAATCTGATTTTTACGGAAAGGCAAAGCCATTGCTCGAGCTTGGGCTGAAGAAGGGTGTTTTTGAAAAAAACTCAGAAGGCGCAACAGTTGCCTTGCTTGAGCCCGAGCTTCCGAACAAGGTTGTTGTAAGAGCTGACGGAACAAGCATTTATGCCACAAACGATTTGGCTCTGACAAAATACAAGTTTGAAAAATACAAGCTTGATTCCAGCATCTGGGTTGTTGGAAACGAGCAGAATCTTTATTTGCAGCAATTGTTCAAAATTTTTGAAAAGCTGGGATTTGAGTGGGCAAAGAACTGCATGCATCTTTCCTTTGGAATGGTTTTTTTGCCTGAAGGAATAATGAAATCGCGCGAGGGAAAGGTTGTCGATGCAGATGACCTGATGGATGAAATGGCTTCGCTCGCGGAAAAGGAAATCAAAAAACGGCACAAGGGTCTGAGCGCAAAGGAAATCTCTTTGAGAAAAGAAAAGATTGCGCTTGCGGCAATAAAATTTTTCCTTTTGCGGGTTGATGCAGCAAAGGACATTAATTTTGACCCTGAAAAAAGCATTTCTTTTGAGGGGGAAACAGGGCCTTATGTGCAGTATACTTTTGCGCGCGCAAAAAGCATTTTGAGAAAGGCAAAAAAAACTTCTTTTGAAAATGCAAAGTTCGGGCTGTTAAAAGAGCCTGTTGAATCAGGGCTTGTTTCCCTGCTTTCTGATTTTCCTTCCATTGTGCGGAAAACCGCGGAACATTTATCCCCGCATATTTTGTGCCATTTTTTGATTGATGTTTCCGAAAAATTCAATTCTTTTTACCATGCAGTTCCAGTTCTGCAGGCTGAGAACAAGGAGCTTGCTACAGCGCGCCTTGCACTTGTTGCAGCCACAGCACAGGTTTTAAAAAATGGCTTGGAATTGCTGAATATTGAAACTCTGGAAGAGATGTAGCGCATGGATTACACCTGGCTGATTTTTGCCTTGCTTTCCGCATTTACAGCTGCGCTTGTCGCTATTTTTGCAAAGATTGGTTTGCAGGGAATTGACAGCAATACTGCCACTGCAATTCGTGCAATAATAATGGCTGTTTTTTTGATTGCTGTAATTGCTGTGCAGGGAAAATTAGGGAATATCGGGCCTATTCTTGCGAACCAGCAGGCATTGATGTTCATTGTTTTCAGCGGAATTGCGGGCGCACTTTCATGGATATTTTATTTTCTTGCCATGAATTACGGCAAGGTTTCGCAGGTTGTTCCCATTGACAGGCTGAGCATTGTTTTTGCAATAGTTCTTGCGTTTGTTTTCCTGCAGGAAAAAATCAGTTTGCAGACAGGAATCGGAACAGCAATTGTAGTTGCAGGGGCAATAATCATTGCTTTGGGATAATTATTCGGGCTTTGCTTTTTTTCCCGCTGCCTTGCGGAAAATTCTTTTTACATTGGCATAATCCGCAGAGCTCCATGAATCAGGATTTTTAACAAGCCTGTCTCTTATGCCGCGCAGAGTGCCTTTTTCAACCATTCTTAAAGGTTCGGGATCGGAAGTAAATTCCCCGATTTTTCTCAAGTCTTCAAGCATGCGCCAGGTCATTGTTTTGTAATATTGCGGTGTTCTTCCCTGCTTCCGCGTTCTTTTCTGAATCTGCCTTCTTGGTTTCGGCTTTGGCATGCTAAACAAATCTTTTTTGTTTAATTTAAGCTTTTCCCTGTTTTATTCCAGCCTAACGCCTTCTTTCATGTTTCTGCCTCTGACTTGCTGGTTTTCGATTGCCCTGATCTCTGCCTGGAATTTTGAGAGCCGTGCCTTTCTTTCCTGAATCGCATCATTGAGCTCTTCCTCTTCTTCAGGGTAGAGAAGCCGTGATTTTTTTTTCTGGGCAATCCTTTTTTCCATGTTCTGTATTTCAACGCTGACTTTTTTTATTTCATACTGCAAGAGAGAAATCTCATCAGACATAATAACACCCCTATTAACAAAAATCAGAAAAGAATATTTAAAACTAACTTTAGGGCGTGTTCCAGCCGCTGTATTCTTTCCATCCGAGGGAAAGCATTTTTTGCGCGTCCGAAGAGCTTGTGCTGACAATTATTATGTCTCCGCGAGGGCAGCTGCATGCAAGGCATACAATATCCGAAACCTTTTTGGTTTCAAAGCTGAGAATCTGCACATTGTAAACATTGGAATAATATGCATGGACAAGTTCCTGTTCTGTCGGGGCTTTTATAAAAAAAATTCCGCCATTGGTATACCATATTTCCCAGGGATTTCCGCCGCATTGAATTGGG
>DATDTD010000005.1:0-8175 GCA_035290965.1 archaeon | reverse complement strand
TTGTGAAGCCCTGCTGTAAGGCAGAACCATTATGTCAAATGCAGACAAAAACTTGACGTATTCTTCCGGAGTAAAAGCGCCTTCAATAACTTTTATGCTTTCCTTTTCAGGGTTTTTTTCAATCGCATGCAGTAATTTCGGCTTGTACAGCTGCCCTGAGGTTGAACCCGGCCTTGCGTTTCCCGCAACAACAAGAACAACGTTTTTTCCGCATTTTTTCCTAATGCTTGCCCAGATTTTTACCACTCTTTCAAATCCCTTGTTCGGCTCCCACCATCCAATCAAGCCGACAACCTTCTGCCCCTCAAGCCCAAGCTCTGCCTTTGAATCCCTGAAAACCTTCATCCCCTTTGCCCCGTGGGGAATGACATAGACATTGTCGGCAACTCTTCCAATGTTTATTGGCAGGTAAATTTTTTGGTATTCTTCATGCAGGACGCATGCATTGGTTATTTTCAATGCAACATCCATGTAAATGCTCTGCATCCTGTCAAGCGCAGTGTAAACGCTGTGATAGGTTACAACAACGGGAAATTCCGCGTCTACCTTCCACTTGAAAAAGGCATTGAAAAGCTTTGAGCTGTGATCCTCATCGTGGATATACAATCCGTATTCGTGCTGCAGATGCACCACATCCGGCTTTAATTTTTTCACTGTCTGATAGAGCTTTTCGCTCCAATCCGCGTACTTCAGCCTTCTGTCCCGCAAAACAGGCAGGACTGCATGCACGTTTTTTTCCCCGCGCTTTCCTCCGTCGGAAAAAGTCACAATGTGAACATCATGCCCGAGCTCGCGCATTGCATTTACAAGGTCGACAGAATAAGTCGCGATTCCGCAGTGCCTCGGGGGCCAGCTTGAAACAATAACAATCCGCAATGCCTTCACGCTCGCAGCTAATAATTAGCACAAACTCTCTTTTATACTTTGCCCTCTTCTCCCCTCCTCTTCAGATATGCTTTAATATTTCTCATGGGCAATTGTTTTGTGCTGTACATGAAAAAAATAGCTTTAACAGGCGGGATTGCAACAGGAAAAACCACTGTCCTGAATTTTTTTTCCTCTCTCAAGGTTCCGACAATTGATTCAGATGCAATAGTCTCCCTGCTTTACAAAAAGCCCTTTGTAAAAAAATTCCTGAAAAAGCATTTCTCTTCCTTTGAAAAAAAGAAAATAGCGCAGGTTGTTTTTTCCAATGCGAAAAAAAGGTCTCTTCTGGAAAAATTCCTGCACCCCCTTGTTTTTTCCGAAATCGAATCCCGCATTGAAAAATTCGAGTGCGCAAAAAAAAAGCTTGTTATAATCGATATCCCGCTTCTCCTTGATTTGGAAGTTGAAAAAAAGTTTTCGCATCTCTTCAGCAAAACAATTCTTGTGAAAGCAACCCAGCCCCAGCAGGTTTACCGCCTGCAGAAAAAAGGCTATTGCGCGGCAGATGCATTTGCGCGCATCCATGCCCAGGCACGCTTCTCGAAAAGCATTAAAAGGCATGATTTCATTATTGATAACAGCTGTTCACTGCAGGAAACAAAAAACCAGGTTAAAAAAATCCTTGCAAAGCTGAAAAAATAAAAGTGAAATAAAAGAAAGGTTTAAAACTCTTATTATATGTATATATATAATATGCAATCTCAAGTTTTGTTGTATAATCCTACTTTGGAAAGTGTTTTGACAGTGGAAAAGCTTATTGAAAAATACAGCGGCGAGCTCGGCAAATACCAGTTGTGGAAAAAGCTTCCCAAAAAAATGATGTACCAGACTTTTTTAGTGATACTGGATTATTTGGAGCGTTCAAACAAAATTGTTATTGACAAGGAAGGCAAGATTGTTTGGATTTGGAATCCCGAACTAGTAAAAATGCTTGAAAACAAGAAGCTGATAATAAGATGAACCAAAGGATTCGGGAGGTTGCCTTTGCAAGTGAAAAGCTTGCAGAAGCCTTTCGCGAGCTTAAGAGCGGGAAATTTGAAGAGAAACAATTATTCGATTTTATCCAAAGGGCGATTGAGGACCTGAAGCAGAATCCGCAGTGCGGAATCAGAATTCCGAACAAGCTGATTCCAAAAGAATATATTCAGAAGTACGGCATAAATAACCTCTGGAAATACAATCTGCCAAACGCATGGCGGTTGCTTTATTCTTTGACTGCCAATGAAATAAAAATTGTCAGCATGATTTTAGAATGGATGGACCACAAGGACTATGAAAAAAGATTCAAATACTAGTTCTTCCTTAAAAATAATGGATTTTTCAAAAAGATGTTGTTATGGAAAAACGCACTGCAATTTATCCCGGAACCTTTGATCCAGTTACTCTCGGGCATCTGGATGTCATTGAGCGTTCGCTTGAACTCTTCGACAAAGTCATTGTCGGAGTTTCTACGCATCCCGCAAAAAAGCCCTTGTTTTCGCTTGAAGAGAGAATTTCTCTTTTAAAAGAATGCGTGAAAAAATTTCCGCGCATTGAGGTTTCTTCTTTTGAGGGTTTGCTTGTTGATTTTGCAAAAAAGAATAATTCTCGCATTGTTATCAGGGGTTTGCGCGAATTGTCTGATTTTGAAACAGAGTTTCAGCGCGCAATAATCAACAGGAAGCTTTCCCCGAAAATTGAAACTGTTTTCATTGCAACAAGCGCAAAGTTTTTCTATCTGAACAGCAGCCTTGTAAAGGAAATTGTTTCTTTCGGAGGAGATGTTTCCTGTTTTGTTCCGAAAGCAGTTGAAAATGCGCTGAAAAAAAAATTTGAGGACAAAAAGGCCCGTTAATTCTTTTTTGCTTTTTACTCCCACAGAATAGGTATGTTTATATTTTTTGTGGGTGTAATTAATCGTATGGTTTATTTTATAAAACGGGAAATAAACGGCAAAAATTATCTTTATGCCGTTCACTCAGTCAGGCTGGAGAACAAGAAAATAGTGAAGATCAGCAGGATTGTCAAGAAAAAAAAAGTTACGCCCGCACTCTTGGCTTTTTTTAGGGAAAAAGAAGATAAAATAAAGCAGGGATTTGCAGTTAAAAGATTTGAAACAAGCCCTGTTTTTACTGCTGAAGAGATTGCGAAACTTGAGAAAACAAAAGCCGAATTCAAGAGGATTGTTTCCAAGTTAACAAGAAAGCAGCTGCAGGATTTGTTTGACAGGTTTACTGTCAATTTTACTTACGAATCAAACGCTTTGGAGGGAAACTCTTTAACTTTGAAGGACGTTGCTATTGTCCTGTTTGAAAAAAGAATGATTAAAGGAAAAGAACTGAGGGAAATTTATGAAACAAGAAACTCAAGAAAGCTTGTTGACCTTATCCTGAAAAAAAAATTTACTGTGTATGAAAAGAGTATTATTAAACTGCACAAAATGCTTGTAAAAGACATGGAGATTCAACCGGGGTATAAGCAAATTCCGAACTTTTTAGTTGACAGAAAACTGGAAACAGCGCCGCCGGAAAAAGTTTCAAAAGAAATGAAAAAACTGGTTGAATGGTACGGCAAACAAAACAAAATGCATCCGTTGCAAAAAGCAATTCATTTTCACGCCAAATTTGAAAAAATCCATCCTTTTGAAGACGGAAACGGCAGAGTCGGCAGGTTCATGTTGAATGTGATTCTTGCAAACAGCAATTATGCGCCTCTAATCATAAGAAAAAGCCAGAGAACAGCATACTTCAAGTGCCTTGAAGACTATGACAATGGCTATGCGACAAATCTCGAAAGATTCCTGCTGGAAAAATACAAAAACACTTTTGAAAAATTCTTCAAAATCTATGTTCAGTACCTTGAAAAGGCAGCTTAGCCTTGTTCAGGCTGTTTTTCTGCTTGCCGAATGAAATTTTGCCAAAAAATAGTTTGCGGCGCAAATTTTTCAATCATCCGTGCGCAAGCGTGCTTAACCTGTTTTTATTCGGAAAACTTAACGGAAACCTTTTTAAACTACAAAGTTATTCTAATATACAATTGTAAAAACCTAAAAGGAGGTTGAAAACCATGAATTCAAAAGGACAAGCAGCATTGGAATACCTGATGACATACGGATGGGCACTGGTAATCATTGTAATAGTCGCCGGAATACTGTTCTTCATTGCAGTAACGCCGCAGGCAGGAGTAATATGCACTTCAAGCGACCCGGTAAAAATCGTCTTGAAAACATCTAACATTGGGGCAGGAACAGCCGCAGCTACTCCCGCAGTTCCAAATTCTATAGATTTACAGAATGGAACAGGCGGTTCAATTAGCAATGTCGGAGTGGTAGGTGCTGATGGGTCTGTTTTTAGTGCCACAGGAGAAGCACTATGCAGTTCAGGAACAACAGTTTGCACTGCAGATACTAATATGGCTACAGTTTCAGGAGGAGCAGAAATGTTCTTGTATCCCGAATATGCAGCTACTAAGGTTTCAGGCGATCCAGTTGTATCGGCTACTTATACTTTGCGATATTTGGACCAGTTCAATTATCCTAAAATAGCTACAATTACTTGCAGCGGCAAAGTAGTGTGATATCAACCCCAATTTTTTCTTTTTTTTCTCTTTCTTTTTTTTTTAATTCTTTTTAGAGAATAGTGGCGTTGCGCCGGCGAAGCCTGCGCTGAGGAGTTCGATTTTTTTTGTTTGCAAGGCAAAGATATGTTTAAAGGTATTGCAAGGCTTATCCTATTTGTGCTGTTGTATGCAGAAAACACGCGTTTATAATTTTGTGGTTTTGATTGAACAGGATTCTGAGGGCTGGTTTGTAGCAAAGGTTCCTGATATTCAGGGCCGTTATACCCAGGGAAAGACTATTCATCAGGTTTTGGACAGGATAAAGGAAGCGATTCAGGTTTGTTTGGAAGCAGAGGATACTGAACTGTCCCTTATGCGTGTGTGCGGGCAATAGCCTGATTTCTCTTGGTGCAATGCGGGGCTGGGTTTATGCGGTTGCTTTTATTTCTGACAATATTTTTGGCTTGAGTTTTACAAGCGGGAGTATTAATATTTCTTTTTTGACTGTTGGAACAAGGTTTTTTCCTTTTTTTTGCAGTTCAACTATTTGAAACTGTTCCAATAGTTCCAAATCCCTAATGACTGCGCTCAACTGTCTTTCTGCCAGTTCGCTTAGTTTTGTAGCATTTTTCGGCTTTTTGCCCTGAATCAGCCTTATCAATTTCAGCCGTTCTTTTGTGAATATCTGCGTTATTTCATCGTCTGAAAGGCTCAAAAGCAATCCCGTGTCAGGATATTTGCCGGGGTCTTTCCAGACTTTGTTAAGATAAGCCTTGATTGCGTCCCATCTTTCTTCTGTTGTTTTATACGCCATTTTTTTCACCTCATTTTCATTCTATCAAAATAATAATTTTTGTATCTTTCAAAATTTTGTTTTATCTGTTCCAAATAAAAATTAAACAAGGCATTCAAATCTTTTCCCATTGAGGGAATTGGAATCGGCTCCGGCGTGAGCCAGTATCTTTGCTCGTGCAAAAAACCGTGCGCAGTGTCAACCCGGTAAACCTCGAAAAAGCTTTGGCCGATCTTTGTCCTGTAGTTCAAAGAAAAACTCTGCACCTTGTTATTTTCCACTTCAAGTTTTACATCAAGCAAATCTGCGGAAGTCAAAGGAATTACAAACTTTTTCCATTTCGCCAAACAAACCACGCAGGCAATACTATACATTAAATGTATAGTATTGTTTATAAGCATATTCTGCTTTTGCAATTGTATGATTTCTCTTTCTTTTTTTTAATTGGGCTATAACCTTTATAAAAATAACCTTTTTTATGGATTATAATCCAATTAAACTTTTTCAATGTTTTTGCGTATTTTTGTGCTTTGTTTGTTTTTTTCTTTTTTTTTAATTTTTTTTAGGGAATAGTGGCGCTGTGCCGGCAAAGCCTGCGATGATGGGTTGTGTTTTTTCCTTTTGCTAAGTAGGCTGTTAAAAAATTAGGCTTGTTTTAATGTGAGCGAAGCGAACTCGGTTTTGCGGAGCAAAACTGTTTCTTTCACAAGGCTTTCTTTGCTTGCAAAGAAAGGCTTACATCAGCGCGCTTATGTTTCCAAGAACCATTCCCAAAACAAACCTGATTATGTAGAACAAGGATACTCCCATTATTGTTATCAGGGGAATGAATTTTACTCCGTCTTTTTCCTTTCCAGTGTTTATTACTCCTATTACAAGAGAGGAGCAGACGCAGGTTATTAGCAGGGAAATCATTGCAAACATTGTTGCGAACTCAGGAGTTATTGTCATCTGCCCTATTCCCATGCTTCCAAGCCTTCCTACCGGGCTTCTTCTTGTTATTTCCTTCAGCTGTTCAGGCTCTATTGCAAGGTTCTGTGTCTGGCTCTGCAGGACTCCCACAATGTAAGACGAAACACTGAACAATATCGGCGCTCCGAATGCCGCAGCAACAAAAACAAGCAGCACATACATGCTTACTTCTGCCTTTGTCTCTTCCTTCAGGGCGTTTTCTTCTCGCAAATCATCCGCAAGCTGTGATAACAGGTCTGCGACTTCTCCGCCGCTTTTTATTCCCTGCACCATCAGCCAGATTGTCCTTTCCATTGTAGGGCTTTTAATCCTGCTTGCAATGTCGGACAATGCCTCTTCTATTCTTTCTCCCGCCATTACTTTTGCGCTTGCAAGTTTTAATTCTTCGGCAAAAACCCTGAATTCAGGCCTTGCAGAGGCAAGTAGCGCCCTTTCAGTCGTCAATCCTGATTTCATGTTTGAAGAAATTAACTGCAGAATATCCGGCAGTATTTTTTCAACGAAGCGCGCCCTGCTTTCCGCAACCATGTTCAGCCTGTAATAGACAATGAATGCAAACAGAATGAAAACCAGCGGCCATGTAAGGTATATCGGAATCTGCAGGAAAACAAAAATATTGAGCGCTATTCCGAAGCTTATTAATATTCCGAACGAGAAAACAAATCCCACAAAGTTTTCTTCAGGAATCCTCATTCCCACATAATCCATTTCTTTCTTGAATTTTTCAATTATGGGCCTTGGAATAAAGGCGCTTATCCTGTCGTAAAAAGCCATTTTTTTTTCACCGATTTTTTATTTCAATTCTTTTGCGTTAGCAAAAGCCTTTTTTCCCCACGATGTCAAGCGTCAAACTTTTTATGTTTCTTTGCTTGACATCGTGCCAAGGCTTTTTTCCCATGGAAAAAAGGCTTTTATTGTATGATTGTAGGCCTCTGGGATTTTAACATTCCAACGTACATTAACTGCATCATTATTATTGCCGCAAGCAGTATCCAGTAGATTGATTCCCCGAGCTGTATCTGGGGAAATGCGCTGCCTATTATTATTAGTACAGTCATCAGCATTGCAGGGCCGATTACTCCAATCATCAGATACATCAAAGAAGACACCCTGAGGTTTGCGGAATACTTGTTTATTGCTATTCTCTGGTCTCTTGCTGCGGATTTTACTGTTTCCCTTATTACGTCCGCTATGTCTCCGCCAGCCTTCATTCCATTGACTATCTGCCAGACAGCCTTCCTGAAATAGGGGCTGGGATTGTTTGTTGCAAGCCTTTGAAGCGCGTCCTCATACATTTCTCCGGTGTTTATTGCATCCACTGCCTTTTTGAATTCCTCGCTCAACTTTCCGTATTCAGTCCTTGAAATCAACTGCAGGGCATCGAACAATGTCACACCGCTTTTTATTTCAATGAGCATTGTTCTCAAGGCAAATAACAGGTTTTTTTCTATTTCCTTCTGCTTTTTCCTTATCTGCATCGTTGGATACATTGAAACCTGCAGCAGCACCAAAAAGCCGAGTATAAGCCCCATTGTCGGCCCAAGAATCCAGAACTTGTCAGTGAATCTTGTAAGAATCAGCGAAAAAAGAAAGCTGAAAAACCCGAGGTAAAAAACAACCAGGAAAAACATTATTGCAAGGTATTCCCTTACATTCATTTCAATGTCTGCCTGCTTTAACTGCAGTTCAAGGTCGGGAAAAAACTTTTTCAGCCTTGCCCCCATTGGCAGGAACAATTGCGCGACTCTTTTTTCTGTTTCCAGGGGAAGAATGCTGAAGGGAACCTGCATTTTTTTTCACCAATTTTTTTTAAGTTTTTTTAAAAATCCGGCTTTTTGTTTTTTTCCACTAGCTTTGTTATTTCGTCGGAATCCTGGTAATACTGCGCCATTATTTTTCCGACTTCATTGATATTGTGAATGTCGAATTTTATCATCCATTCAAGG
>DATDTD010000004.1:0-5482 GCA_035290965.1 archaeon | reverse complement strand
CACTGCGGGCGCCTGAGGCTGCTCGAGCCTATCGAACGCCAGACATCGTCCACATAGGCAGGGCTTGTGCGCGCAAGATGGGCAATAAGGCCTCTCTTTTCCCCCGCAGTGCTCCCGAGCGCGCGCGCAACAAAAGAATGCCTCTGCAAAGCCTTTTCTAAAGGGCTCTTAGGGTGTTTTTTTTCAGGCGGCATAATAACACAATACCGCAAAAGCAGAATTTAATCCTGCGCCTTACTTGCTCTTCATCAGATAGACGTAAACGCAGATTCCGATTATCACAAGGATTATTGCCGCGATTATTTCCGGGCCTATCATTGCAGGCTCGAAAACAAGCTTTGAATTTGTGCATTTTGCTTCTGTCATGTTCAAATCAACATAGGTTATTTTGCAGCCTATGTCGAAGCTTCCCGCAGCGCTTGCTGTTGCCTGCAAAGGAATTTTTATTGTTTCTCCGGGAGCAATGATGTTTATTGTCTGTGTTTTTTCGCCCGCAATGCTTACAGAATCCGGAGTGTCAAGCGAAACAAGGAGATTGTAGACAAAATCCCTGCCGTTGTTTTTAATGTTCAGAGTCATCTGCGCTGTTTCTCCCAGCTTGTTTATTTCCTTTTGCTTTTCTATAAAGCCGTCGATTTTTTTGTCGGGAGCCCTTACATTGATTGTTGCAAGGCCTGAGAACAGGACTTTCTGCTCTCCGAACTCGTTTGTAAAATAGGCTGCCGCGGGCGGCAGAGTAATGCTTCCCAGGACGCGCGGCTTTATTGTGTATTCAAGCTTAAGATTTTCCCCCGGCTTTACTATTCCTGTCGCGTATGCGTTTCCTTCAATGAATGCAAACGCCTTTTTTTCCTCTGCAATAGGACGCGCGTATTTAAGTTCAACAGAAGCAGGGGCAGAGCCTCCGTTGTTCAGGACAACTGTTATTTTTGCAGTGTCCCCGATTACAAGAGTTTCTTTTTCCGATGCAGTTGAAAAAAATCCCTGTTCTGAAAAATCAGCTGTTTTGTAAATCCCGATTTTTGAGGAATTTTTAAGCACAATTTCAGGCGTAGTGTTCGAGCTGTTAAGGCATATTTCAAGCGTGTTTTTGCTGTTTTCAAGAAGATTCTTCGGAAGGTTTATCCTGCTCCAGCACTGCCCTTCCGAACAGGTTAATTCATTGCCCTTGATTTTTTCAAGCGCGGCATTGTTGAGATTCACGTCAATTGTCGCTGCTTCTGAAGCCGCGGGAAGGAAATCCGCGTTGAGTGAAAAAATCGGGTAATTTTCATTTGCAAAAACGTTTTTGTCGCTCGGGAAAATAAAATCAAAGGAAGTGCATGCGCTGCTTCCGGGTTCTACAACTGCAAATTCCGCATAACCCATTTCCGAAAAGCTTCTTTCAAAAACAGTTTCGGCAAAAGCAATCTGCGCAAAAAACGCCAGCAGGCAAAAGGCAAGGACTATTTTTTTAAGCATTCGCACCCCTTTCTGCTACTTTATTAATTGCATAAATTTTTTAAGGATTCTGTTTCAGCCCATTGCCGAAAAGAAGCTGATTTTGAATTTTCCCTGCTTTCGAAGAACATTTTCAGTTATGTTTAATTGGTATTTTGGGGTGTTTTTATTATTCTTGAGACTTCTGAAATTGTTTTTTTTATTTCTCCGTTGTTCGAAATTTCAAAGATTTTTCCATTTGCATAATTTTTCTGCGCGTGCTTTCTGCAGTAATCTATCCCTTCGCACAAAACATTGTCCTGTATTTTTGCTTCCGGATAGTTTCTTTCCCTCAGGCGGAACTCAAGCCTGTCGGGAGAAAGCCTTATTACAAAAATAAAATCAGCAGGCCTGAGCCTGCACTCGCAGAGCAGATGCCCCTCGATTATTATGTTTTTTTCCTTTTTCAGAACCCTGTTTAATTCTTTTTCAAGTTTTCCGAGCGGCACAACAAGCTCTTTTGTTTTTTTGTCAATCTTGCCTATGCGTTTTTTTCCGCAGAAATCCTTTTCATTTAGTGCCTTGTGCTTAATCTTTCTCCCGAGTATCTCTGCTATTGCTGTTTTTCCTGTTCCGGGAGTTCCAGTTATTATAATGCGCATACTAAAAGTAGAGTGAGTTTTGTTAATATATTCCTATTTCTTTGCTGCAAAGAGAGCCTGAAAAAGGGGTGAAGGAGGCATCATTTCCGAAAATTCTTGCTAAAAGCAGGTGCGTTATCGGAAAGTGAAGTGCCCCCCTTGCTCAAAGTCTTGCCTAGCTCAGACGCCTTCTCCAAAGTTGATTTGGAGCAGTTTTCGAAACTTATAGGCATATCTGATCTCGAGAAATACTATGATTAAACCCCTTTATATACTTTTCCGTCAAAAAGAGGCTAAATTTAACTCCTTTTAGTTATAAGGGAACAAGGAACTCTTTTGGGGCTAAAAAAAGCCTAAATTTGCCTTTTTTCTTATGTATATTTAGGTTTTTTTTGAAAAAAAATTTTTTGAAAAAAAAGGCAAAAAAACCCGTTATGTAGTTGAATGATTTTGGAAAAGACTATTTAGTAAAAAGAAAAAGATTGTGGTTTTTTCATCGCCTTGGCCAGTTTTTTCTCTGTTCTCTTTCTGGCAGTGCTTTTTTTAATCCAAATGTTATTTCAAGCCTGTAAATATCAGTTCCCTGGAATCGCATCTGCATTGTCAGGCGCTTTCTTTCTTTTCCTGTAAGCGGCGGCATTTCCCTTGCTTTCAGCCCGCATTTTTCCGCAGCATTTTTTATATGTTCAATTGTTTTTTTGTCTTCGCTTGCCACAAAAATTTTGCCGTTCGGCAGGAGAATATCCTGCACTTGTGAAAAAATTTTTTCATAATCCATTTGCCGCCTTGTATGCAGCGGAGAAGGCATGTCTATGTTTATGCTTCTTGTTTTCCAGCCCTTTCTCTTCATTTCGCCAATAAATTCTGAAAAGTCTTTTCCTATTATCCGGATATTGCGGTGCTTGCCCAGCAAAACCCTGAATATTGTGCCGAATGCAGCATTGCTTTTTGCAAGTTCGTCATGGGCTGCTCGCGCTTCTGTTCTCCTTACATCATATATTGGGTCTACTGCCGCATAAATCCTTCTCGGATTTGCAGCCGCCCTTCTGGCCAAAAAATCCCCGCGCCCGCTTCCAATGTCCAGCATCTGGAAAACTTTTCTGGGGGGCTGCCCGCGGAAAGGGCCAAGTTTGTTTGATTCTCTTTTCTTGTTGCGTAAACCCATGCAAATATTATTGTGTTCAGGGTTAAAAAGAATTAGTATTTTTATCTCAGTCTTACTGCATCAAGGTTTCTCAATGCTGTTGCGTTTATTTTGTATCTGTTCGAAACATATTTTGCGAATTCCGCAGCAGTGTTTTTTTCGCCGTGGTTTACAAGTATTCTTTTCGGCTTCGGCTTTAATGCCCTTACATAATCAGATAACTGGTTCCTGTCGGAATGCCCTGAAAATCCTTCTACTGTTTCAACGCGCATGTTTATGTTCAGTGCCTTTGTTTTTCCGTTTTCTGTTATGGGAATTGTTTTTACTCCGCTCTGGATTTTTCTTCCAAGGCTGCCTTCTCCCTGGTATCCTACAAATATGAGCGTGTTTGCGGGATTGTCAGCCATTTTGTAAAAATATTCTAAGCTCGGCCCGCCAGTCATCATTCCGCTTGAAGCGACTATTATTGCGCCTTTTTCCTGCAGTATGTCTGCGCGGTTTTTTCCGTTTGTTGTGACAAAAATGTCGGAACTAAAAGGACTGTCGTTCTGGAGCACGCGCCTCTGCACTGCCTCTCTCAGATATTCGGGATAGGCAGTGTGGATTGCGCTTGCTTCCCTTGTCATGCCGTCAATATAGCATTTTGTGTCCAATAATCCTTTTTTGTAAAAGTTTTCAAGAACAAGCATTATTTCCTGCGCTCTTCCGACTGCAAAAACAGGAATCAAGGTGTTTCCGTCTTTCTGGATTGTTTCCTTTACAATGCGCAGTACTTTGTCTTCGGCTTCCTGCCTGTTCGGCTGAATATCGTCTTTTCCGCCGTAGGTGCTTTCAATGATTAATGTTTCAAGCCGTGGGTATTTTATGTAAACATTATTGAACAGCCTTGTGAAGCCGTTTTTTATGTCCCCTGAATAAACAAGATTGTGCGCGCCTTCTCCCACATGCATATGGACTGAAGCGCTTCCTATTATGTGCGCTGCATTGTGCAGCGTAAGCCGCATGTCGGGAGCAATATCTGTTACTTCCCTGTAATCCCTTGTAATTATGTATTTTACCATTTCCTTGATGTCTTTTTCCCCGTAAGGCGCTTCCTTTCTTTCCTTTGCAAGCACATCGAGATAATCAAACTGCAGCAATATCATCAGGTCTCTTGTCGGGGGTGTGCAGTAAACAGGCCCCTTGTATCCTAACTTGAAAAGATAGGGAACAAATCCTGAGTGGTCCATGTGCGCATGGCTTACTACAAGCGCGCTTAACTGGTCGAGTGAAAAATGCAGGCTTTCAAGATAGGGGTATGCCTCTCCCTGGGAATCGTTTGCAACGTTTATTCCGCAGTCCATCATTGTTTTTGTGTGCGGAGTTTCAAGGAGCATGCAGCTTCTTCCGACCTGTCTGAATCCGCCTAAAGCAATGAGCCTTACCCAGTCGTTAGGGTTCTGCTGTATTTCCGCATAAATTTTTTCCGCTGTTGCCTTCAAAATTTTTTTCCTCTCGTCGCTGTATTTGTGCAGGTGGTGCCTTATCCCTTTGAGAATGTCTGATTCCTGTGTCGGCGCCCTTATTATGTTCGGAGTCCAGCCTGTTTCAAGGATTATTTTTTTGCTTGTTTCCCCGCCCTTTCCAATCACTAAGCCGGGCTTGATTGATTCTATAACCACTTCCGAAAAAGCAGCGTTAAAAGAAATGTCTTTTATCTGGGCATCCTGAGGAACAATCTGCATTATTTTGTTTTTTGCCTCTTCCATATCCGACAAAAGAGTTTTGTCTGTCCGTATGTTTGCTCTTTTTTTCAGCTCGAAGGCGATTTTTGCGACGAAGTTTTCGTTTTCAAAAAAAGCTCCGGGATTTTTCGTGTAAATCGCTACTTCAGGGCCTTCCATTTCTATTTTTGTCACTCCGCATTTTTCAGGCAGAGTTTCCTGAACTATTTTTTTTATCTGTTCCTGTATTCCCATTAGAACAAGTCCTGTGTTTTTTTCCCTTGAATCGTTGAATCTCGAAGAATTCCGCTGCCGCTTTTAGTTGCGGCATTTTTTGCATGGAACAATCAGCCTAAGAAACAGGGATTTTTTCCCCGCCGCTTAAGGCCGGGTTGTCTGCTTTTCATTTATTGTAAAATTAAAAAAATAATTTTTTACTTCAGAATCACGAAAATTAAAAAAAGTTTTTTTTACCTTGCTTCAAGAATTTTTTTTACTTCCTTTTCCTGCAGCTCGCGCGTTCCTTTTCTGCTTACTACCATTACTGAAATGCTTTTTCCGCCGCTGTAAATATC
>DATDTD010000003.1:0-13133 GCA_035290965.1 archaeon | reverse complement strand
TGCAATGCGGATTGCTACAGCCTTAACACAAGCGCGTGTGTGCCGACACCAAGCACAGTTGTTAGAAGCTTTTCTTCTACGAGCGTTACGGGCGGCACTACTATGACTGTTAGCTTGACTGCGGCTGCTGCAAATGTAAGATGGTTTTATGCTATTGATGACGCATTCCCAATAGCAACTGGTTGGAAATTAACTACCTGCTCAGAAGGTTCAGTTACCGAGCCTTGTCTCTGCGGCGCTCAGCCCTACAGCTCTAATTTTTGTTGCAGTAACGTGTGCAAGTTTTGCCCAGATACTGCGACAACCTGTTTTAATGCCTGCACAGATGCCGGAGCACAGCTTTGCAGTAGTGATCTTACTCACAAGCATGATCCAGACGAGGCAGGACACGCAAAGTTTATTGCAGTGAGTACGAGTAATCTGCCTACTGCCACTTCTACATACAGGCTTATTGCTCCAAACACAGCTGGAACAGGTACGTTCAGCGGAACATACGTTTTCAACACAGACCGCGTACTAACCGTGTGTAGCAGCGACTCTCAATGCAATGATTCAAATCCTAATACAACAGATTCATGCACAGATCCAGGAACTGTTAATAGCGCCTGCGTGCATATACACACCGTTTTAGGAACAACAACAGTAACAGTGCGCTAAAATCTGGCTTTTTTTCTTTTTTCATTTCTTGAAATTTATCCACGCAATGTTCTCGTCCATGAGCTTGTTGAATGCCGCGCGGCTTTTTGCTTCTCCCTGGAAAAAAAAGCTTTTCTGCAGCCCTGCCTTCATGAGCTGCCTGAAATCGTCGCTTTTTGAATCAACATTGAACTGCTTCTTGTTCTGGGCTTCGAATCTTTTCATTCCAAGCGGATTTTTCAGTTCCACAAAAAGCCATTCTTCCCCGAGAATTTTTTTCATTCCCAAAATTGTTTTCTGGCAGAGCTCGAAAACGCTTTTCTGCGGTTCATTTGGGAGAACTATTTTGCATGCCTGCACAACAGCAAACAGTCCCAGCACGGGAGACATTTTTTCTGTTTCAATTCCCGCTTCCTTGAGATAGTTTCTCTTTGCAAGTTCGCTTTTTTTCAGCTCTGAAAGCTGTTTTGCCTTTTCCGCGAGCACAAGTGTTTTTTTCAGGAATTCTTCCTGGAAGTTTCCAAGCGCCTGCTTGGGAAGATTGATTGCAGTAAAGCAGAGAATCCCGTTTTTTGCGGGAATCCCGTTGAAAGGCAATAAATAATTTTTTTTGCAGTTCACAAAGCTTATTTTGCTGCAGTATTTTTTGTTTAAGAGATTGATTTTGTATTTTGTGTCAATCAGAAAAACAGGCTGGATTTCAATGCTCCTTGACTTTATTTTTTCAAGCAGCTTGTTTGCTGTTACAATCAAGGTTTCGTTGTCAATCTCATATTCAGTGTTTTCAGGCACAAAAAGATTGAGCGCAATGTTTCCCGATGGTTTTTGAGGGAGAGAGCATTCAAGCGCTTCTGAAAAAAAATCCGCTGCCTCTTCGGGAGTTGTTTTTTCCGCAAGCGCAGCAAGCGCAAGGTTTGCTTCTGCAATGTTTATTCCCCAGGAAAAAAATTTCTGCATTGAATTCGCTTTTTTTATGCATTCAAAAACAGTTTTCTGCAGATTTTTCTGCTTTTCCATTCTTACTGCAAAGGCGCAGGGCTTTGTGCTGAAATCCTCTATGTTTGCAATGAAAATATCAGAGGACATGTGCAAATCGCTTATTTCCTTGGGGATTACTTTCAAAAGATTGTATTCAGTGAGCATTTCCTTATTCCCTGCGTATGGCTGTGCAAGTGTTTTCTGCTCTATTTCAAAAACAGGAAGCCCTGCCCTTGCATACTGGTTCCTTATGCTTTCATGCCCGTATTCAAGCAGCTTTACATTCACAAGCTCCCTGATTAAAGCAGTTGTAATGTATGAAATCTGGAGCTCGTTTATCTTGTCCTCGACCTCTCTTCCAATTTTTTCCGCTACTCCGCGCGCAACCCTTGTTTCTTTCAAAAGCGACTTGATTATATTGCCCCTGTCAAAGGGTTCTATTTCCTGTTTTGAATTTCTTACATTCATTCTCTGGAAGGATGCGAAAACGCTTGCGGATTTCTGGTCGTTCTGTCTCAGTATTTCAAGCGCGGCAAGCCGCATTTTTTCGGGGTCCTTGTTTTCAAGCGCATTCAGCTCCTTTACTATCTTTAAAATCAGCCATTTGCTTGCCCCTGATTCTTCGCATTCCTTTGCGATTTTTTCGACTATTTCCTCTATTGGTTTTTCTTCCGAAGCCATTTGAATAGAAAATAGGCAGAAACTAATAAAACAAAATAGCCTTTTTCGAAAAGCAAACTTTTTAATATGTTTTTCTTAAGAATAACTACTAGTGCATTTTGCGCGGTTGGGGGTTTTTTGTGCGCGCTTCTCTTGACAAGATAGACCTGATAATTCTGCAGAAACTGCTTGAGGACGGCAGGGCAAGCTTTTCGAGCATTGCGAAGGACGCAAAGCTCACTGATGTTGCCATAAAAAAGCGCGTTGAAAGCCTTAAGCGCAAGAACGTTATTTCCTCAATTGCAGTTAACCTGAATTACAAGTCTTTAGGATTTGAAAACCCTATTTTTGTCCAAATCCGCAGCGAATCCGCAAAAAACAAGGATTTGATAAAAAAACTTTCCGCGCTTGACTTTATTTCCGAGCTTTATCAGGTGCTTGGAGAATACAATCTTGTCGCAAAAATACTTGTCCAGGACCTTGAATCAGCGGAAAAAACAATCAACAAGCTCGGCACTCTTGACGGAATTCTTGACTTGAAAACACTTGTTGTCCTTTCCGAATTAAAGCACGGCGGAACTCTCCCTGCAGAAGCAATGCAGAAAAAACTCTGAACAATTTTTTCAGTCGCTTTTATCTTTCTATTCTATCTATTTTTTTTCAGGAAATTTTTATGATTCTTATTGTTTCCGAAAAGCCCATTGCGGGAAAGCGAATTGCCGAGATTCTTTCGGACGGGAAGATTGAGCAGAGCTTTGAAAAAAAAGCTGTTTTTTTTGTTTTTGAAAAGGAAAAAAAACAGTTCACAATGGTTCCGCTCAAAGGGCATATTGTTGATGTTGATTTTCCCCTGCAGTACAAAAGCTGGCTAGGGACTGATTTGAAAAGGCTTGTCGACGCGGAAATAAAATACGCGGAAACACAGAAAGAAATAGCTGATTTATTGAAAAAAGTCGCGCCCAACATTGACGAAATAATAATTGCTACAGATGCAGACAAGGAAGGGGAATCAATAGGCCTTGAAGCCCTGAATATTTTGAAACAGCTGAATCCAAAGGCAAAAATAAAAAGAGCGCTTTTTTCCGCAATAACCCCCAAGGACATGCAGAAGGCTTTTTCAAATCTTGGAGAATTCGATTACAACCTTGCTGATTCTGCGGATGCGCGCAGGGAAATAGATTTAATCTGGGGAGCAGTTTTAACAAGATTTTTGTCGCTTGTTTCGGGAAAGCTTGGAAAAGAATTTCTGAGCATGGGAAGAGTCCAGGGGCCGACTCTCGGATTGATTGTTGCAAGGGAAAAGGAAAGAATTGCCTTTCAGATAAAGCCTTTCTGGGAACTGATTGCAACATTCAAAAAAGGCGCGCAGGAATTTTTAGCAGAGCACAAGCACGGAAGATTCTGGAAAAAAGAAGAAGCCCTGAAGGCATTCGACTGCCAGAAACCCCCGATTGGAATAGTAAAAGGAATTGAAAAGAAAAAACGCACAATTGCAAGGCCGATTCCGTTCAACACAACAGGCTTTTTACGCGCGGCAACAGCAATGGGCTTTTCCGCCAGTGTTGCAATGAGCATTGCTGAATCTCTTTACCAGGCGGGATTTATTTCCTATCCGAGGACTGACAATTGCGTTTATCCTCAGACTCTTGATTTGAAGGAAGTTCTGACAGAGCTTGGAAAAGTAAAGGAATTTTCTCCAATGGTAAAAAAGCTTCTTTCAATGCCCAAGCTTGTTCCGAGCGCGGGAAAAGAGGCAAAGGACCATCCGCCAGTGCATCCTGTTTCTGCTGCGCAGAAAACCTTTCTGAGCCCGCAGAACTGGAAAATTTACGAGCTTGTATGCAGGCATTTTTTTGCAACTCTCGCAGAGGATGCAGAAACAGAAAACCTTGCAGTTGAAATTGATCTGAACAAACAGCCTTTTGTGGCGCACGGGCAGATTTTTTTGAAGCTTGGGTGGAAAGAATTTTATCCCTATTCAAAGGCATCAGAAGTAATTCTTCCCGAACTTGCGGTCGGAGACAGGCTTGATTTGTTAAAGCTTGATTTTCTGGAAAAGGCAACAGAGCCTCCCGCGCGCTACAGCCAGGGGGCACTGATAAAGGCGATGTCTGATTTGAATCTCGGAACAAAGGCAACCCGCGCGGAAATAATCCAGAAGCTTTATTACAGGCAGTATATTTCAGGGCAGAAGGCAATTGTTCCGAACAAAATTGCGTTCGCAGTGATTGATTCCCTTGAAAAATACCACGACAAAATAGTAAAGCCTGAAATGACTGCAGAGCTTGAAAAGCAGATGGACCTTGTTGCGGCGGGAACAAAAACAAAGCCGGAAGTTGTGACAGAATCGCGAAAGCTTCTTTCAGTGAGCCTTGACGAATTATTGAAGAACAGGGCAAGCATCGGAAGCCTTTTGCGAGAAGCTTTGCGCGCTGATTCTGTAATCGGAAAATGCAATGCCCCGAACTGCGGCGGCTCTTTGTTAATGAGATTCGGAAAAACAGGAAAAAGATTTTTAGGCTGTTCAAATTACCCGAAATGCACAAACACTTTTCCTCTTCCCCAGAAGGGAAAAATTATTCCCACTGAAAAAACCTGTGCAATCTGCGGCAGCCCTGTAATCCAGGTTTTTGCAAGGCGCAGGTTTGAAATGTGCGTGAACATGAACTGCAGCAGCAAGGACGAATGGAAGCGCAGGAAAGCAGAGGCGGATGCGGAAAAAGCAAAGGAAGTTCCGGCTGAAAAAAATCCTGAAAACCCAGCGGAAAAAATTTTGGAAAAGCCAGCAAAGGAAAAAATAATTCCAAAGCCAAAAGAGCCCAAGTTAAAAGCAGCCAAGGTTCAGAAAGCTCCCAAGGCAAAGAAAGAAAAAAAATCTCGGTCTAAAGTAAAGAAAGATTAAAAATATGGCGAGCAGGAGAGGGGAATGGTTTGAAGGAAGAGGGTTATTTTTAAAAAAAGCAAAGTCAGGTGAGCCTAGCCCTCTTCTCCAAACAAAATAATTGGTTTTGTCCTCCCTAGTGTGTGCTGCTAAACATTAGCAGTAAGTAATACTGCTGTTATAAAATATAAAGATACTTGAATATTGATGTAATAAAAAATACATTTAAAACACTTTTAGTGTGCTATCTTCATAGGTGTGCTTTTGGCTTCGCTTCCCAAGATTGACGATAAGATACGGCTGGCTATTCTCCAGTCTCTGCTCAAGCAGGGGACAGTTGTTCCGAACATACGGCAGATTCAGAAGGCAACAGGCTTTCACAAGGCTACAATAAAAAGTTCTCTCGATTTTTTCAGGAAAGAAGGGCTTCTGCAGGGATTCGGCCCGAAAATCGGGGCAAAGAGATTCGGATATTCGCTTGAGGTTTTTCTGTTCCTTCAGGTTGACACTTCGCAGAAAAAAATTTTTGAAAAGTTTCTGGAGGTAGCGCAGAAAGACCCGCACCTTTACAGGGTTTCCGCTGTAATAGGTTCGGGCAACTGGAATTTATTGCTCAGGTTTATTTACCGCGATGTGGAATCCTTTCACAATGAGCTTCAGAAAAATTATTACGATGCTATTCCCGGCTTTTACGAGATTGTAAAGAGCAGGCAGTTTTTTTACGAAACAGAGCCTAGGCATAAAAGTTCTTCGAGGACTGATTCAATAATCAAAATAATCGGAGAGGAAAAAGGGCTCGGCTGAATGCAAAAGGTTTTTTTTTATGGAACTTGAACTTGATTTTTCCGAGAGCATTGAAAAGAACGCGGCGCGCTTTTTTGAGGAAAGCAAAAAGGCAAAGAAAAAGCTGCCGGGGCTGGAAAAGGCAATGGAGGAAACAAGAAAAAAAATTTCTTCGCTTGAAAAGCAGTCATCTGTGAAAAAGGAAAATCAGCCAGTGAAAAAAAGAAAGCATTCCTGGTTTGAATCATTCCACTGGTTTTTTTCAAGCGACGGTTTTCTTGTTATTGCAGGGAGAAGCGCAAAGCAGAACGAGGAGCTCGTGAAAAAGCATCTTGAAGCAGGGGACTTGTTTTTCCATGCAGACATTCAGGGAGGAGCAGCGACAATAATCAAGGCAGAGGGAAAAAAAATTCCTGAAATAACAATGCTTGAAGCCGCAAACTTTGCAGGGGTTTTTTCAAAGGCATGGCAATCTGGAATGTCGAATGTGGATGTTTATGCTGTTTCAAAGGAGCAGGTTTCAAAAAAGGCAATGAGCGGAGAATCCCTTGCAACAGGCGGCTTCATGATTTACGGCAAAAGAGAATGGTTCAAGGCAGAAATGAAGCTTGCAGTGGGATTGAAAAAAGAAGATGAAAATTTCACAGTAATTTCAGGGCCTTTGAGTGCAGTAAAAAAACAATCTGTTGCTTTTTTAGAAATCCGCCAGGGCTCAATGAAGGCAAGTGATGCAGCAAAAAAAATCCTGAAAATGCTTTCTGCGCAGGCAAAGCAGGAGCTTCAGATTAATCTGGATGAGGCAATAAAAATGCTTCCAAGTTCGGGCATTGGATTTTGAAAAAAACCCAATGCCAATGGTTTTTATTTTTTTGCAATCAAAGGTTATTTGAGAATTGGTTTTGCGCACGAGCTTGCAACCTTTATTTTTTGTTTTTAGCGGGATTTACTCTTAAGTGTTTTTTTATGGCAACAAATGAAGTTGTTTTGAAGGTTGAAGAGCCTGATCCGAGCCATGTCGGCAGGAACATTGTAACTTTAGACATGCAGACAAAGCAATTGCTCGGCATTACTTCCGGAGACATTATAGAGGCTCAGGGAACAAAAAAGACAGCGGCAATTGTCTGGCCCGCGCGCCCAGAAGATGAGGGACGGCAGGTTGTGCGCATGGATTCTTACATCCGGCACAATGCGGGAGCAGGACTTGGCGAAAAAGTTACAATCCGAAAGGCAGATGTGAAGGAGGCGAAAAAAGTAATTCTCGCCCCGACAGAAGAAATCCGCATTATTGCTTCTGGCTATGACAAGATTCTGAAAAAAAGCTTTTTGGGCAGGCCTTTGAATACGGGAGACAGCGTCTGGGTAAGCATCTTTGGTTCAGGGAGGGGATTTGTTTACAAGGTTGTCGAAACAAACCCGCGCGGAATAGTGAAAGTAACTGATTCTACGGATTTTGTTTTGAAGGAAAAGCCCACAAAGGGAGAGTTGGAGGGGCTGCCGAAGGTTGCCTATGAAGACATTGGCGGCCTGGAAGAACAGATAAAGAAAGTCAAAGAAATGATTGAACTACCCCTAAAGCACCCAGAACTTTTTAGAAAGCTTGGAATTGAGCCTCCAAAAGGCGTGTTGCTGCACGGGTATCCCGGAACCGGAAAAACCCTGCTTGCAAAGGCAGTTGCAAACGAAACAAATGCGCATTTTATTTCAGTGAATGCGCCAGCAATAATGTGTGTTAGTGGCGACACAAAGATTTTGACTAATCCAAAGGGCGGGGAAAAAATCAGTGATATTTTTGTAGAAGCCAGTGAAAACGGAAAAATATTAAACAACACTGGCGGAATGACAATAATTGAATTGAAAAAACCAAAAACAGTTTTCTCTTTGGATAAAAATCTTAAAATAAAGAGAGGCAGGATTACTCACATAACAAAAATCAAAGCTCGTTCTTACTATGTTAAAACGTCGCTTGGCACGGGAGTTGTATGCTCGGCAAACCACCCTTTTGCTTGCATGGATTCTTTTGGAAACATTTTTTGGAAAACAGCAAAAGACCTTTCGAAAGGGGATTTAGTGGCGATAGCAAAAACACTTCCGGAAGGCAAATCATTCCGCTTTGATTATTTGAAAGATTTTGATTCCGAAACTTGGATATTGACAAAAAAAGGCATGTTAAAGAAGAGTGATTTCAAAGGTGCTCAAAAAGATGTTATGGGGCTAAAGGTTTCTTCAAGAAGAAAAACCTTGAATGAGCGGGAGTTTATTATGTTGCCGTCCAAAAGTTCTCTGGGGCTTTTGCGTTTTTTGGGCTTGATGTATTCTGAAGGCACATTGCAATATGATGGACTGCAATTTGCCAACAATGAGCAATGCCTAAAACAGGAGTTTGCTTCTCTTGCAAAAAAAATTTTTGGAATTAATGCTAAAATCAAGAAAAACAAGGTCTTTTGTTATTCTGCTGCATTGAGAAACTTTTTTCAAAGAACACTGAAGTTTCCGTTTGGAAAAAAAGGCAATTATTCCCTTCCTGCGTGGATTTTTGGTCTCACAAAAAAAGAAACTGCCGAGTTCGTCGCTGGTTTTTTTGAAGGCGACGGCACTGCAAGCAAAGGGACAGGGGGTTATCCTACAGTTAGGATTTATTCTATAACCAAAAATGTTCTTGAAGATCTTTCGGTTCTTTGCAGAAAAATGGGCATAATTACAAAAATAGAGCCGTGGAAAACAAAATTTTCAAATATGCTGGCCCTTACAGTAATCGGCAACAGGCCAAGAGAAATTTTTGCCGAAGAGATTAAATCCAACACAAAAAAGTTCAAAATAGTGGAATCATGGTATGGTTCAAGGGTAAAAACAGGGGACGATTTAAGAGTTCCGGATATTTCTCCTCTGTTGAAACAAGTAAAAAATAACAAAAATTATGTTTATGGAAAAAATTTGCCTGAAGGACCAACTGAAAGGTATATTTCAGGCAGAGATTATTTAACCCAGAGAAAAATTGAAGAGATATCCAAATTAATGCCTGACAAGAAGCTCAAGGAGCTAGCCACTGCAGAAATAAGCTGGGCTAAAATAGACAGCATAAATGATACTGGAGAACAAGAACTTTTTGATTTAACAATTGAACCGCATTCAAACTTTTTGGCAGCACCGTCTCTTTTTGTAATGCATAATTCGAAATTTGTTGGGGAAGCGGAAGAACGAGTAAGGCAGATTTTCAAGGAAGCGGAAGAAAATGCGCCAAGCATTATTTTTATTGATGAGATCGACGCTATTGCTCCTAAGAGAGAGGAAGTCTTGGGAGAAGTTGAAAGGCGTGTTGTAGCCCAGATTCTCGCTTTGATGGATGGCCTTGAAGCAAGGGGCGGAGTGGTTGTCATAGCGGCTACTAACCGCGTCAATTCTATTGATGAGGCTTTGCGCAGACCTGGAAGATTTGACAGGGAAGTTGAATTGCCGGTTCCAGATAAAAAGGCAAGAAAGCAGATTTTGCAGATTCACACGCGTGGAATGCCATTAGCAGATGATGTGGATTTGGATTATTTTGCAAATATCACTCATGGTTTTGTCGGCGCGGATTTGGCTGCACTTGTAAAAGAGGCTGCTATGAAATCATTGGGCAAATATTTGCCCGAAATGAACCTTGATGATGAAACAATACCGCCGGAACTTTTAGAAAAGCTGCAAGTAAACAACAATGATTTTTTAGATGGCTTGAAACTGGTCCAGCCTTCGGCGCTAAGAGAAATCACAATTGACATTCCCAGCGTGAAATGGGAGGATATTGGCGGGTTAGATGAAATAAAAGAAGAGCTAAAGCAGGCTGTGGAATGGCCTTTGAAGCATCCGGATGCTTTTAAAAAAATGGGAATAAAGCCCCCGAAAGGAATCCTGATTTACGGGCCGCCCGGATGCGGAAAAACTTTGCTTGCAAAGGCTGTTGCAACTGAAAGCGAGGCAAATTTTATTTCAATAAAAGGCCCCGAATTGGTGAGCATGTGGGTTGGTCAGACTGAATTGGGGATAAGAAAAATTTTTAAAAAAGCCAGGCAAGTTGCCCCCTCAATAATTTTTTTTGATGAGATTGATTCAATTGCCGGAATTAGGGGAGTTGACAATGACAGCGGGTTTACCCGCAGGATAGTCAACCAATTGCTTACTGAACTTGACGGAATTCAGGAATTGAATAATGTTGTTTTTATTGCCGCAACAAACATGCCCTGGCTGCTGGACCACGCTCTTTTGAGAGCTGGCAGAATTGACAAGGCGATCAGGATTGAAAGCCCGAATGAGGCAACCCGCTTGGCGATTTTGAAAGTCCATACTTCGGGCATAAAGCTTGCCAAAGATGTTTCTTTGGAAGACTTGGCAAAAAAAACAGAAAATTTTACAGGCGCCGGAATACGGGGGTTGATTTACGAAGCTGCCCTTTTGGCACTGACTGAAAAAGTAGATAAAAAAACTCGGCTAAAAATGCTGAAAGAAGCCCTGGCAGGCTTTGAAGTAGACGCTGTTTTTCCCTTGGAGGATATTGCTGAAAAAATAAACGGTTTTAGCAAAGAAGCAATTCAAAAGCTGTGCGATGATTTTTTGGTTTTTAAAAGGCAAAATGACGCAAAGAAGATAAGTGCAACCCAGATTTCGGGATTAATTTATACTGTTTTAAAAAGTTCAAAAATTACTCCTGTTCCAAAGCCGATTGAGAAAGCCCATTTAGAAGAAATTATTGCAAGGATGCTGAAGGCAGACAAGGCAATTAAAGAAAAAGAAAAGGTCTATGACGACTTTGAAGAAAACATTGACAACTTCAATTATGTCGGCTGATTCTGTTCCGCTTTTTCAAATGAAGATAAATAATATTAATGGAATGAAAAGCGCAATCCAAATTATTGGATTCCACGCAAAAACCTTGCTTCCGTCAAGGGGAGGAACTGGAATCAGATTGAAAAAAGCAAGCCAGAAATTTATGAACATTGCGGGATAAGCAATTGCAACGACAAAGGGGTTTGCGGAAACAAAGCTGAGAAAACCGAAAAACAATCCTGCTGCAATGTTTGTCGCGGGCCCTGCAACTGAAATCAGCCCGTTCTGCCGCCTGTCAATGTTTTCACCGTAAATGTAAACCGCTCCCGGAGCTGCAAACAAAAAATTTCCAAGAGTAATAATCGGGACTGCAATCGCAATTATGAGCCCGAACGGCCAGGCGCGGAATTCAGCGTGCGCCCCGAAATGCTTTGCAACCTGCCTGTGTGCAAGCTCGTGAAGTATAAATCCTGTTCCGACTGCCAGAAAGCTCACAAAGAGTGCAAGCGCAAATCCTCCCGAAATGCTTCCCGCGGTAAAAAATCCCCTGTCAAGGACTATTGCAAATGCCGCGCTTATTGTAAGATAGGCAACAGTCAAATCAACAAGCTCTTTCCTGTTCATAAGAATGTTTTCATTAAAAAGGGTTAAAAACAATCCGATTTTTTTCCTGAAATTTTTCTTTTCTTTCTTTTTGGCAACTTACATTTTTCTTTCTTTTTTCAAAAGAAAGAAAAAGGCAGTTCGTTTTTTGTCGAAGCAATCCAAATCTTTTTAAACCCTCCTTGAAAGCCATTGCTTATGCAGGTTCCAAAATTTTTTTCGGAAAAAAAGGCCCAGATTTCAATAGAACTCATAATTGTCCTTGCCGCAGTCGTTGCATTGGTTTTGCTTTTTGTTTCCCAGCTCCGCACAACAAGCACAAAGGGAACAGAGGCAATCGACAAGAAAACAAAGGAAATCTTCGACGAAATAGACAAAATATAGGTTTTTCCTTGCGCGCGCAAATTTCACTGGAATTCCTTTTGTTGCTGCTTGCTTTCCTCGCATGCTTCGCACTGCTCCTGCCGTTCTATTCCTCTGCGTACAATGCGGGCATTTTTGCGCTCGATTCAATGAACGCAAAAAGGTTTGCGGATTCAGTAAAAAACTCCGTGGAACAGCTGAGATTTCTGGGAAACGGCTCAAGCATTGAAAAAACAGCAAATCCCTCGCTTCAATGGAAAATTTTTTCGGAAAAAAACACGCTTTTTGTTTCAGTGAAAAGCGCTTCCCTTGGAAAGGAAAAAATCTTTTCAGTAATTTTTCCCAATGAAATCTCTTTCAGGGAAACAGAGTTCGATTCTGAAAAAAGCTTTCTGGTAAAAAAATCCTCAGGCCTTGTTTCATTCGAAAACACTGACTGAAATAATTGTGCTTTCTAAATCTGCTCCGAAAAAAACAGTTTCAGAGGCAATTGCCTTCACGCTTTTTTTACTGCGCGGATTTCCCGCAGAAATCCTCTGCATGTTTACTGAAATTTCTCCTGAAACATCGGGAAAAGCGAATTCAAAATCCTTTTTCATTTCCTCCAAAGAAAAATTCCGCTGTTTTGCCCAGATTTTCAGCAAATCGTTTTCCTTCTGGAAAACAGCAAGCTCGTGCAAATCCTTTTCCTGCGCAGGAATCTGCACCAGCAGTATCCCAACCAAAAAAATCAGGCTCAGTGAAGCTTCAAGACTGAAAACAAAACCCTGCTTTTTCAATTGCATCCCTCCAAAACAAGCCTTGCGATTTTTCCCTGCACGAGCACAATCCTTTCGACTGCAAGGCAGTTTTTTTTATCTGTATGCCGTTCAAAAAAAACCCTGTTTGCATCCCTGAAAACAAGCGAAATTTTTTTCAGTTCAAACTCCTTGTTTTCAATTTCAGATGCCTTTTCAAGCAATTGCAAATCAATCTCGTTGCTTTTCACTCTCTGCTTTTCAGAATCAAAAACAGCGCTGCCGAGAACGCTCTGCTCCGGAGAATTGTTTTTCACAATCGCATCCGCAAGGAAAACAGTGTTTTTCCACAGCTCAAAATTTTTTTCAGAGATTATGCTTTCCTTTGTGCTCTGTTCCATTGCAAAAAGCGCAAGGAACAGCACGCCTATTGCAATCGTGAAAGCGATTCCCGCATCAAGGGAAAAAACAAATCCCTTTGCATTAAGGCTTTTTGTAGTGCTCACTTGTTTTTGCCTCCAGAAAACTTTGCTTTCCAATGCGGATTGTGCGGATTTCCTTTGCAATGGAGAAAGCGCTTTTTTCCTTTCCCATGAAAACGCTTTTTATTTCAAAGTCTTTTCCCGAAAAGCAGTTTGCGCTTGATTTTTTCAATGAACTTCCAGTGTTTGAGGAAAGCGCGTTTACTATCAGCG
>DATDTD010000002.1:0-2224 GCA_035290965.1 archaeon | reverse complement strand
CAATAAGCGCAGTAAGCATAATGCCTGTTTCAGAACTTTCCCAGACAAACGCTCCGCTTGCAGACCTTGCTGCAAAAGCAGTAAGCCCGGGCTTCGGGGTTATTGTTGCAATAATCGCGCTCCTTGCAACTTTCAGCACTGTTCTGGTTATCCTGATTGTAACTTCGCGCCTGCTGTATGGGCTGGGGCAGAAGCACGAATTGCCGCGCATTATTTCAAGAGTCCATAAAAAAACAGGCACTCCTTACATTGCAATAATTGCAACTGCAATAGGCGCAAGCGCAATGGCATTGATAGGGGACATAAAAATAGTTGCAGATGCGACAACCTTCATGATTTTCCTGTGCTTTTTTGCGGTAAACATTGCACTGCTGGATTTGCGGTTTCACCACAAATGGTACAAGCCTGTTTTCAAAGCCCCCTTGAACATTGGCAGGTTTTCAATCACTGCGGCAATAGGCGCAATAAGCTCTTTTGCAATGCTGTTCTCGTATACAATTATGGAAGTGCAGCTGACAATTGTTTTTGTCGGAACAGGCATGGTAATTTATCTCCTTGAAAAGCACCTTGAAAAGGCAAACAGTAAAAAAACCACAGTGAAAAAAAAATGGGCTGCACGTGCATAAAAGCGCATTTTTAAAATTGTCACGGCAGACAAATAATATAAGAGGCAAAAAAAATGGTTCTGGAATGGATTTTGGGCGCAACAATCCTGGACGGGCTCCTGGGATTGGCGGGAATTTTTTCATTGTGGATAAGCAGAAAAAACCTTCAAAAAATACTTTTCATACTCGTTGCGTTTTCAGCAGGGGCGTTATTGAGCGGCGCATTCTTCCACCTGCTTGCGGAATCAATAGGCCCTTTGACAGCAACAAACGCGTTTGTTTTTGTCTTCGTGGGATTCATTCTTTTTTTCATAATAGAAAGAGTGCTGCACTGGCACCACTGCCATGAGGGAGTGTGTGAAACACACCCCGTAACATACCTTGTTTTGTTCGGCGACGGGATTCACAATTTCATAGACGGGCTTGTAATCGCGGCGAGCTTTCTTGTAAGCATCCAGTTCGGGTCAATAACAACAATGCTAATTATTGCGCACGAAATTCCACAGGAACTCGGAAATTTCGGAGTCCTTGTTTTCGGGGGATTCAGCAGAATGAAAGCCCTCATGTTCAGCTTTTTTTCACAGTTAACCTGCGTTGCAGGCGGATTAATAGGATTCTTTTTTGCGGCGCAGAGCGGCTTCACTGTTTTCCTTCTTCCTTTTGCGGCCGGAGGATTCATTTACATTGCGGCTTCGGATTTGATTCCAGAACTCCACAAGGAAACAGACACAAAAAAAATGCTCATATCTTTTGTTTTTTTCATAACAGGAATTGTTTTCCTGTACTCGGCAAAGGTTTTCCTTGAATAGCGGAAACAGGCGAAAATAAGCAGTTTCTTCTGACGCTGTTTCCGCAAAAAAAAATCCCGAAAATTCAGGATTTTTTATCCGCTTTTGCCTTTTTTATTTTCGGAAAAATTATTACTTCGTCAACAGCAAGGTGCGTGAGAAATCCCAAAAACCCGAACAGCATCAGGAAAAACGCCTTCAGCAGGGAAAAATAAAGCAAAAGCCCGAACAAAAAAAGAAAAAAACTGAATTCGAACAGCGCCCTTTTGCTGTGAAAGGGCTTTTCAGAGCCAAGGTCCCACTGCTTCAGCTTCCTTGAAAGAAGGTAATAGATAATCAACGGGGCAAAAAACAGGGCAATTCTTTTTTTAATCCTGCCGACTTTTTGGCTGTTTTTGCCGCTCCTACTTGAAAAGAAAGCATCCAGGTCGGGCAAAAAATTTGCGTATAAAAAAACCAGGAAAGCCAGCAGCAGGGAGCCGAGGACATGTTCCTGCAAAAAAAATCCGACAATAAGGTAAAAAACAGCAAGGGGAAGGACTATTCTTTTTGTGCCCCACTGCACAAAGCCGAAATGCTCCGCAGCCTCTTCAAGAATCTTTTTGCCGCTTGCAAAATTCGGAAGAAAACTTTTTGCCCTGCCCTTCTTCAGTGCCTTTTCAATCAGGCGGTCCATAATAAAAAAGACTCCGCAAACCATTAAATAATTAACTGCCAAAAAAGGTTATCTTTTAATAGTAGTAGTGGTTCTAATTTATCAAAAAAAAGAGTGAATGATTGTGGCAAGCATTGAAAGCATTTTTTTGACAATCGCGCTTATTATTTTTGCGG
>DATDTD010000001.1:0-7938 GCA_035290965.1 archaeon | reverse complement strand
CAAAAAAGTCGGAAAATTTGCCGACGATCTACAGGCATTCAGGATGCAGCAGAGCGGACGGCAGATTGATGAACTGGAAAAAAAGGTTTCCGAACTCGACACAGACATTGAAACAATGAACGAGCTCATAAAATGGGCAAGCTTCTGAATTTTTTTCCATTGCGGTTTCTTTTTATGCAGGGCAAATTTTTTCTTGAAAATAAAGAATTCCTTGTTTGTGAATCAGTTTACTCTCCTTCCGAGGATTCCTTCCTGCTTTCGGATGCAATAAAAATTTCCAAGGGGGCAGGAATACTTGACTTGGGATGCGGAACAGGAATACAGGGCTTAACCGCACTTCTGCAGGGAGCATGCTTTGTCTGCTTTGCGGACAAGAATCCCGCAGCCCTGAAAAACGCAAGGCAGAATTTTGAAATCCTCGGCATTAAGGCAAAGGTTTCCTTTGTGAAAAGCGATTTGTTTTCCGGCATAAAAGAAAAGTTTGATTTTATTCTTTTCAATCCGCCCTATGTTCCAAGCTCTGAAAAAAAGTTTCTTGATTTGGACGGGGGAAAAAAGGGCAGGGAAACTCTTGACAGGTTTCTGAATGATTTTCCGAAATTTCTTCTCCCCGAAGGAAAGGTTTTTTTCCTGCAATCCTCGCTGAACGGAAACGCAGAAACAAGCAGGGTTCTGAAGAAGCTCGGCTTTAAATGCAAAATAATTGCAAGAAAAAAACTGTTTTTCGAGGAGCTCGCTGTTTTCCTTGCATGGAAGGAATAGGGGAAATCCGCGCGCCTCCGCTTATTAAACCCTTTCAGGCGCAATTTTTTTATGCAGTTTGAAAATCCGGAAAGCATTGAAAAAGCTGTTTTATCGGCAAACAGTTTCAGTGGCTTCAACCCAATGCAGTCGAAAGTAGTGGAAAAAAGGCTCTTTGAAAAAAACCTTGTTGTTTCCTCTCCCACTGCTTCGGGAAAAACAATTATTGCAGAGCTTTCCTCTTTGCATTCAATCCTTGAAAAAAAGCAGAAGGTTGTTTACACCTGCCCCCTGAGGGCGCTTGCTTCAGAGCATTTCGAGGACTTCAAAAAAAAATATTCTTCCATGAAAATCCGCTTTGCTTTAAGCACAGGAGACCTTGATTCAAGTTCAGCTTATCTTGCAAATTTCGACTGCATTTTCACTACTTATGAAAAGTTAGACTCTCTAATCAGGCACAATGCCTCTTGGCTGCAGGGAATAGGTGTGCTTATTGTGGATGAAATCCATGAAATAGATTCAGGAAGAGGCCCCACAATAGAGGTTACTGTTGCAAAGCTAAAGCAGCTGAATCCAAAAGTCAGGCTGCTGGCGCTTTCCGCAACTATTCCGAATGCAAAGGAAATCGCGGAATGGCTTTCCGCAGAGCTTGTAGAATCAGATTACAGGCCTGTTCCGCTGCAGGAAGGGGTTTTTTTCAATGAAAAGATTTTTTTCAATGATTCAGAAGAGGAAATTTCAGGGGAAAACCCCCTGAGCGCGCTGGTGGAAAACACTCTCATTGAAAAGAAAAAACAGGCGCTTGTTTTTGCAAACACGCGCAAAAGAGCGGAAACAATTGCTGTTTCACTTGCGGATTTCACGGGAAAGAATCTTTCGGAAAAGGAAAAACTCTTTTTGTCAAAGTTTTCCGAGAAAATTCTCAATGTTCTGGAAATTCCCACTGAACAGTGCAAAAAGCTCTCGGATTTGGTTTCAAAGGGTGTTGCCTTTCATCATGCGGGCCTATTGCAGAAACAGCGTTCTCTCATTGAGGATGCATTCAGAGAGAATCTCATAAAGGTTATTTCTGCTACTCCTACGCTTGCTGCAGGAGTGAATACTCCCGCACACACCGTGATTATTCCTTCTCTTTTCAGGTATGAGGGAAGCGGAATGGAAAGAATTCCTGTGCGCGAATACAAGCAGATGGCAGGGAGAGCCGGGCGCCCGAAATTCGATTCCCAGGGAAGAAGCATTGTAATTGCGCGCTCTGATTCTGATAAGGACGATGTCCTTGAAAATTATGTGAATGGAAAAATAGAGGATGCGAATTCTCAACTCGGTTTGGAGCCTGTTCTGCGCATGCAATTGCTTTCCCTTGTTGCAAACAAGTTTGTTTTTGATTTGCAATCCCTTGAGGAATTTTTTTCAAAAACCTTTTATGCAAAACAGTTCGGAAACCTGCATGAGCTGTTGGGAAAAATAATAAGCATTCTTCACCAGCTCGAGGAAATGGGTTTTGTGGAGGGAAGTGAAAATTCCTTTAATGCGACAAAAATCGGAACGCGTGTTTCAGAGCTTTATCTCGAGCCTCTGACTGCATTTTCAATGATTCAGGGATTGCAGTCAAAGAAAAAATTTTCCGACTTTTTTTACCTGTTCCTGCTCGCAGATTCCTTTGAGTTTTCTCCCTGGCAGAGCGTTCCGAAAAAAGCAGAGGCAGAGTTATGGGAACAGCTTGCTTCTCGGGAATCTGAACTGCCAATTGATTTGAACAGGGAGGAGTTTTTTGATTTCAATCTTTTGAAAAAATTCAATTCCGCTTTGCTGCTTGAATCCTGGGTAAGCGAAAAGCCGGAACAGTTATTGCTTGATGAATTCAATGTCCAGCCCGGCATTCTTCATTCAAAGCTTTTAATCTGCGACTGGCTTGCATACTCTGCGCTTGAGATTGCAAAGTTAATAATGGCGGAACAGCATTTTTCCCCTCTTTTGAAAATGCGCAGGCGCCTGAAGCACGGAATAAAAGAGGAACTAATGGCTTTGTGCGAAGTGCGCGGCATCGGCAGAGTAAGGGCGCGCAGATTGTTCCGCGCAAACATAAAGACAATTGCAGAGCTCAAAAAAACAGATTTAAAGGACTTACAGCGTATTCTCGGTGAAAAAGTCGCGGAAAAAATAAAAGAAGCGCTTGGGCAGTGAATCTTATTCTTCCTGCAGGTAAATAATCCATTGCGGTTTGCCTGGCAATTTTGTCTGGAACCCGCTTTTGGCCTGCCTGATTTTTGGAAAATTAATCCAAGGATTCATCCAAAGCCTGTTTTTTGCTCGAACCAAATAATGCCCTGAGGGATATTCTTTGGATTTTTTTAGATACACTATGTACAGAGGCGTTTTCAGAACTTGCTTTTTGTTTTTCTTTAAGTAGGCATAGGAATATTTTTTGCCCGCCCTATCCAATGCCTTTACGATATCTCTGCAGTAATAGCCCTTCAGGTTTCTGTCTTCCGGATGCTCGAATAGCTTGAGTGCTTTTTTGTATGTTGTTCCAATAATGAATGCCACGCAAGCAACTGCGCAGCCAAACAGGTCTTCTTGGGCAATAGGCTTCATATGAAACTAATGTTGCTAACAAATTAAGAAAATAGCATTTCCGGCAAAATCTGTTTTTATTGCCTGTTTTTATTTTGCCGGCACAGGCAGATAGAATATTACATAAATCAGAACCAGAAGCAGAACAGCAATTATGAACCATTTGTTTGTCAGGATTTTTCTGAGAGTTCCGCTTCCAGCAATTGTTTTTCCTGTTCCCGCGGCGTATTTTCCCCATGCCTTAGGGCTTCTGAGCTCATTAAGGGCTTCGCTTGTTATTTCCATTAAGCCTTTTTTTCTTTCAGGAATCTGTTCTTCTTCAAAGACTTCTCCCGTTGTTCCCGAAACTCGCAGTTCAAAGTTTCCTTCCGCAACCTCAATGCCTAAAATCCAGATCGGATAATAAACCATTTTGAACTGGCTTATGATTACGTTTTTTGCGTTTGTTTCCAGAAAAGAGGCAGTCTTGATTAATGCGATTTTTTCGGCTTCTTTTGCGTTCATTTCAGGCTTTTCTGTTTCAATCGGAACATTAGGAGTTTTTCTTGTTAACTCTGTTTCTTCGAGCTCTTCGGCAATTTCTTCCTCTATTTCCGCTGTAAGAGCGTTCAGGGCAAGCCTTCCGCGCTGGGTTTCTATTATTTTCCTTGCGCCTGTCTCTGTTTTTTCCTCGAAGAATGCGTCGTAGTAAAAAATATAGTATGGCACAAAAGAAAGAGTAATGTCGCCGTGCGAAAACTTGTGCCAGTTTTTTTTCTTTAATGTTTCAGCCACTGTTTTCTTTATTTCCTCCAGGCTGAAGGATAAGGAAAAAGAAGGCGTTCCTAAATACATTTTGACCGTATTTACTTTGCGCCTTTGTTTTTAATAATTTTTACATTTGCAGGAGTTACTATAAGTCTTTCTGCAGATATCCTTGCAATGTCGCCGTTTATTCCCTCTACTGCAGATTTTATCTGCCCCACAAGCTCCTTGAGCTTTGTTGCGTTTCTCTTGTTCAAATCCGCTATGTTCAGCAGCAGCACGTTTCCGGCTTTTGCCTCTGTCATTATTATTTCAACGTCTTCAGCCCTGTTCAGATTCATGGACTTCACGTAAGCATCAGCATTCTCGTATGCTGTCTCGTCCTCGACATCGAGATTGTTCAGAACTTCCTCAATGTCAACCTCGTCGCTCCTCTTCAAAACTTTATCCAAAAAAGCCATTCATTCACCCCCGATTCAAAGAATCCTGGCAAAAATTTTTTGTTATTATATTTTTCTCCGCCAACAATTTAAATACCTAACGCAGGACTCTAATGCAAATACTCCGTGCATTGCTTCAAAAAAAAATTTGAAAAAAGCGTTTTTTTTCCATGCAGAAAGCGTCCGAGAGGATTTTTTCCCGGCTTTTTCCGCGCATGCTTTTTTTTCTTTTTGAAAAAGAGTTTTTCCTATTCGCTTTTTTGGTTTAGAAACCAAATTTTTTTAGCGGAATTGGTTCGCTTCCGCAAATGCTCTTTTTTTTATTAAAGTTATGGCGTAATAGATACGAAAAAAATTTTTTTTTGTTTTTGGAATATTTTTTTTGAACATTTTTGTGCGATTGCCTTTTGGCTGTGCTTTGGTTGGGGGTTTTTCAATGGGTTTTACATCGGAACAGGTTTCTAGTTCACAGAGGAATATTTTTGAAAGCGTGCTGCAGAAGCCGACTATTTTTAAGGACAGGAACGCTATTACGCCGCATTTCACTCCCAACAACCTGCCTTTCAGGGAAAAGCAGATTGCGGACATTTCCTATGTTCTGGGGAATGCCTTGCAGGGAAAAAAGCCCGACAATCTCTTTATTTACGGGAAGGTGGGAACCGGCAAAACCTGCACTGCGAAATTCGTCCTTAACCAGTGCGAATCCTTTGCAATGCAGAACAATTCCCCCGCTGAAACAGTTTACATAAACTGCAGGACTCATAACAGCAAATACAAGGTTCTGCTCTGCGCGCTGAGAAAATTTTTTCCCGAAGAAAACTTCATGGGCTTCGGTTCCGCCTTTGTGCTTGAAAAGCTGATGGAGCACGCAAACCAAAGCAAAAAAAACATTTTAGTTGCTTTGGACGAGATTGACAAGGTAAAGGATCTGGATGACCTGGTTTACGCGCTTACAAGGGCAAACGACGAGCTTTCCGGGGGAAGCATTTCAATTGTGGGCATAAGCAACAATGTTTTGTTCAAGGACAGGCTTGATGGAAGGACAAAAAGCGCCCTCTGCGAGCACGAAATGGTTTTCCCGCCTTACAATGCAAAGGAATTGAAGCAGATTCTCCAGGAAAGGACTGCAATCGCATTCTGGGAAAACGCAGTTGATGAAGCCGCGCTGAACCTCGCCTCTGCAATTGCGGCGCGCGAATCCGGAGACGCAAGGACTGCAGTAATGCTTCTTTTGCGCGCGGGAGAATTTGCGGAAAAAAACAATTCCTCAAAAATAACAGACTTGGACATTGTAAAGGCAAAGCATCTCGTTGAAGAGGAAATAATCCTGAACATGATTGCAACTTTGCCTGTTCAGGAACAGCTTGTTTTGTTTTCAATTGCCTCTCTTTCAACAGGCAAAAAGGGCGCAAGAAGAATAACAGGCTTGGATGAAAACGTTTTGTTTTCCGGCGATGTCTATGATGAATACACGCGCATTGCCTCTTCTCTTGAAGAAACAGTTGTTTCAGCGCGCTGGTACAGGGAATATATTTCAGAGCTTGAAACATACGGCCTGATTGTAACAACACAAAGCGGAAAAGGAATAAGGGGCTCGACAAGATTAATCAGGCTTGCCTATGATTCCCAAAAAATCTTTGAGGCAATAAAAAAAGAGCTGATGAAAAACCAGTAAGGACAGTTAAGCGAATTCAAGCAGTTTTTTCTGTTCCGCCTTGTCGCTTTTGAAAACAGAATTTATTTCCTGTTCAGCAAGCTCAAGCCTCTGCTTCAGATAATCGCTCAGATTGTACAATACCGCGATTTCTTTTGCTATGCTGAGATATTTTCGGACCGAGCCCTGCGCAATTGTCAATATTATGTTTCCCTTTTCGCATGCGCTGCATGTTCCGTTCAAGGGCACTCTTCTGTAGCGCGTGTTGCAGTTTGTGCACCTGAAAGTCTGCCTCGAGAATGCGCGTGCGTTTCCTATTATATCTGGCATGAAGTGTGAAACCATTACTCTTTCCAAAGCATCTTTTCCATCGACTGCCATTACCATGTTCTGTATTTTTGCCTGTGTTTTTATTTTGTTTTCCATTGCCCCAAGCAATAAATATTTGCTTGTTTTCGGGCCTGCATCAAAGCAGCTTGTGTCATGCGTAAATCCTATTCCGGAATACTGGCTTTTTTTCCCAAGCCTGTGCTCCACTCTTTCAAGTGTTTTTATGTCCGCGGGCCACATTTTCTGCGCGTTCTCGTATAATTCAAGCGGATAATTATTGCATGTTTCCATGTCATAGGCTTCGTCGTCTATTTCAATGGGCTTTAATGCGAGAGTGAATACGAGCGGAGCGTCCATTCTTCCCCCTCTTGAGCCCGGGAGATAGGAATGCGAAAAATTCAGCAAGCCGTCCATTAACAGCATTAACGAGTCCTGGTCTCCGTCAATGTTTCTTCTTTTTGTCAGATGGAAATACGGATGCGCAAAGCAGACTCTTGCGCCAGTAAAACCGAGTATTCTTCCGACTATTGCTGCTGAAGTGTGCGGCGCCAGCCCAAGCACTAATTCTCCGACCAAATCCTCTTTTTTTGTATAATTGAACAATGGTTCAAGCTTGTAAAATCTCATGAGCAGTTCGTCCGCGAATTTTGTTGTCTTCAGAAAGAATTCCCCTGCAGCTTCATGGATTATTATGTCCTGCGGAAAAATTTCAACCATTTGTTCTGAATTTTCTAGAGGCTTTCCGTGAATGTCTTTTTCGTATCCAAGTTTTTTTGCCTTTTCAATTGAAAGATTTATTTCTTTTGGCTTGAAGTGGGTTATGGGCGCATTGATCAGCTCATATCTTATTGTTCCATCGCGAAAAATATGCAAATCGTGCTTTGCGCGCAGGAATCCCTTTTCAAGCGGCTCTGTTATTTTTCCCGTGTTAATCATTCCCTTTACTCCTTTTACAAGTTCAGGCATTTTCATTGCAAGGTTTTTGCCTGCCTGCATTGCCATCTGCGCGAGGTCAATGTTTCTTTTTGAATAGGGAAGCGCCTTTGATTTGCATGCAGGGCATTTTTCTTCTTTGGATTCACGGCCGCAGTTCTGGCAAACTCTTATTGAAACAGTCCTTTCATTGCATTCCGCGCAGAAGGGCTGCATGAGAATGTTTTTGCATTTCTGGCACCTGAACAAGGGGACTTCCGCCTCGATTATTCCGGGCTGTGCCCTGTTTGAATCAAGCGCCTTGTTTATGGAGCGGATGTTTCCCCCAAGCATTCCTATCGGAAACAATACATGGGGATTTCCAATCATTTTTCTCGGCCTGCTTGCTTCAGGACGCCCCATTCTTCCGCCTACAAAAGTTCCCGCCTTGTCCCTTATTATAAGCCCGCTTAATTCGCTCAAAGCAGAGGCAGTGCTTTCCTTTTCCAAAATTATTTTTTCAAAGTTTTTTTCGGATTCAAG